>JAQZBU010000184.1 GCA_029237735.1 Ramlibacter sp. | reverse complement strand
AGTCCCAGTGCCGCGGCGCCGACGCTCGTGCGGAACAGGTCCAGGGTTCCCATCGCGATCGCGAAGCCCTGGCCGCGTGCGCCGATCAGCCGGTCGGCGCCGACACGGCAGTTCGAAAGACGCAGCGTCGCCAGCGGATGCGGCGCGATCACCGGGATGCGTTCGGTCGCGTCGAGGCCGGGCGTGTCGGCGTCGACCAGGAACGCCGAGATTCCCTTGGCGCCCGGCGCCTCGCCGCTGCGCGCGAAGATCACGTAGCGGTCGGCCAGGCCGCCGTTGGAGATCCAGGTCTTGACGCCGTCGAGCACCCACCCGTCGCCCTCCTGCCGCGCGGTGGCGGACATGGCCGCGACGTCCGACCCGGCGTCCGGCTCCGACAGCGCGAACGCCGCGATGAGCTCGCCGCTGCACACGCCCGGTAGCAGCGCCTGCTTCTGCGCCGCGTTGCCGAACAGGCAGACCGGCGCGCTACCCAGGCCCTGCATCGCCAACGCGAAATCAGCCAGCCCGCCGGCGCGCGCCAGCGTTTCGCGCGCCAGCGACAGCGTGCGCACGTCCACGCCCTCGCGCAGGCCGCCATAGGCGTGCGGCACGCAGGCGCGCAGCCAGCCGGCGCGGCCCAGCGCGCGCACCAGCCCGCCGACGCAGGCGTACACGCTGTCCAGGTCGCCCTCGTCGTGCTCGAGCAGCGGCGGCAACGCGTCTCGCGCCCAGCTTTCCAGGTCGCGCGCGAAGACGCGGTGGCCGTCATCGAAGAAAGGCCAGGCGAGGAAGCTGGTGTCGGCCATGGGTGGGGGTCCGCGTCAGTTGCCTTCGAATATGGGCTTCTGCTTAGCCGCGAACGCGTGATAGGCGCGCTCGAAGTCGTTGGTCTGCATGCAGATCGCCTGCGCCTGCGCTTCGGCCTCGATGCATTCGCCCAGGCCCGAGCTCCATTCCTGCCACAACATGGTCTTGGTCATCGCGTGGCCGAAGGTCGGGCCGTCCGCCAACTCGTGCGCCAGCGCGTCGGCCGTGGACAGCACCGCGTCGGGATCGACCAGCCGGTTGTAGAAACCGAATCGCTCGGCCTCCTCGCCGCCTACGACACGGCCCGTGTACAGCAGGTCCGCGGCGCGCGACAGGCCGATCAGCCGCGGCAGCAGCGTGCAGGCGCCCATGTCGGCGCCGGCCAGCCCGACCCGCACGAACAGGAAGGCGAGCTTGCTGCGCGGCGTGGCCACGCGCATATCCGACGCACACGCGATCATCGCGCCGGCGCCGGTGCAGACGCCGTCGATCGCCGCGACGATGGGCTGCGGGCAGGCGCGCATCGCCTTGACCATGTCGCCCGTCATGCGCGTGAACTGCAGCAGCTCGGGCATGTCCATCTTCACCAGCGGGCCGATGATCTCGTGCACGTCGCCGCCGGAGCAGAAGTTGCCGCCCGAGCCGGTGAAGACCACGGCCTTGATGTCGGTCGCGTACACCATCTCGCGGAACAGGTCGCGCAGTTCGCCGTAGGAGTCGAACGTCAGCGGGTTCTTGCGCTCGGGGCGGTTGAGCGTGATGGTCGCGACCTTGCCGCTGACGGCATAGCCGAAATGGGTCGCCTTGTAGCCGGCGAGCTGGATGCGTTTCATGCGTTCACTCCTATAAGTTTTGGTTGTCATGCCGGACTCGATCCGGCATCCATGACTTCCTGGATTGCGGGTCGAGCCCGCAATGACGATCCATGGCGTCAGCCGGCCATGGTCAGGCCGCCGCTCACACTGAGCACCTGGCCGGTGATGTAGCGCGAGCGGTCGCTGGCGAAGAAGAGGATCGCGTCGGCCACCTCTTCCGGCTTACCGAGGCGGCGGAACGGAATGGCCTTGGTCAGCGCCTCCTTCACGCCGTCGGGCACGGCCGCCATCAAGGGCGTGTCGGTCGGCCCCGGGCAGACGCAGTTGACGTTGATCTGGTAGCGAGCCACCTCGCGGGCCAGCGACTTGGTGAAAGCGATCAGGCCGCCCTTGGCGCCCGAGTACACCGTCTCGCCCATGCTGCCGACACGGCCGGCGTCGCTGGCGATGTTGACGATGCGGCCGCTCCTGCGCTCGATCATGGCGGGCAGCAGCGCCTTGACCAGCTGCATCGGGCCGACGAAATTCAGCGCGATGACCTTGGCCCACAGTTCGGGTGAGCCTTCCCAGAACGGATGTGTCTTGCCCCAACCGGCGCCGTTGACGATCACGTCCGGCGAGCCGGAGTGCTCCTGCACGCGGGCCGCGAAGCCGGCGATCGATTCCGGGTTCGTGAGGTCGACCTGCAGGTAGTCGGCGATGTGTCCGTCGGCGCGCAGCTCGGCGGCTGCCTTGGCGCCGTTGGCTTCGTCGATGTCTGCCAGTACCAGGCGGGCGCCGGCCCGGGCGAAGGCCCCGGCGGTGGCGCGCCCGATGCCCGAGGCCGCTCCGGTGATGACGGCGATGCGGTTGTCGAGATGCATGTGATGTCTCCTGATCGATGAAGTGGTTGGACTGACGTCAGCGCGCGCCAGCGTGCAGGAACGCGGCCACGCGCTCGCGCGTTGCGGCTTGCTGGTACAGCTGGCGGGTGTGGGCGATCTCTTCGGCGAAACCGTCACGCGCGGGATCGAACGCCGCTGCGATGCATTGCTTGGCTGCGTTCAAGGCCATGCGCGGCAAGCCGGCGACGCGCTCGGCCAGGGCCCGCGCCGCTTCCGCCAGATCCGCGCGCGGTACTGCCCACTGGACCAGGCCCAGTTGCGCGGCGGTTGCGCCGTCTACCGTTTCGGCGCCGAGGATCAACCGCCTGGCCGTGCCCGGCCCCACCAGCCGCGTCAAGCGTTGCGTGCCGCCGGCCGCGGCCAGCAACCCCAGGCCCGCTTCGGGCAGCCCCAGGCGCGCCTCGTGGGCCGCGATGCGCAGGTCGCAGGCGAGCGCCAGTTCGAAGCCGCCGCCCAGGGCGGCGCCGCCGATCTCTGCCAGCGTCACCACCGGCGCCGCCTCCAGCCGCGCCGCGAGGCGCTGCAGCCGCCCTACCAGCGCGAGCATCCGTTCCAGCCCAGCCGACGTGGTGATGCTTTGCGCCATCAGCGCCAGATCTGCGCCGGCGCAGAACACGCGATTCGCGCTGCGCAGGTGGATCACCGTCACGCCGCTGTCGGCGCAGGCCGCGTCGATCGCGCCTTCCATCGCCATGGCCAGAGTTTCATCGAGCGCGTTGACCGGCGCGCGCGCCATCGTCAGCGTGAACACGGCGCCACTTCGCGCGATGCGGACCGGTGCGTCGGCCAGCACGGCGCTCATGGCAAATCTCCTACAGCCATCCGCAGCATGTCCACCAGCCGCCGCCGCAGCAGTTTGCCCGTGGGTGTGCGCGGCAGCGCCTCGATCGCGTGCCAGCCGACGGGCCGCTGGTGCGGCGGAAGCGCGGCGGCGCGTTCGCGCAGGGCCTGCTCGACTTTCACGCGTTCACCGATGCGGGCCACGTAAAACAACGCGACGGAATCAACGCCGTCCTCGTCCGGCACGCACACCGATGCGGCCTCTAGCAGACCGGGCGTTCCCAACGCCAGTCGCTCCTCGAGTTCCACGAGGTTCACCCAGCGGCCCTTGATCTTGACCAGCGAATCCTCGCGGCCGGCAAAACGCCAGCCGCCGGACGGCGTGCGCAGGAACAGGTCAGCCGGGCAGAAAGCGCCGTCACGAAAACTCTGCGCTTGCGCAGCGGGGCGGTCCAGATAGCCCAGGGCGAGCGTCGACACGCGAAAGCACAGCCGCGTCGGGACGCCGTTGGCGGCGGCTTGCGCATCGAGCGGCTGCACGTCGACCCCTGGCGAGACCTGCAGGCCATCGTCGCCGTCCAACGCGGTGAGCACCAGGATCAGCGTTTCGGAAGCGCCGTAACCGTCGAGCATGCCGATCCCCGTGGCCTCACGCCAGGCCGTGCGCAGACTCTCGGGCAAGGCCTCGCCCGCCGACACGCAGCGCGTCACGCCCGCGGCGGCGATCGCCGGCGCTAGGCCCGCGTGCAGCAGGCTGCGGTAGAGCGAGGGCACGCTGAGGAGCACCGTGGGTCGCGTGCGCTCCACCGTGGCGGCCACCGAATCGACGGTGGGCCATTGCGGATCGAGGATCACCGTGGCGCCGATCTTCAGGCCGGCGAACAGGCTGTTGGTCTGCGGGTAGGAGAAGAACAGACGCGACGTCGCGAAAATTCGGTCGTCGGCCGTGATGCCGACGCGCTCGCGCGACACGCGCTCGATCTCGCGCGCGAATCCGTGCCGGTGCACCACCGCCTTGGGCTTGCCGGAAGTGCCTGACGAGTGGCACCAGAAAGCCGGCGTGTCGTCGTCGACCCAATGCGGCTCGACCGGCGCGGTGGCGGCGACGGCGCGTCGGCCTTCATCCACCAGCATGACGCGCCCGGCCCAGGGTGGGGGCGTGTCGTCGGCACTGGCGGCCAGGATGACGTTGAAGCCTGCTTCGTCCAGGATGTAATGCCACTCTGGAGCGGGGATCTGCGGATTAACCGCCACCGCGACACCGCCGGCCCATATCGTGCCGAGGAACGCAACCACCCAGTCGATGCCATCCGGCAGCTTGATCGCCACCCGGTCGCCGGGCTTGAGGCCGCGCGCGCGCCACAGTCCCGCGGCCCGCGCCACTCGGTCGCGCAGTTCGCCGTAGCTCAGTTGCTGGTCGCCGCAGACGAGCGCAAGGCGCGCTGGATCGGCGGCGTCGAGCAGCAGCGCCGCGGCGTTGATGGCCTCGGCCGGCGCCGCGGTGGGCCGGGCAGCGCGTGCCGCGTCGGCCAGCGGGTCACCGCTGAACAGCCCCGGCTTGCGGGCCTGCCAGCGCTCGTATTCGGTCGTGAGCAGCGCCATGTGCTCCCGTTCCTCGGCGCCCAGCTCCAGGTACAGGCGCTGCTCGGCGGAACCCGCGGGAGCGGCCGCGGAGCGCGCCGTGAAGAAAGCGGCCGCCCGCTTTTCGAGCGCGATGGCGATGCGAAACAGGTTGCCGGGATCCTTCGGCCGGTGCTCGACCTCGGCGAAGACCGCCGCCAGCTCCAGGCGGAAGGCGGGCGATGGGGCGGGCGGCTCTATGTGGTAGCGCCGTGACAGCGTCTCCATGTGCTCGCCCTCCATCACGGCGAAGCGACCGAACAGGGCACGCAGCTCATCGTCGCCGCTGTCCGCGGCGGCGCGTTGGTAGAAAGCACGGCCGCCGAGCTCGATCTCGAACGCCATGCGCACCGCGTCGAGTGCGGCCCGGTCCGCCAACGCTGTGCGATCGTCTTCGCGCAACGCCAGTTTGCCGCCGCATTGCGGGCAGCTTCCGTAGGGAAACGCAAAGCCCTCGCTGACCTTCCCACACTGCCCGCACTGCCATTGCATCGGCGCATCGGCGCAGCAGATGTACAGGCCCTCACTTTCATCCGCGAGGGGTGCGTGACACTTGGGGCACAACATCATGAGTCTCCTTAATGGGCGAAGGACTCGGTCGGCGCAGCCGGCACGATGAACGCGTCGGCAGCAGCCGGGTCGACCGGCCAGCTCCCCTTGCCTTGCTGCAACCAGGCGCCGATGGCGCGCGCGGCGCGCCGGCCGGCCGCCATCGCGAGGATCACCGTGGCGCCGCCGGTGACGATGTCGCCGCCGGCGAAAACGCCCGGCAGGTTGGTGGATTGGGTCGCCTCGTCCGCAACGATGTACCCGCGCTTGTCGAGCGCGAGGCCGTGGGTGGCTTGCCCCACGATCGGGTTGGCCTTGGTGCCCAGCGCATAGATGACGGTGTCGCACGGCCATTCGACGAATTCGCCCAGCGGCAGCGGCGTGCGCCGGCCACGCTCGTCCGGCTCGCCCAACGCCATCTTTTGCGCACGCAG
>JAQZBU010000183.1 GCA_029237735.1 Ramlibacter sp. | reverse complement strand
TCGCATCGCGAGAACGTGCAGGCCGCCGCGCGGCAAGCCGGCGTCGCGGTGACGCGCATCGGCGCCATCGAAGCCGCCGCGGGCCTGCGCCTGGTCGACACCGCCGGCCGGCCGCTGGATCGCCGCTACGGGTCATTCGATCATTTCGGCTAGGTGAAGATTCCCCCCCGAAGCGCCTTCGGCGCCTCCCCCTCAAGGGGGCGCCACCAGCGGCCCGGCGGAGCCGGTTCCGCGGTGGCCCCCGTATTGGCCCTGCTGCTGGCTTTCAGCGGGTATGCAGACGCACGCACTGTCGAGGGCCGGGTGACGCACGTGACTGATGGCGACACGATCTGGGTGCGTCCGGTGGACGCCGGCACGGCGCTGCACGTGAGGCTACAAGGCCTCGACGCGCCCGAGATCTGCCAGGCCGCAGGCAGGCAGGCGCGCGACGCGCTCGCCGCCCGGCTGCTGCACCAGAACGTCATGATCGATGTGCACGCACAGGACAGCTATGCGCGAACGCTGGCACGCGTCAGCTTCGAGGGGCGGGATGTCGGCGCCTGGCTCGTCGCGCAAGGCTGGGCCTGGTCGTCCACCTTTCGGCGCCGCGCCGGCCCCTACGCGCAGGAAGAACGCGCGGCCCGCGCCGAGCGGCGCGGGTTGTGGGCGCATGCCGGGCCGGAGGAGCCGCGCGACTTCCGCAAGCGCAACGGCAGCTGCTATCCGGCTCGCTAGAAAGAGCCGGCACAAGTTAAGTCTGCGCACCGGTTGGCTGTTGCGCGCGCAGGCGCTGGTGACGGGCCAGGCTGGCGGCCAGCCGCCGGGTGGAACGCAGCGCGCGCCTCGCGGCGTCGCCCGCGCTGCTCCAGAACTCGTCGATAGCGTCGGCCCGCAATTGGGCCGCATGACGACGGGCCGCGTCCATCAACAGGTGTTGGTCGGCAAGGCGGTGCGTGTCGGTGTGCATGGTGGCTTCCTTTCGGTCGTCGTTTTGGGTGAGTCCACTTTAGGAAAAGCGGCACGCCCTGGAAACGGCATGGCCCGCAAATGGGTGTTGCACGGCGTGCAAAGCGGGCGGGCAGACCATGGTTACCATTGCCCCATGCGGGACCTCCAGTTCGACGACATGCACCTGTTCGCGCGCGTGGCCGAACTCGGCACGTTGTCGGCCGTCGCGCGCGAGCGCGACGTGCCCGTGAGCCAGGTTTCGCGCAGCCTCATGCGCATAGAGAAAGCCTGCGGCGCGCGGCTGATCCACCGCTCCACCCATGGCCTGTCGCTCACGGCCGAGGGGGAGACCTTCCGCGATTACTGCGCCCGGATGACGGCCACGCTCGACGAGCTGGAAGGTGAGTTCGCCGACAAGGCGCGTGAGGTCAGCGGCCTGGTGCACGTCGCAGCCAGCACCGTCGTCGCGCAGTACCAATTAGTGCCGAGCCTGGAGGGCCTGGCAGTGCGGCATCCGCGCCTGCGGGTGGAGCTCGAAGTCGGGGACAGGCTGCTGGACATGGCCCGCGACGGCATCGACATCGCCATCCGCACGGTCGGCACCCTGCCCGATACCGTCGTGGCCCGGCAGATCGGCACGCTCGGCCGGGCGTTGTATGCGGCGCCGTCCTATGCCAAGGCGCATGGCCTGCCGTCGCACCCGGATGCGCTGGTCGAACACCGCCTCATCACCAACAGCGCGGTGGCCATGCTCAACCAGTGGCCGTTCGTCATCAATGGCAAGTCCTTGGTGGTGGCGACAGCAGGGCAATGGCGAACCAATGACACCAACATGGCGGCCACGATGGTGTTGCAGGGCCTGGGCATCGGGCGGCTGGCGACGCTGGTGGGCGACGTGCTGGTGGCGCGCAAGCTGCTGGTCCCCGTGCTGGAAAAATTCGTGGACCTTCGGCCCGTGGCTGTCTTTGCGGTGACCGCCAGCGGCCGCCACCGGCTGCCCAAGATCAAGGCCTGCATCGATTACTGGGCCGAATGGTTCGGCAAGGCGCGATGACGACTCCGTTCGACCTTCCGCTGCGGCCGCCGTCGGCGCGTCCCTCCGTGCGCTTCATGTTCCAGCATCCCGCACACGTGGTCGCGCTGGGGTTCGGCTCCGGCCTGTCGCCGGTGGCACCGGGCACGGCGGGCACTTTGTGGGCCTGGGCCGCTTACATCGCGCTGCAGAACTGGCTCAGCGCAGCGGCCATCGGATGGGTGATCGCGGCTTCTTTCGCCATCGGCTGGTGGGCCTGCACCGTCACGGCCGCGAACATGCGCGTGCTCGACCCTGGCAACATTGTCTGGGACGAGGTGATCGCGTTCTGGATCGTGCTGTGGCTGGTCACGCCCGCGGGGTTTTGGGCCCAGCTCGTGGCGTTTCTGCTCTTTCGATTCTTCGACGCCGTCAAGCCGGGGCCGGTGGCCTGGGCCGACAACCGGTTTCACGGCTTCGGCTGGCGCGGCGGCTTCGGCATCATCTTCGACGACCTGGTGGCTGCCTTCTGCACGTTGCTGGTCATTGCCGCATGGAGGTCATGGTGAACACTGTGGGCGAACTGGCGGCCCGGCTGCTGGACAAGGGCTGGATGCTGGCCACGGCCGAGAGCTGCACCGGCGGCATGATCGCGGCCGCGTGCACCGATCTCTCGGGCTCGAGCAATTGGTTCGAGCGCGGATTCGTTACCTATTCGAACGAGGCCAAGACCGAAATGCTGGGCGTCGACCCGGTCCTCATCGAGGCGCATGGCGCAGTCAGCGAGGTGGTGGCGCGCGCCATGGCTTTTGGCGCCGTGCGGCATTCGCGCGCGCAGGCCAGCGTCGCCGTCACCGGCGTTGCGGGCCCGACCGGCGGCAGCAAGGAGAAGCCCGTTGGCACCGTGTGGTTCGGCTTCATGATCGACGGCGTTTTGAGCAGCGAGACGAAACGCTTCGATGGCGACCGCGCAGCCGTCCGGACGGCGACGGTGCAGTACGCATTCGAGCGGCTGCTGCAGTTGCTCGCCTGAAGCCGCGGTCAGGCGCGCACGATGTGCGCATCCAGGCCGCGCCGCGGTGCGGGCTGCACCGGCGGCGCGTAGCCGACGCGGGCCCACATCTGGACGGTGTGTGCGGGCGCAGGCGCCTCGAGCAAGGCGTGAATCGCGGCGTAGGTCCCGGCCTGTTCCGGGTACTCCTGCAGCGCCTGCGACAGCGGTTGCATCGACAGGCCCTGCGCCCCAGCCGCGAGTTGCGCGCGTGCATAGGCACGCCCCGCGTTGACCTGCGTGCGGCGATCGTTGCCCTGGGTCACCAGCCAGAAGAAGGCCGGCGTGGCCGCCATCTTCGCGTTGAAATCCTTGATCTGCCCGGCCATGGCCGCGTCGCCTGGCGCCGGCGCCTTGCTCCGGTCGAACAGTCCCACCGCCGTCAGGGCGCGCACCAGCGGCGCGTTGATCGACAGGCCGTCGCGGTGCTGCGCGATCTCGCGCGGACCGACCCGCAGCACCTTGTACGACTCGAGAACGGTGCGCGGCGTCTCGAGTTCGATGCGCCACGCCTCGCTGGCGATGGCGCGGTGCTGGCGCAGCGCGTTCGCGCTTCCCGCCGCGAAGCCGGCGCGCACGCGATGCGCCGCCACGCTTGCGGCGATCGCCTGCAGGGCCTTGGCCGCCGGCTCACGCGGCTCGTAGGCTTCGCGGTTGGTGCGGCGCCCGAGGATCTGGTCGAACAGCGGGTCGGGCCTGACGCCGGCATCGGGCGCGAGGCGAATGCGGGCTACCGGCCGCTTGTCCAGCTCGCGGGGCCCAAACTCACCTTGCGGGAAGAGCTCGATATCCGCGCGCAGCCCCTTGCGCCGGGCTGCGAGGTCCAGCAGTTCCAGGAAGGTGCCATGGCTCATCATGATCTGGCGCGAGAACGGGTCGGTCTCGGGCAGCAGCCTCGTGAGGTCGCAGTACAGCGCGATCTCGCCGGGCTGGCGCAGGTCGACCAGCCACGACTGCAGGTTGTGCGAATGCGGCGCGAGGATCGCATGCGCGAGCACCCAGCGGCGCACATCGCCTTCGTCGCTCGCCGGGCCTTGCCACGCCCGCACGGCCTCGCTAGGGTAGGCGTCGGAACAGCCGGCCAGCGGCAGCGGCGCGGCCGCAGCGATGAAGCCGCCGCCGGCGACGCGCAGGAACCGTCTGCGGTCCATGATCGAAACTGAAGAGCGGGACATCGCGGGCTTTCGGTTGGTTTGCGACGGCTCTATTGTGAGAACACCGCTGATATTCCACAATTGCCCAGGAGACAAGATGCACCCGAACCAGCAGACCCTCGAGATGTTCTACGGCGCCTTCGCGCGGCTTGACCCCGGCACCATGGCCCGCTGTTATGCCGATGACGTTGCGTTCGACGATGAGGTGTTCTCGCTACGCGGCAAGCGCGAGGTGACCGGCATGTGGCGCATGCTTTGCGAGGCCACGCGCGCCAAGGGGGCAGACGTGTGGAAGCTGCAGTACCGCGACGTGCAGGCGGATGCTGCGAGCGGCCGCGCTCACTGGGACGCGCATTACCGCTTCAGCGCCACCGGCCGCATCGTCGACAACAGCATCGATGCGCAGTTCGAGTTCAACCCCGCCGGCCAGATCGTTCGGCACCAGGATTGCTTCGACTTCTGGCGCTGGTCGCGCCAGGCGCTCGGCACGCCGGGCATGCTGCTGGGCTGGACGCCGATGCTTCGCGGCAAGGTGCGCGGCCAGGCGGGTGCGAACCTGCAGCGCTTCCTTGCGAAGGAGACGCAATGAACGCCGACGCCTGGTTCGACGGATTCGAGCAGGGACGGTTCGCCGTCAACGGCACCGAGATCTTCGCGCGCTACGGCGGAGCGCGCGACAAGCCCGCCCTGCTGCTGTTGCACGGCTTTCCGCAGACGCACGCGATCTGGCATCGCGTCGCGCAGCAGCTGCGAAACGATTATTTCCTCGTCATGCCCGACCTGCGCGGTTATGGCGACTCGGCCAAGGCGCCGGGGCTGGCCGACCACAGCAACTACAGCAAGCGCACGATGGCCGAGGACATGGTTCAGCTGATGGCGACGCTTGGCGCGGAAAACTTTTACCTGTGCGGTCATGACCGCGGCGGGCGCGTCGCGGCCCGGCTGGCGTTGGATCATAGCCAACGCGTGCAGAAGTTGTGCGTGATCGACATTGCGCCGACGCTGGACATGTACAACGCCACCGACATGGCTTTCGCGCGCTACTACTACCACTGGTTCCACCTGATTCAGCCGTCGCCGCTGCCCGAGTTAATGATCGGCCCGAACAGCCGCCAGTACCTGCATGCCAAATTAGGCGGATGGGGAGCCGGGGGCCTCGGGTATATCGAGCCGCAGGCGCTGGCTGAATACGAACGATGCTTCTGTCGCGCCGAGTCCATCCATGCGGCCTGCGAGGACTACCGTGCCAGCGCCGGCATCGACCTCGACCACGACCGTGAAAGCCGTGCCCGCGGCGAGAAGATCGCCTGCGACATGCTTGTGCTCTGGGGCGGCAAGGGCGTCGTCGAGAACTTGTTCAAGCCCATCCAGCTCTGGCAGGCGCAGTGCGCCGGGCGGGTGGAAGGCGAATGCATGCCGGCGGGGCATTTCATCCCCGAGGAGCTGCATCAGGAAACGGCACGGGCGCTGCGGGCGTTCTTCCTCTAGTTGTCATGCCGGGCTTGACCCGGCATCCATCTTCGCGCGCCACCGTGGATTGCGGATCAAGTCCGCAATGACAATGCAGAGTTCGCGAGGCGCTTCGTCATCGCGAGCACGGCGGCGTCCTTGCTCAGGAGCATGCTTCGGTGCGCGACGGCGAGGTCGATGAATATCTGGTCGTCGGGGTCTCTGCAGGTTACGGGCGCCTTGGCGGGAGCCTCGACGATGCGGGCATGCCGGTCGAAGCGCCTGAGCACGTCGCACGCTTGCAAGCCATAGAAGCCCAGCCGCGATTCGATGTGCGCATAAGCCAGCACGCGTTCGAGCTCGTCGCGCATCGCCTGCGTCGCCAGCCAATGGGCGTCGCCACGCTCCAGGTGCTCGTTCAGCGCATGCGCGCGCGCATCCGCGAAGACGAACAAGTCAAGCACGATGTTGGTGTCAAGAACCAGCGTTGGCATCTTTTCGGGCCGAGCCGCGGACCATATCGAAGCGGAACAGGCGGCATTCGATGGGGCCGTTCCACATCGGAACGCGGCGCGATTCCTTCAGGCGCATGCGCGAGGGCAGTTTGAGGTCGGGCGTCAGCACCCACGCGGTCCAGCCCGGGTAGTTCTTCTTCCAGTGCGCGGCCAATTGGGTGAAGAAGTCACCGCCGTCTTCCGTTTCGGCGCGCTCGCGCCCGCCTTGTGTGCGGCCGGCCACGCCCGCAGTTTCGATCCGCTCGCCATAGGGCGGGTTCACCAGCATCACGCCGGGCGTTTCGGTCGGCGGCATACGCTGCAGCGCGTCGCCGCCTCGGAGTTGCACTGCAACCGCCACGCCCGCGCGCGCGGCGTTGCGCTGCGCGAAATCGACCATGCGGAACGCGACATCGCTGCCGAACACCGGTGCCGTCGGCGCACGCTGCTGCGCCTTCGCTTCCTCCCACAAGCCTTTCCAGACGTGCGGCTGGTAGGGCAGCAGCCTCTCAAAACCGAA
>JAQZBU010000048.1 GCA_029237735.1 Ramlibacter sp. | reverse complement strand
CACCATCGTGGCCGGAAGCGCGGTGGTGTGCGTTTCGAAGAGCGCGGACTCCCATTTGGCCTGGAGGTCCGACCGGGTGAATCGCACACGGCCCGTGACTAGCCGCATGGAAAGCGACTCCAGGGCCACGCTGAAGGCATCGTTGGCCTCGAGGCAGCGGCCGGCGTTGTCCGTGAGCAGGCATGGCAACGGGAGCGACTTCATCATCGCCATGGCGGACTGCACCGCGGCGGATTGCCGCTCCAGCTTGGCCGCGATGCCCGACGACCGCTCGAAATGCGGAAGAAGTTGGAGCAGCAAGTTCGCGGTCCAGGGCTCGTAGGGGCGTGATGCGCCCGGCCGCATACTCATGATGACCGTCTCGATTCCCGGCACCACCTGGAACCTGCCCACGAGGGACCACCTCAAGCCGTGAGGAACCATGAAGTCCTGGTAGAAGCTGCTCGCAGTCACGAATGCCTCGTCGAACTGCTCGTGACATCGCAGCACCGTGTTCGACGATCGAGTGGAAAACCATTTGGTCCGGGGATCGAACGCGCCCCAATGGCTGACGTAATGCCGGCCAACCGAGTCATGGGCGGCGTCGGCCACTTGCGATGCCAGAATCGCGCCCGAGGCAAGGTCCCGGGTAAATATCTGCGCTGTCGTGCCGCCGACCAGCTCATTGAACAGTCGAAGAGCTTCCGGCATTCGAGCCGGTTCGGTGGCGCAGGCATAGATGAGACCCACCAACTCGGTGAGCCCTTCCGGGTTCTGCTCGTGACTCTTCATTTGCAGGATTTTGAATCAACGAAAAACATTTCGACACCGTTTCTCGAAGAATGCCCCCGGTCTCATCAAAAAAAGGAACTTTGGGCTTAAACCAATGGCCTGCAATCCGGTTAAAAAACCACAACGACCACAGCTACGTCTCAGCTAACCCTTCCGACACTGTTGGGTAACGCAGGCAAACGCCCAGTTCCTTCTTGAGCCTGCTGTTGTCCAAGCGGCGCGATTCGCTCATGAAGCTCAACAGGACCAATGGCAATTCGTCCTGGGCTGTGCTGCGAGGCACCCGCCGCGGCCGAGGCAGCCCGTATAGATCCGCCGCGAGATCGAAGTAGTCGCCCATCTTCAAGTCGCTGTCGTCGCTGGCGTTATAGATGCGCTGCGGCTTGGCATGCCATAGCGCAGCCACCAACGCGCGCGCCAGATCGTCCGCGTGGATGTGGTTGGTATAAACATCGTCATGCGTCTCGAGCACCGGTGTGCCCTTTTGCAGGCGCTCTCGCGGGGTGCCGCCCACCCGGTCGGGCGCGTAGATTCCCGGCACGCGCAGGATGCTCGATTGCACGTGGGCAGCCCGGCCAAAGTGGCGCACCGCCTTCTCGGCATTGAGGCGCCTCTGCGCTCGCGGTGTGCGCGGCTGCGGGCGGCGGGTCTCGGCGACGCGTTCGCCGGCGCAGTCGCCGTACACACCGCTGGTCGACGCGTAGACCAGTGAAGCCGGTGCGTTGCGCAGCCTCAGCCGGCGCAGCAGCGCCTGCGTGCGGGCATCGCGCCACCATTGCGGATCGCCCTCTGCCGCCGGCGGCGCGAGGTGGACCACCCGGGTCGCGAGCCCGGCCAGCCGCGCCAGGCTGGCGGGACGGTCGAGATCGCCCAGCAAGGGCGTGATGCCGCGCGAACGCAACTCGTCGATGCGGCCACTGGAGGATGTGAGAGCGATGAGCCGCACCCGCGGGTGCAACGCCGCGGCGACCCGAAGGCCTACGTCACCGCAACCGACGATCAGCACGCGTTCCCGGCGAAAGCGCCCGGGCAGTGCGCCTAGGGGACTCTGGTTTGAAGGCAAAATTGGACGATAGATGACAAAAGAGACTGAGGATACTCAAAGATGACGAGCGCGCAGGCCCCAACGGGCCCATTTCAGGTCACCGTGCAGCCCAGCGGCCGCTTGTTCAGTGTCAATGCCGAGGAAGCCATCCTGCCGGCCGCGATACGGCAGGGCATCGGGATGCCGTACGGGTGCAAGGATGGCGCCTGTGGCTCCTGCAAGTGCAAGAAACTCGAAGGCACCGTCGTCCACGGCCCGCACCAGTCCAAGGCCTTGAGCCCCGATGAGGAGGCGGCCGGCTACATCCTCACTTGCTGCGGTGTTCCGCAAACGGATGTCGTGATCGAGTCGCGCCAGGTAACCGACGAGAGCGCATTCCCCGTGCGCAAGATGCCATCGCGCGTGCTGTCGCTCGAAAAGAAATCCCACGACGTCATGGTCGTCAAGCTGCAACTACCGGCGAACGACACCATGCGCTACCACGCGGGCCAATACATCGAGTTCATCTTGCGCGATGGAGCGCGGCGCAGCTACTCGATGGCGAACGCCCCGCACAACGGGCCGGGCGTTGAACTGCACATCCGCCACATGCCCGGCGGCAAGTTCACGGACCACGTATTCACCGCCATGAAGGAAAAGGAAATCCTCCGCGTCGAAGGGCCGTACGGCAGCTTCTACCTGCGTGAAGATTCCGACAAACCGATGGTCCTGCTGGCTTCGGGCACGGGTTTTGCCCCGATCAAGGCCGTGATCGAACACATGCAATTCAAGGGCATCACGCGCCCCGCCACCCTGTATTGGGGCGGCCGCCGACCCGCCGACCTGTACATGGACGACTGGGTGCGGGCCAAGCTCGTCGAGATGCCGAACCTGAAGTACGTGCCGGTGATTTCCAACGCGTTGCCGGAGGACAACTGGACCGGCCGCACGGGCTTCGTGCACAAGGCGGTGCTGGAAGATTTCCCCGACCTCTCCGGCCACCAGGTCTACGCCTGCGGCGCGCCGATCGTCATCGACTCGGCGCGGGCCGAATACAGCGCGGCGGCCAAGCTGCCGCCGGACGAATTCCACGCTGACTCATTCACCACCGAAGCCGATAAGCACGGCGCGTGATCGGCGGCATTGCACAATCGGGCCTATGAAACGCAGAACCCTCCTCACATCCTCCGCTTTTGCCGCCGCGGCGGTGCTGTCGTCTTCCTGCGCTCTGGCCCAGGCCAGGCCGATCCGTTTGATCGTGCCCTATGCCCCCGGCGGGCCGATCGACGTCACGGCCCGGTTGCTGGCCGAACGGGTCAAGGACAGTCTGGGCACCGTGATCATCGAAAACCGTCCGGGCGGGGGTGGGAATATCGGCGCCGATGCCGTGGCCAAGGCAGCGCCCGACGGCTACACCATCGGCATTTCAGCCGTGGCCACGCATGCGATCAATCCGTGGCTGTTCGCGAAGATGCCATACGATGCGGCAAGGGACTTCGCGCCAATCACGCAGATGGTGCGCGTGCCCAACGTGCTGGTGATGAACGCCGATACCGCGGCGCGCCTGAACATCCGTAGCCTCGCGGACCTCATCGCCTACGCCAAGGCCAATCCGGCCAAGCTTAATTACGGCAGCGGCGGCAACGGCAGCGCCGGCCACCTCGCAGGCGAAATGTTCAAGCAGGGCGCAGGAATTTTCGCGGTCCACATCCCGTACAACGGCGGCAATCCGGCGCAGCTCGCGTTGCTTTCGGGCCAGGTGGATTTCAATTTCGACAATCTCGCCACCGCGGCGCCCAACATCCGTAGCGGCAAACTCAAGCCGCTCGCGGTGACCACGCTGCGGCGTTCGCCCGCGCTGCCGGACGTGCCGCCGGTTGCTGACACGATCAAGGGTTTTGCCATCGACACGTGGTGGGGACTTGTCGCGCCGGCCGCTACGCCAAAGGATGCCGTCGCCCGCCTCAACCAGGCCTTCGTTGCCGCGTTGCAGACCCCGGAGGCCAAGACCCGGTTCGCCGGGTTGATGGCGGAGCCAGTCACGAGTACTCCGGACGAGTTCGGCGCTTTCATGAGGGCCGAGCTGGCCAAATACGAAAAAGTGGTGAAACTCTCCGGCGCCAAGGTCGACTAGCAACGACACAACGCTGCGGCGTCCTACACGGCGCGTTGTCCTACAAACGGCCCCGTTACCACTCGCTACATTGGCTCTTCCAGTACGACAAAGCGGGAGCCGGTCATGGGAGCTTTTCGCGATCTTCTGTGCTTCGTTTCAGCCGCCTCGGCGCTTGCGCTGCCTATGGCAGCGTACCCGCAGTCAGCCGGCAGCTTGTCCAGCACATGGCAAGCCAACTGGCATCCCACGTCACGCAGCTCGCTCGGCTTGCACCTCAGCCGCTCGCAGCCAGGGCTTCCTTGCGGCGCCACCGCGCTGATCTGCGAGTCAGCCACACCGGCCACCCAGCTTCAGGCTGGCGCGATGGTCGGCAAGTTCTGGGGCGTCGAGCTGGGGTACGTGGAAAGCGGGCGGATCATTGCGCGCGAAGGCCGCACACAGGGCTTGAATCTCAGTCTGGTCGGCAAGGCGCCGCTGGGCCAGTCGGTCGGTGTTTTCGGCAAGCTGGGAACAACGTATGGCCGCAGCGACACGTCCGTACTGGGGGCCGGGCCCTCCCCGGTTTCTGAGCCGGGCTTCGGCCTCTCTTACGGCGCAGGCCTCAGCCTCGCGTTGACGCCTCGCCTGTCGGCCACGCTGGAATGGGACAGCAACGACTACCGCTTCTCCGGCGGCGGCCGCGAGCCCGTGCGCTCGACCAACCTCGGTCTGCAGTACCGCTACTGAGGCCCGGACCGCCGCAAGTGCGCAGCGTGGGGGCCCTGATTACTCGCCCAGGTATGCCGCCCGGACTTTCGGGTCGCTCAGCATGTCCCTGGCCGCGCCGGCCATCGTGATCACACCCGACTCCATCACGTAGCCGCGGTCGGCGATTTGCAACGCGCGGCTCGCGTTCTGCTCAACCAGAAGTATGGTGACGCCCTGCGCGTAGACCTCTCGCACCACTTCGAAAATCTTGTCGACCATGATCGGCGACAGGCCCATCGAGGGCTCGTCCATCAGCAGTACCTTGGGCCGGCTCATGAGCCCCCGCCCCATAGCGAGCATCTGCTGTTCGCCGCCGGACAAAGTCCCGGCCAGCTGGTCCTTGCGCTCCTTCAGCCGCGGGAAGATCGTGAAGACCTTCTCGAGATCAGAGGCGACGCCCGCCTTGTCGGTGCGGATGTGCGCGCCCATCTGCAGGTTCTCGCCGATGGTCATTCGGGTGAACACGCCGCGGCCCTCCGGGACCATGGCCAAGCCCTCCTTGACGAGGTCCCATGCGCCTTTGCCCTTGATGCTCTTGCCGAGGTATTCGATATCGCCCTGGTTGATCGGCAGCAGGCCGGTGATGGCTTTCATGGTCGTGGTCTTGCCCGCGCCGTTCGAGCCGATCAGGGTGACGAGTTCGCCCTCCTTCACCTCGAAGTCCACGCCCTTGACGGCCTGGATGCCGCCGTAGGCCACCTTCAGGCCCGTCACCTTCAATAGCGTATCGGTCATGCGGCCCCCACGTTTGCCGCAAAGGCGGCTGCACTGCCCCCCAAGGGGGCGCGAGCTTGCTTGAAGCGGTTCTGCGCTGCGCTCATTCCTGATCTCCGGTCGCCGCGGTGGCCGCAGGCGGCGTCGCCGCGCCGTGGTTGTGGCCGAGATAGGCCTCGATCACCTTCTCGTTGCGCTGGACGTCGGCCGGCGTTCCTTCGGCAATCTGCTTGCCGTAGTCGAGCACCGTCACGCGGTCGCACAGGCCCATCACGAGCTTCACGTCGTGCTCGATCAGCAGGATGGTGCGGTTGTCCTTGCGGATCTGGTCGATCAGCTGGCGCAAGAGGACTTTCTCGGTGGCGTTCATGCCCGCCGCCGGTTCGTCCAGCGCGATCAGTTGGGGGTCGGTGGCCAGCGCGCGGGCAATCTCCAGGCGCCGCTGGTCGCCGTACGACAGTGTGCGCGCCTTGAAGTCGGCATATTTGGCGATGCCCACGTACTCCAGCAGCTCATGTGAGCGTTGGGCGATCGCCGCCTCTTCAGCCTTGAACCCGGGCGTGCGGAAGATCGCGCCAAGCAGGCCAGAGCCGGTTCGGATGTGGCGGCCGACCATGACGTTCTCCAACGCGGTCATCTCGGCAAAGAGCCGGATGTTCTGGAAAGTGCGCGCGATGCCGGCCTTGGCCACCTCGTGCACGGCACTCGGCACATAGGGCTTGCCCGCGAGTTCGAAAGTGCCGCTGTCGGGCGTATAGAGCCCCGTGATGACGTTGAAGAAAGTGGTTTTGCCGGCGCCGTTCGGCCCGATCAGGCCATAGACCTGCCCGCGCTCGATGGTGATGCCGACGTCGGAGAGTGCCTGCAAACCGCCGAAGCGCTTTGAAATGCCCGCGACGCGGAGAACTGTTTCTGCCATGCCTGTGTCCCCTACTTCGCCTGCAGCGATTTGCCGTGTTCCGGCGCGGGCCACAGCCCGTGCGGACGCCAGAGCATCACGATGATCATGGCCAGCGCGATCAGCAGCTGGCGCAGGATGGCCGCGTCGAGGCGCCCGTCGGTCATGGACTGCAAGGGCCCTGCGACATAGCGCAGCACTTCGGGAAGCGCCGACAGCAGCACCGCGCCGAGGATCACGCCCGGCAGGTGGCCGATGCCGCCCAGCACCACCATGGCGACGATCATGATGGACTCCATCAGGCTGAACGACTCGGGAGAGACGAACCCCTGGAACGCGGCGAACATGGAACCCGATACGCCGCCGAATGTCGCACCCATACCGAAGGCGAGCAGCTTCATGTTGCGGGTGTTGATGCCCATGGCCTTGGCGGCGATCTCGTCTTCGCGGATCGCCATCCAGGCGCGTCCGATGCGCGACAACTCCAGGCGGTGGCAGATCACGATGCTCACCAGCACGAGCGCAAGGAACAGGTAGTAGTACAGGGACACCGACGCGATCTCGAAGCCGAAAATGGTCAGCGGGCGGCCCAGGTTCAGGCCCCAGAAATGCAGCGAGTCGATCTGGTTCAGGCCCTTGGGCCCGTTGGTGATGTTCACCGGGTGGTCCAGGTTGTTCAGGAACACGCGAATGATCTCGCCGAAGCCGAGGGTCACGATCGCAAGGTAGTCGCCGCGCAGCTTGAGGGTGGGCGCGCCCAGCAGGATGCCGAAAATACCCGCGAGCGCAGCCCCGGCCGGAATGACGATCCACAGGGGCATGTGAAGCCCTTCGGGGAACGCAGCCGCGATAGCTTCGAACGAGTCGGTGAGGTGTGGCGAGGCGAGCAGGCCGAACATGTAGGCGCCGATCGCGTAGAAGGCGACGAAGCCCAGGTCCAGCAGGCCGGCGTAGCCCACGACGATGTTCAGCCCGAGCGCCAGCAGCACGTACAGCAGGGCCGCATCGAGAATGCGCACCCATGCATTGCCGCCTTGCTGCAGGATCAGCGGCAGGACGAGGAGAAGGATGGCGCCGACCGTGTAGACGACGTACTTGTTCTGCCGGTTGATGAAGTTCATCATGGTGTGGCCCGCCTTATGCTCTGTCCGCCACACGCTCGCCGAGCAGGCCGGAGGGCCGCAGGGTCAGCATGATGATGAGGACGATGAAAGCGAAGATGTCCGAGTAGTGGCTGCCCAGCACGCCGCCCGTGAGCACGCCGATGTAGCCGGAGCCGATCGACTCGATCAGCCCCAGCAGGATGCCGCCGACGACCGCGCCCGCGAGGTTGCCGATGCCGCCGAACACCGCTGCCGTGAAAGCTTTCAGGCCTGGCAGGAAACCCATGGTGTGCTGCACCGTGCCGTAGTTCGAGGCGTACATCACGCCGGCAATGGTCGCCAGCACTGCGCCGATGATGAAGGTTGCGGAAATCACGACGTCGGGTTTCACGCCCATCAACGAAGCCACCCTGGGATTCTCGGCCGTCGCCCGCATGGCGCGCCCCAGCTTGGTGTAGTTGACCAGGTACATGAGCGTCGCGAGAGACACCGCCGTGAGGCCCAGAATCATGATCTGCGTCACCGTGATTACGGCGCCGCCGACGTGGAACGGTACGGACGGCAGCAGCGTGGGGTACGGCTTATAGTTGGGCTTGAAAATGATCATTGCCAGCGTCTGCAGCAGGATCGACATGCCGATGGCGGTAATGAGCGGCGCGAGCCGCGGGCTGTTTCGCAGCGGCCGGTACGCCACTTTTTCGATCACGAAATTGAGCGCCGCCGCGACGATGCATGAGATGACCAGCGCAACTCCGAGGATCACCCAGCCGGGCGCCCCGGGCATGGCCTCTTGCATGTTCACGATGATCGCCCAACTGGTGAGCGCACCGATCATGAGCACCTCGCCATGGGCGAAATTGATCAAGTTGATGATGCCGTACACCATGGTATAGCCCAGCGCTATCAAGGCATACATGCTGCCGAGAATCAGACCGTTGATGATCTGCTGCAGCAAAATGTCCATAGAACTCTCCGTTTCCCAGCCGGCATTTGACGGCCAACGCGGCACCGGCTTGTTGACCGGGGCCAATATTTTTCGTGGTTGCATGGCCTTGTGGGCCAACTGCCAACTAGCAAAAAACCCGCCATGCGCGCAGGACGGGTTCTTCGGTGAGGGATTGTAGCCAAGCGGCCTGACTGCGAAATCGCTGGTGCTGCGGGGGTTTACCCTTGGCTTTCGGGCCTTAGTCCGTGTCCTGGCGCTTTCCGGCCACCTCGTTGCGCTCGCGCAGCGCGGCGAGTTTTTCCGCGATCCGGATCTCAAGCCCGCGATCCACCGGCCGGTAGAAGCGCGGCGGCTCCATCCCATCGGGCAGATAATTCTCGCCGGCGGCAAATCCGCCTTCCTCATCGTGCGCGTAGCGGTAGTGCTTGCCGTAGTCCAGGTCTTTCATCAGCTTGGTGGGCGCGTTGCGCAGGTGCAGCGGCACGGGCCGCGTGCCTTCTTGCTTGATGAAGGCCTTGGCTTCATTGAAGGCGTTATAGACAGCGTTGGATTTGGGCGCGATCGCGAGGTAGATGACGCACTCGGCCAGTGCAAGTTCGCCCTCGGGCGACCCCAGGCGCTCGTAGGTTTCGGCCGCATCGAGCGCAAGCCGCAGCGCCCGCGGGTCGGCCAAACCGATGTCTTCGGTGGCCATGCGGACCAGGCGCCGGGCCATGTATCGCGGATCAGCCCCGCCATCGAGCATGCGCATGAACCAGTAGAGCGAGGCATCCGGGTCCGAGCCGCGCACCGACTTGTGCAACGCGCTGATGGTGTCGTAGAACTGCTCGCCGCCCTTGTCGTAGCGGCGCATCCGCTCGCCCAGCACCTTGAGCAGCCATTCGTCGGTGATCTCCTTGCGCTTTTCGTTGGCGGCAGCGATGGACAGGGTCTCCAGCGTGTTGAGCAATCGGCGCGCGTCGCCGTCCGCGTACGCAACCAGCCGATCGAGCGCTTCTTTCTGCACCGGCGGCACGGCATCGATGGCCTGCGCCTTGGCCACGATCTGATCGAGGTCGGTCTCGGTGAGGGGCTGCAACACATAAACGGCCGCCCGCGACAGCAACGCCGAGTTCACTTCGAACGAGGGGTTCTCCGTGGTCGCGCCGATGAAGGTGAACAGGCCCGATTCCACATGCGGCAGGAACGCATCCTGCTGGCTCTTGTTGAAGCGGTGCACTTCATCGACGAAGACGATCGTGCGCCGTCCGCCCGCGCCCGCCGCGTTCTCCAGCGCCGTGCCCTGCGCGATCTGTGCGTGCTCGACCGCCTCGCGGATGTCCTTTACGCCTCCCAGCACCGCGCTGATCGTGATGAACTGGGCGTCGAACGCATCGGCCATCAGGCGCGCGATCGTCGTCTTGCCGGTACCCGGCGGGCCCCAGAGAATGCAGCTGTGGGGCTGCCCGGATTCAAACGCGATGCGCAGCGGCATGCCTTCGCCCAGGAGGTGCTGCTGGCCGATCACCTCGCCCAGCGTTCGCGGGCGCAGGCGCTCGGCCAGGGGTTGGTGCGCTGAGGCGACGGTCTTGCTCACCGGAAGAAGTATAGAAAGCTTCCTCCGAGGAAGCTTCCTTTATAGTCTGTCCACCATGGAAGCTGCGCTCTGGTCCACCTTTTCAGCGCTGTTCGGTGCCCTCGTCGGCGGCGGCATCAGCTATGTGCTCAATCGGCAGCAGTTCGCCAACCAGCTTCAACTCGCGCGCGAACAGCATCGCACAGAGTTCATGGCCGAGGAAACGGCCCGCCACTTCCTCAGCCACAAGAGCTTCACGGACCGATCGTTCGACACGCTGCGCCAGCACCTGGGCGGCTTCGAGGACGACGAGTTGCGCAAGATCCTCGTGCGCGCCGGTGCGATGCGCCTCTACCGCGAAGACGGCACCGAGTGGTGGCGGCTGCTGTCGCGCATGGATGAATTCATCGAGCGCAAGGACCTGAACCGCATCACGCGCGAAATCTAGCCTCCGCTGTCGGCGTCACTGCTTGACGACGTCCGCACCTTGCGGTGGCTTGAACTGGAACTGCTCCGGCGACACCGGGGCGTTGATCTCCATCTTCGTGAACGTCAGCACCGAGCGCTGGCCAAAGCTGTCGAGGATTTCGAGGGCCGCCAGGTCGTTCCCGCGGAAACCCGCCTTCATGCTGTGCAACTGCCCTTCCTTGAGCTTGGGCGTGGCCTGCACCCACTGGATGCCGTCCTTTTCGCCGGCCGCCTCGAGGGTGAAGTCTTTGCGCAGCGTTGCGAGGTCAGGCGCGGAGGCGATCAGCGCCGCCGGGGTCGAGCCGAGCGCCTGCGCCTGCTTGCGCGTGGTCACTTGCCGCAGGTCCGCGTCGTAGAGCCACAGCGTCTGGCCGTCGGCGACGATGGTCTGCTCGAACGGCTTGCGGTAGTTGAAGCGGAAGCGGTTGGGCCGGGCGAATTCGAACGTGCCACTGGACGTCTTGCTGCGCGCTGCCTGCCCGTCGCGCGCCGGGCCGGTCACGACCTGCGTGAACTCGGCGCGGCCACTGCGCGCGGATTTGACGAAATTCTCGAGGCTGTCCAGGCCCGAGGCCTGGGCGGACAGCGCGAACGCCGCCACCAAAGTTGCAACTATGGTCTTCATGAGACTCCCTTGACTGTTGTGGTTGGGACTGGCCGCGGCGGCCAAAGTTCGCGCGGGAGTTGCGCGGATTATTCCGCCGACCGGTTCGGCGCCAGGATCTCGCGTTGCCCGCTGGTGCTCATGGCACTGACCAGCCCGGCCTTTTCCATATCTTCCACCAGCCGGGCGGCACGGTTGTAACCAATCTTGAGGTGGCGCTGCACCAGTGAAATGCTGGCCTTGCGGTTTTTCAGCACGATTTCCACGGCCTGGTCGTACATCGGGTCCTTTTCGCCGCCGCCATCGCCGCCCAGCAGGTCGCCGTCATCATCGACAGTGCCGCCCTCGAGCACCCCTTCGATGTAGTTCGGCTCGCCCTGGGATTTGAGATAGCCCACGACGCGGTGTACTTCCTCGTCGCTCACGAAAGCGCCATGCACGCGCACGGGCAAGCCCGTCCCGCTCGGCATGTACAGCATGTCGCCCATGCCCAGCAGCGCCTCGGCGCCCATCTGGTCCAGGATGGTGCGGCTGTCGATCTTGCTCGATACCTGGAAGGCGATCCGGGTGGGGATGTTGGCTTTGATGAGTCCGGTGATCACATCCACGCTCGGGCGCTGCGTTGCAAGGATGAGATGAATGCCCGCTGCACGCGCCTTTTGCGCAAGCCGTGCAATCAGCTCCTCGATCTTCTTGCCGACCACCATCATCAGGTCGGCCAACTCATCGATGACGACCACGATGTGCGGCAGCCGCTCGAGCGGCTCCGGGCTGTCGGGCGTCAGGCTGAAGGGGTTGTAGATGAACTCGCCTTTCGCCTTGGCTTCGTCGATCTTGTGGTTGTAGCCCGCCAGGTTGCGCACGCCCAGCTTGCTCATCAGCTTGTAGCGCCGCTCCATCTCGCCCACGCACCAGTTCAGGCCGTTGGCGGCCTGTCGCATGTCGGTGACCACCGGGGCGAGCAGGTGCGGGATGCCCTCGTAGACGGACATCTCCAGCATCTTCGGGTCGATCATCAGCAGCCGCACGTCGCGCGCTTCGGCCTTGTACAGCAGCGAGAGGATCATCGCGTTCAGGCCGACGGACTTGCCCGAGCCCGTGGTGCCGGCCACCAGCACGTGGGGCATCTTGGCGAGGTCAGCGACCATGGGGTTGCCCACGATGTCCTTGCCCAGGCCCATGGTCAGCATGGATTTCGCTTCGTTATAGACCTGCGAGCCGAGGATCTCGGAGAGGCGGATCGACTGCCGCTTGGCGTTGGGCAGTTCCAGCGCCATGTAGTTCTTGCCCGGAATGGTCTCGACCACGCGGATGGAAATCAGGCTGAGGGAGCGCGCCAGGTCCTTGGCGAGGCCGACGATCTGCGAGCCCTTAACGCCCGTCGCGGGCTCGATCTCGTAGCGCGTGATCACGGGGCCGGGTTGCGCCAGCACCACCCGCACCTCGACGCCGAAATCCTTGAGCTTCTTCTCGATCATCCGGCTGGTCATCTCCAGTGTTTCGGATGCAACGGTTTCCTGCCGGCCCTGCGGGCCGTCCAACAGGTCCACCTGCGGAAGTTTCGAATCCGGCATGTCGGTGAACAGAGGCTTTTGCCGCTCCTTGGCGACGCGCTCGCTCTTGGGAACGTCCACGAGCAGCGGCTCTATCAGCACGGGCGTGGGATGGTGTTCCTCGATCTCGATGCGCTCCTCGATCAGGACCTCCTCGCGCTGACGCGCCGCCTGCTGGCCGAACGCGAGGTCCTGCGCGAGTTCGCGCTTCTCGCGCCGGGCCTCCACAAACCCGTCGACGAATGCGCCCAGGCGCTCGGCCACATGGCTCCAGGAAAAACGGAAGACAACCGCCGCCCCCAGCACGACCAAGGCCACGAACACCAGCCCTGAGCCGGTAAAGCCCAGGTACTTCACCCCGAACGGCCCGACCAGATAGCCCAGCGCGCCGCCCGCGTGGTCCGGCAGCCGGGCCTCGAAGCGGTACAGGCGCGACCACTCGAGCGCGGTGCTCGCGCACAGCAGCACCGCCAGCCCGATCCAGAAGGCCCAGCGGGTGCGCGTCAATGGCGGCGCGGCATCGTCGGGCTCAGCGCCGGCTCGCATCCAGTGTGCGAGGGTCGCAAGCCAGGCCCTCACGGCCGCCGCGAAGCACCACCAGACGGAAAACCCGAGCATGAAATAACTGGCGTCGGCCAGCCAGGCACCCAGCCGGCCGCCCCAATTGCGCACAACGACGCCGCTGCCCGAGGTGGAGAAGGCCGGATCCTGCGCCGAATAGCTCGCCAATGCGAGCACCCAGAACACGAGGCTCACGAGCCCGAGGACCAATGCGATTTCCTGGGCGAAACGGCCGACGCCGGCGCGCGGTGACGATGAAGCCGCGCGGGTGTCCGTCAGCGTATTGAGCGAGTAAGTCATGAGGCGATGCCAAGCTTACCGCAGGAAAGCGACTACCCGAGCGTGGTCAGCCTGTCCTTGATCAGCATCGAGCCGTCTTCCCGCGTCTCGATGAAGCCGCGGTCTTCCAGGTCTTTCATGACGCGGCTGACCATCTCGCGCGAGGCGCCCACCATCTTGGCGATATCCTGGCGCGAGATGCGCTCCTTGATCGTCATCAGGCCTTCGCGATCGGGGGCGGCGAATTCCAGCAACGCACGCGCGACGCGGCCGTAGACGTCCATCAGGGCCAGGGATTCGATCTTGCGGTCCGCCTGGCGCAGGCGCTGCACCAGGCCCTTCATGATGGCGTATGCCATCGAGCTGTTTTCGGGCAGGCAGCGCGCGAACTCGGCGCGGCCCAGGGCGAGCATGTCGGTCTGCACTTCGGCGCGGACGGTGGCCGAGTGCGCCTCGTTGTCGATCAGGCTCATCTCGCCGATGTAGTCGCCCGGCTGCAGCGTCGCCAGAATGACTTCCCGGCCGCGCTTGTCGGAGGTGACCACCCGAACCCTCCCGGTGAGGATTATGAAAAGCGTGTTGGACTTCTCGCCCTGCTCCACGATGATTTCGCCCCGCTTGAATCGCCGCTTGGCGACCGCCTCCGCAACCGATTCAGCCTGGTTGGCCGTCAACAGCGCGAAAAGCGGCACCCGGCGTATCAGTTCCAGATTGGACAGCATCGACATTGATCAAATCCCTTCCTGCACGCAGCCCCTCGCCTTGGGTTCTTACAATCGTGGCGATTGATACGGCAAAGCATCGAGACACCCGTGTAGGGTTGATACTTGCCGTTTGGCCCCGAAATGTACACCCAGGTGTGGGGTTTTCCACACAGGTTTTCACCATGTCCAATACCAAGCACTCCAAAGTTCTTATCCTCGGCTCCGGTCCAGCGGGCTATACCGCCGCCGTTTATGCGGCGCGCGCCAACCTCCAACCGACGCTGGTCACCGGCATCGCGCAGGGCGGCCAGTTGATGACCACGACGGATGTGGACAACTGGCCTGCCGACGTGCACGGCGTGCAGGGCCCCGATCTGATGCAGCGCTTCCTCGAACACGCGGAGCGCTTCAAGACGGAGATCGTGTTCGACCACATCAACGCCGTCGATTTCAGCAAGCGGCCATTCACGCTCAAGGGCGATAGCGGCGAATACACCTGCGACTCGCTGATCATCGCCACCGGCGCATCGGCCAAGTACCTCGGCCTGCCGTCCGAGGAAGCCTTCATGGGCAAGGGCGTGTCCGGCTGCGCCACTTGCGATGGTTTTTTCTACCGCGACCAGGTGACATGCGTGATCGGCGGGGGCAATACCGCCGTCGAAGAGGCGCTTTACCTCTCCAACATCGCGAGCAAGGTGTACCTCGTGCACCGCCGGGACAAGTTCAAGGCCGAGCCCATCCTGGTGGACAAGCTCATGGAAAAGGTCAAGGCAGGAAAGATCGAGCTGAAGCTATTTCAGACGCTCGACGAGGTGCTCGGCGACGCCACGGGGGTCACGGGCGTGCGGCTGAAGGACACGAAGACGGGCGAGACGCAGGACCTGAAGCTGCAGGGCTGCTTCATCGCCATCGGGCACCAGCCGAACACCGACATCTTCAAGGGCCAGCTGGAGATGAAAGACGGCTACATCATCACCAAGTCCGGCCTGCAGGGATTCGCCACCATGACGAGCGTCCCGGGTGTCTTTGCCGCCGGCGACGTCCAGGACCACGTCTACCGCCAGGCCATCACCAGCGCGGGCACCGGCTGTATGGCCGCCCTCGACGCCCAGCGGTTCCTCGAAAGTTGATAAACCCGTTATAATTCAAGGCTTTGCTGAGTTTGCCCGGGAGGGTGGGCCGGCAATCGGGTTACCGCCACCCTTCTGGCGAGGTGAGGCTCTCCCGTCTGGGACGGCCGTTTGACAATACTGGAGTGCTTATGGCACGCGTCTGCGACGTAACGGGCAAGGGCCCGATGGTCGGAAACAATGTTTCCCACGCCAACAACAAAACCAAGCGCCGGTTCATGCCGAACCTGCAATACCGCCGTTTCTGGGTCGAGACCGAAAACCGCTGGGTTCGCCTGCGTGTTTCCAGCGCCGCGCTGCGCCTGATCGACAAGAATGGCATCGACTCCGTGCTCGCAGACCTGCGCGCGCGCGGCCAAGCTTAAGGAGCACGATCATGGCAAGCAAAGGCGGACGCGAAAAGATCAAGCTGGAATCCACTGCGGGTACCGGCCACTTCTACACCACCAGCAAGAACAAGAAGACGATGCCCGAAAAAATGGCGATCATGAAATTCGATCCCAAAGCTCGCAAGCATGTCGAATACAAGGAAACCAAGCTGAAGTAACTGCTCAACGCAGCACTCCCCCGATGAAAGCCCCGCCACGCGGGGCTTTTTTCATGGACAAATGCGCGCTTGTCCGACATTGCTGCGGCTGCGTGTGGCCGACCATGCACCACTGGCATCCGCCAGCACAGGAGCAAGACAATGAGTATTTTCAGCAAGATCTTCGACAAGATTTTCCGTCGCGCTGAGGCGGCGCAACCCCCGGCCGGCACGACAGGTACGGCCGGTCCGGCCGGTCCGGCCGGCACAGCCACCGCCGGGAACGCTGCCGCCGCCGCGCCTGCCCAGCCGGTCGACGTCGAAGCGGTGCTTACAGCGATGGCAGAAAAGAATCCGCAGAAGCTCAACTGGCGCACTTCTATCGTGGACCTGATGAAGCTCGTCGGCATGGAAAGCAGCTTGCAGGAGCGCAAGGAACTGGCCACCGAGCTGGGCTACACCGGCGCGAAAGACGGTTCGGCAGAGATGAACCTCTGGCTGCACAAACAGGTCATGAGGAAGCTGGCGGAAAACGGCGGCAAAGTTCCTGCCGAACTGATGGACTAACACCTCGGCCGAGACAAAAAAGAGCCCCGCATTGCGGGGCCTTTTTATGCTGTGCCTGCGCCAGTTATCAGGCGTGGGCCGCGCGCAGCTTCATCGAGAATTGCTGCAGGGCGACGATGCCGCTCTCTTCGGCGCGGCGGCACCAGCTTTGCAGGTCCAGCGCGAGTTGCTCGCGCGACTGAGAGGTGTTGAGCCACATCTGGCGCAGTTCTTCGCGCATGGTCACCATCTTGTCGAGCACAGGGTGCGCGGCGCGGGCCTGGGCCAGCTGCGGCTTGGCCGCGGCCGGCACGCGCTCGTCGTCGCGGTGTAGCCAACGATTGGCGGCTTTCAGCGGCGACAGGTCGGCCTGCTTTTCCTTGAGCAGGGCGATCTCGGCCCTGCAGACGCGACGCATCTCGCGTGCATAACCGGCCATTACTTCGTAGCGGTTGGCGATGAGCGCCTCAAGGGTCTTCTCGTCGGCAACCGGCTTGATTGCACCCAGCTGCAGCTTCGGCGGGACCTTCTTCACGGTCGCCCAGCCGATCTTGCTCATCAGGCTGATATAGAGCCAGCCCATGTCGAACTCATACTTCTTGACCGAGAACTTCGCCGATGTCGGATAAGTATGGTGATTGTTGTGCAGCTCTTCACCGCCGATGATCAGGCCCCACGGCGAGATATTGGTGCTGGCGTCCGGCGCTTCGAAGTTGCGATAGCCCCAGTAGTGGCCGATACCATTGATGATGCCGGCGGCGGTGATGGGAATCCAGGCCATCTGGACGGCCCACACGGCCAGCCCGGCGAAACCGAACAGCGCCACGTTGATGATCAGCATCAGGCCGACGCCTTGCCAGCTGAAACGGGTGTACAGGTTCCGCTCGATCCAGTCGTCCGGCGTACCGTGACCGAACTTGGCGATGGTTTCCGTATTCTTGGCTTCCGCGCGGTACAGCTCGGCGCCCTTCCAGAACACGGTGTCGATGCCACGCGTCTGAGGGCTGTGCGGATCATCCGGCGTCTCGCATTTGGCGTGGTGTTTCCGGTGGATGGCGACCCATTCCTTGGTCACCATGCCCGTGCTCAGCCAGAGCCAGAAGCGGAAGAAGTGCGACGGAATCCTGTGCAGGTCCATGGCCCGGTGGGCCTGTGCACGGTGCAGGAAGATCGTGACACTGGCGATGGTGATGTGCGTGGTCACCAAGGTGTACAGGACGACCTGCCACCAGGACAGATTCCACAGGCCGTTGGCAAGCCAGTCAATTGCCGAGTTCAGCACGGCCCAATCGGGAAGCAACATAGAAGGGGAGTCTCTCTCTCGTTGAAAAGCGGCCTCGAATGAGGCCGCAAGGTAATTGGATGCATTTTACGTGGGCAGGTTCCGTAAAACGCTGTTATTAACCACAGGGCAGGCGAATTTGGCCACCGCCTGTCAGGTTTTCACCCAGATGGCGGCGAAAAACCCGTCGGTGCGATGGCGGTGAGGCCAGAGCCGAAAGAACATTCCGCTCCCCTCGCCCCCGCTGCACAGCGTCTCGGCGCCGTCAACCTTCAGATTGGACAGGATGTCGGCCGCCGGAAGTGGGGTGAAACCACTATTGGCAACACTGAAACCCTGCGCGATCTCTTCGTTCTCCTGGGGCAGCAGGCTGCAGGTGGCATAGACCAGCCGCCCGCCGGGTTTGAGCAGCCGCGCCGCGCTTTGCAGGATCGCGCCCTGCTTCACGGTCATTTCCTGGACGGACTGGGGCGACTGGCGCCACTTCAGGTCGGGGTTGCGCCGCAGGGTTCCCAGCCCCGAACAGGGCGCATCCACCAGGACGCGGTCGATCTTGCCGGCAAGGCGCTTCACGCGTTCGTCGCGCTCGTGAGCGATGGCCGCCGGATGGACGTTGGACAGCTTGCTGCGCGCCAGCCGCGGCTTGAGTGCGTCCAGCCGGTGCGCCGAAGTATCGAAAGCGTAGAGCCGGCCCGTGTTGCGCATCGAAGCGCCGATCGCGAGTGTCTTACCTCCCGCGCCCGCACAAAAATCGACCACCATTTCACCGCGTTTCGCGTCCAGCAGCAGCGCCAGCAACTGCGAGCCCTCGTCTTGCACCTCGATCGCGCCACGGGCAAAGGCGTCAAGTTTGGTGAGGGCTGGCTTGGTGTCCAGCCGCAAACCCCAGGGCGAATACGGCGTGGGTTGCGCCGCGATGCCCGCCAGCTTGAGCTCCTTTTGCACGTCGGGGCGCTTGTCGGTGAGCGTGTTCACGCGCAGGTCCAGCGGCGCGGGCTGGTTGAGGCTGTCCACGAGCGGCCAGAATTCGGCTCCGAGCTGGTCCTTCAGGGGTTGCACCAGCCATTCGGGCAGGTTGTGCCGGTGGCGCTCGAGAAGATCTGCCGGGTTGATGGCGTCACATTGGTCCAGCCACCTCTTCTCCTGCTCTGTCAGCGCGCTTTTCAGGAAATCGCGCGGACCATGGAAGCCCAGGATCGCCATGCGCCGCTCCTTCGGCCCGCTGCCCGACGGCGACAGGTGGTCGAACAGCAACTTCTTGCGCAGCACGGTGTACACCGTCTCGGCCAGCGTCGCGCGCTCGCGGGGACCGAGCGAGCGGTTGTCGCGGAAATAGTGCGACACGACCGCATCCGACGGGTGCTCGAACCGGAGGGTGAGCTTGACAAGTTCGGCGCAGGCGTCGAGCAGGGCTTTGGGGTGCATCGGGTACTCAGATTTGGGGCAACAGGCGCGCAATGGCCTTGGGATAGATCAGATGTTCCTGCGTCAACACCCGGGCCGCGAGTGTATCGGCCGTGTCGTCAGCAAGGATAGGCACCACGGCCTGTTCGAGGATGGGGCCGAAATCCAGCTCCGTGGTCACCTGGTGCACGGTGGCGCCGGCGAACTTGCACCCCGCGTCGATGGCGCGCTGGTGCGTGTGCAGCCCGGGGAAGGCCGGTAAGAGGGACGGATGGATGTTGAGCAGGCGACCCTGGTAACGCTGAACGAAGGCCGGCGTGAGGATGCGCATGAAACCGGCCAGCACGACCAGCGACGGCTGGTGCCGGTCGATCGTCTCGGCAAGTTCGGCGTCGAAATCCTCCCGAGTGGCGAAGCGCTTGTGGTCCACCACGTCAGTTGCGATCATGTGCTCGCGTGCCACGGCAAGGCCGCCCACGTCTGCGCGGTTGCTGATGACGGCTGCCACCTGGGCCCCGTAGGTCTTGCGCCAGTTGTCGCGCTGGGCGCACCGGACGATGGCCGCCATGTTGGAGCCGCCGCCGGAGATCAGAATGACGATGTTCTTCATGTTTAATCAGTTGAGGACCAATTATCCCTGCCATGCCCATGCGACCCCTCACTCCGATCGAAGCCCGCGTGCTGGGCACCCTGATGGAAAAAGCGCGAACCGTCCCCGACAGCTATCCACTCACGCTGAATTCGCTGGTGTCCGGCTGCAACCAGAAGACCAGCCGCGAGCCGTTGATGAACGTCACCGACGCGCAGGCGCAGGAAGCGCTGGACTCGCTCAAACTGCTGAGCCTGGTCTTTGAATCCAGCGGCAGCCGCGTGGCGCGTTGGGAGCACAACTTCCAGCGCGCAATCGGCGTGCCGGAGCAATCGGCCGTGCTGCTCGGGCTGTTAATGCTGCGCGGGCCGCAGACCGCCGGCGAACTTCGGATCAACAGCGAGCGCTGGTATCGCTTCGCGGATATCTCTTCGGTCGAAGCGTTCCTGGACGAGCTGCAGGATCGCCCCGAGGCAAAGGGCGGTCCGCTGGTCGTCAAGCTGGCGCGCGCTCACGGCATGCGCGAACAGCGCTGGGCCCACCTGCTGTGCGGGCCCGTGGATGCAGGCGATGTGTCGGCGAGTGCCGCGCTACCCCCGTCTTCGCACCTGGAAGCGCGGGTCGAAAGCCTTGAGCAAGAGTTGGCGCGGGTGCGCGCAACCGTTGAAGACCTTTGCGAGCAACTCGGCTTGTCACAACCCGGACACACGGAATAGAACGACCGTGCTGATAATGGCGCAGTTCCTTTGGAGTCACTCTCATGGATTTAGCTTTCACCCCTGAAGAACAGAAGTTCCGCGAGGAAGTGCGCGCCTGGGTGCGCGAGAACCTGCCGCAGGACATTTCGCAGAAGGTCCACAACGCCTTGCGCCTGACGCGCGATGACCACCAGCGCTGGGCGAAGATCCTCGGCAAGAAGGGCTGGCTGGGCTACGGCTGGCCCAAGCAGTTCGGCGGGCCGGGCTGGAACGCGGTGCAAAAGCATCTGTTCGAGGAAGAGTGCGCGCTCGCGGGTGCGCCGCGCGTCGTGCCTTTCGGTCCCGTGATGGTCGCGCCCGTGATCATGGCATTCGGCAACGCCGAGCAGCAGCAGCGCTTCCTGCCCGGCATCGCGAGCGGCGAGGTGTGGTGGAGCCAGGGCTACAGCGAGCCGGGCGCCGGGTCGGACCTGGCATCGCTCAAGACACGCGCCGAGCGCAGGGGCGATAAGTACATCGTCAATGGCCAGAAGACCTGGACGACGCTGGGCCAGTACGGCGAATGGATGTTCAACCTGGTGCGCACGTCCACCGAAGGCAAGCCGCAAACGGGCATCAGCTTCCTGGTGCTGGACATGAAATCCCCCGGCGTCACCGTGCGGCCGATCAAGCTGCTCGATGGCGAGTGCGAAGTCAACGAAGTGTTCTTCGACAACGTCGAGGTGCCCGCCGAGAACCTGATCGGCGAGGAGAACAAGGGCTGGACATACGCCAAGCACCTGCTCTCGCACGAGCGCACCAATATTGCCGACGTCAACCGCGCCAAGCGCGAGCTCGAGCGGCTCAAGCGCATCGCGAAGACCGAGGGCGTGTACGGCGACGTCCGCTTCCGCGACGAGATCGCGAAGCTGGAAGTGGACGTGGTGGCGCTGGAAATGCTGGTGCTGCGCGTCCTCTCGGCCGAGAAATCGGGCAAGAATTCGCTGGACATCGCGGGCCTGCTGAAGATCAAGGGCAGCGAGATCCAGCAGCGCTATTCGGAACTGATGATGCTCGCGGCCGGCCCCTATGCGCTGCCCTACATCCATGAAGCGATGGATGCCGGCTGGCAAGGCGACTTTCCCGGCGGCATCGCCAACGCGCCGCTCGCGTCGACCTATTTCAACATGCGCAAGACCACGATCTACGGCGGCTCGAACGAAGTGCAGCGCAACATCGTCGCCCAAACGGTGCTTGGTTGATTTTTTGGCTTTGTCATTGCGGGCTTGACCCGCAATCCATGGATCCCGGGTCGAGCCCGGGATGACAGCAACAGGAGATGCAGAATGGATTTCGATTTTTCCGACGAACAGGAACAGCTGCGCGACGCGGTGCGCAAATGGGTCGACAAAGGCTATGACTTCGAGCGCCGCCGCGCCATCGCGGACGCGGGCGGGTTCGATCGCGCCGCGTACGGCGAACTGGCGGATCTCGGGCTCTCGGGCTTGTACATCCCCGAAGAGCAGGGCGGCATGGGCATGGGCCCCGTCGAAGGCATGGTAGTGATGGAGGAACTGGGCCGCGGCATCGTGCTGGAACCGCTGGCGCAGACACTTATCGCGGGCGGCGTAATCAACGGTTATGCGACCGACGCAGTGAAGGCCGCATGGGCGCCGAAGATCGCCGCGGGAGAGGCGCTGGTGGTACTGGCGCAGCAGGAGCGCAAGGCGCGCTACCGGCTCGACACCTGCGAGGCCAAGGCTGCGCAATCAGGAGGCGCCTGGAGCATCACCGGCGCCAAGAGCATCGTGCCCGCGGGCGACATGGCCGAGGCCTTCCTGGTTCCCGCCGTCGCCAACGGCAAGATCGCGCTGTTCCTGGTCGAGCGCGCGGCGAACGGGGTGACGACCCGCGGCTACAGCACGCAGGAAGGCGGCCGCGCGGCGGAAGTAGCCTTCAAGTCAGCACCCGCAACACTCATCACGCTCGACGGGCTCACCGCCCTCGAACATGCCGTCGACATCGGCATCGCGGCTGCCTGTGCGGAGGCCGTCGGCGTACTGGACAAGACCATGGATGTCACGGTCGAATACATGAACACGCGCAAGCAGTTCGGCGTGGCCATCGCCACCTTCCAGGCGCTGCGGCACCGCGTCGCCGACATGAAGATGCAGCTGGAACTGGCCCGATCCATGAGTTACTACGCGTCGCTCAAGCTCAATGCCCCGGCGGACGAACGCCGCCGCGCAATGGCGCGCGCCAAGTACCAGCTGGGCGTGGCGATGCGGTTCATCGGACAGAACTCGGTGCAGCTGCACGGCGGCATCGGCGTCACGGACGAATACATCGGCGCGCACTACTTCAAGAAGCTCACGCAGCTCGAACTGAGCTTCGGGGATACCCTGCACCATCTCGGTGAGGTCGCGGAAAGAATGCAGGACACAGCCGGCGTCTTTGCCTAGGGGACGGCATCGCTTCAGGGATGTCATCGCTTCAGGGATGTCATTGCGGACTTGATCCGCAATCCATCTCTGATAGCCAAGCGCATGCCATGCGTCGCATGGATCCCGGGTCAAGCCCGGGATGACACTGCTTCTGCCCGGGATGACACTACTGATACCCGTGGAGGCGCGACGTCTTGGGAAGATGCGCCATCAGGAACTCCATCTGGTCCGCCAGGATGCGGCGGTTGCGCAGGATGAAGTCTTCCCAGAGGCTGGGAATGTAGGGCGCGTACAACAGGGGCATCCGGGCCTGCTCGGGCGTGCGGTTGCTTTTGCGGTGGTTGCAGGCGCGGCAGGCCGTGACCACGTTCATCCAGTGGTCGCGGCCGTTCTGCGCAAAGGGGATGATGTGCTCACGTGTGAGCTCTTCCTCGTGGTGTTCGTTGCCGCAGTAGGCGCACACGTTGCGGTCGCGCGCGAACAGCTTGCTGTTGGTCAGGCCAGGCTTGAGGTCGAAGGGATTGATGTTGGGCACGCCCTTGGTGCCGATGATGCTGCTGACAGCGATCTGCGACTGCACACCCGTGACGGCGTTGTGGCCCCCGCGGAACAACGCCACCTGCGCCCCTACCTCCCAGCGCACCTCGTCGGCGGCATAGTGTCCCAGCGCACCTCGTCGGCGGCATAGTGCAGCACGGCCTGTTCCAGCGTGATCCACGACTGGGGCAGCCCTTGGGCGGACAACTTCAAGACCTTCAAAACACGCCTCCTTGGAATACAGGAAACAACGCCGAAGTAAGTGCCAGCGCCTCTTGGCGCTCTGCAGCACAATATACCCTGTTTTCGTGACCTTTCGCCGTGGGCCGAAGCCCCGGGATGCATTGCCCATGGTCACGGCCTGCTATCAAAAAGATACCAACTGAGCCGCGATGCAGATATTCAGAGGCTTCCACCACCCCGGGATCGCCCCCGCGTGCGCGCTCACGATCGGCAATTTCGACGGTGTTCACCGCGGGCACCAGGCGATGCTCGCGCTGCTGAACAACGAAGCGCGCCATCGGAACGTTCCCAGCTGCGTGCTCACCTTCGAGCCACATCCCCGCGATTACTTCGCGGCCGTGGCCCGCAAGCCGGAGCTCGCGCCCGCGCGCATCGCGACCCTGCGCGACAAGCTCACCGAACTGGCGCGCTGCGGCGTGGACCAGTGCGTGGTACTTCCGTTTGACGCGCGGCTGTCCTCGCAAGTTCCCGACGCGTTCATCGACAACGTGCTCGTAGGCGGGCTGGGCGCAAAGTATGTGCTCGTGGGCGACGATTTCCGCTTCGGCGCCAAGCGGGCCGGCGATTACGCGATGCTGGATGCCGCCGGCCAGGCCAAGGGCTTCGACGTGGCGCGGATGAACAGCTACGAAGTACACGGCTTGCGCGTTTCCAGTTCCGCCGTGCGCGATGCCCTGGGCCGCGGCGACATGGACGGCGTGGCCGCCCTTCTGGGGCGCCCCTACAGCATCAGCGGCCATGTGGTGCATGGCCGCAAGCTCGGCCGCCAGCTCGGATTCAAGACCGTCAATCTGCGCTTTTCCCACTGGAAGCCGGCAGCCAGCGGCATCTTCGCGGTGCAGGTCGACGGCCTGGGCGACGGGCCGCTGCCAGGGGTGGCGAACCTGGGCATCCGCCCTTCCATCGACCCGGCCGACGTCAACGGCGGGCGCGTGCTGCTGGAGACGCACTGCCTGGAATGGCCGGCGAGCCTCGGCGAGGAAGGTGCCTACGGTAAAATCATCAGCGTGGAACTGCTGCACAAACTGCACGACGAGCTCAAGTACGACAGCCTGGACGCCCTGAAAGCGGGGATCGCCAGGGACTGCGAAGAGGCTCGTGCGTTCTTCGCGTCCACGCGCCGCCAGACGACGCGCGACCGAATTTAAAGGTTGTCATTGCGGACCTGATCCGCAATCCATCTCCGCATTCCAACAACCTGGATTCCGGGTCAAGCCCGGAATGACAACCCCTAGAGCATTCCAATGACAGACAAGACAGCAGACAAAACCGACTACCGAGCCACGCTCAACCTGCCCGACACCCCCTTTCCCATGCGCGGCGACCTGCCAAAGCGCGAGCCGGGATGGGTGAAGGAGTGGGAGGACAAGGGCCTGTACAAGAAGCTGCGCGCCGCCCGTTGCGAGCATGAGAAATTCGTTCTGCATGACGGCCCGCCCTACGCCAACGGCCAGATCCATATGGGCCACGCGGTCAACAAGATCCTGAAGGACATGATCGTGAAGGCCCGCCAGCTCAAGGGCCTGGACGCTGCCTACATCCCCGGCTGGGACTGCCACGGGCTGCCGATCGAGAACGCCATCGAGAAGAAGCACGGCCGCAACCTGCCGCGCGACGAGATGCAGGCGAAAAGCCGCGCCTTCGCCACCGAGCAGATCGCGATCCAGATGGCCGACTTCAAACGCCTGGGCGTGCTCGGCGACTGGGACCATCCCTACCGCACGATGGATTTCAAGAACGAGGCGGCCGAAATCCGCGCGTTCAAGCGCGTGGTGGAGCGCGGCTTCGTGTATCGGGGCCTGAAGCCCGTGTACTGGTGCTTCGACTGCGGCTCGTCGCTGGCGGAATTCGAGATCGAATACGCGGACAAGAAGTCGACGACGCTGGACGTGGGGTTCAAGTGCGCCGAGCCGGACAAGCTGGCGGCGGCATTCGGCCTCCCGAAACTGGACAAGGACGCTTTCGTCGTCATCTGGACCACCACCGCGTGGACCCTTCCCGCCAACCAGGCGCTGAACCTCAACCCCGCGATCATCTACGCGCTGGTGGATACCGAGCGCGGCCTGCTGGTGTTGGCCGAGTCGCTGGTGGAGCGCTGCATGGAGCGCTACGGCCTCAAGGGCAAGGTGCTAGCCACGGTGGAAGGCGACGCGCTGGGCGGCCTGAACTTCCAACACCCGCTGTACGACGTGGACGCCGGCTACAGGCGCCTCTCGCCCGTCTACCTCGCCGACTACGCGACCGCGGAGGACGGCACTGGCATCGTCCACTCCTCGCCCGCCTACGGACTGGACGACTTCAACTCCTGCGTCGCTCATGGCATGGCCTACGACGACATCCTCAACCCGGTGCAGGCCCACGGCTCCTACGCGCCCGACTTCGCGCTATTTGGTGGGCTGAACATCTGGAAGGCCGTGCCGCAGATCATCGAGGCGCTGAAGGACGCCGGGCGTCTCTTCGCCACCGAAAACATCTCGCACAGCTACCCGCATTGCTGGCGCCACAAGTCGCCCGTGATCTACCGCGCCGCGGCGCAGTGGTTCATCCGCATGGACGACGGCGAGGGCGTGTTCACGAAAGACAAGGCGCCCAAGAGCCTGCGCCAGATGGCCCTTGAAGCGATCGAGGAAACTAATTTTTATCCCGAGAACGGCAAGGCGCGCCTGCGCGACATGATCGCAGGGCGGCCCGATTGGTGCATCAGCCGCCAGCGCAGCTGGGGCGTTCCCCTGCCCTTCTTCCTGCACAGGGACACGGGCGACCTGCATCCGCGCACGATGGAAATCCTCGACCAGGCGGCGGACATGGTGGAGCAAGGCGGCATCGAGGCGTGGAGCAAGGCCACGGCCGAATCGATCATCGGCGCCGAGGACGCCAAGGCCTACATCAAGAGCAGCGACATCCTGGAGGTCTGGTTCGATTCCGGCACCACGCACTCCACCGTGCTGCGGTACTCGCATGCCGGCGCCGCCCACGAGAGCGGCCCGGAGGCCGACCTGTACTTGGAAGGCCACGACCAGCACCGCGGCTGGTTCCACTCGGCGCTGCTCACGGCCTGTGCCATGTACGGCCGCGCACCGTACCGCAGCCTGCTGACCCACGGTTTCACGGTCGATGCGCAAGGCCGCAAGATGAGCAAGTCGCTGGGCAACGGCATCGAGCCGCACGAAGTCAACAAGAAACTGGGCGCGGAGATCGTGCGCCTGTGGGTGGCCGCTTCCGACTACTCGGGCGACATCGCGGGCGACGACAAAATCCTCGCGCGCGTGGTCGACGCGTATCGCCGCATCCGCAATACCCTGCGCTTCCTGCTGGCGAACGTCAGCGATTTCGACCCCGCGAAGGACGCCGTGCCGCTCGAGGAAATGCTGGAGATCGACCGCTACGCCCTCTCGCGCGCAGCGCAGTTCCAGGCCGAAGTGCTGGCGCATTACGAGGTGTACGAGTTCCACCCGGTGGTTGCCAAGCTGCAGGTGTATTGCTCGGAGGACCTCGGCGCGTTCTACCTCGACATCCTCAAGGACCGGCTCTATACCACCGCGCCCAAGTCGCTCGCGCGTCGCAGCGCCCAGACCGCGCTGTGGAACATCACGTACGCCATGCTGCGCTGGATGGCGCCATTCCTCAGTTTCACGGCCGAGGAAGCGTGGAAGCTGTTCGGCACGTCGGAATCGATCTTCTTCGAGACCTATGCCGAGATCGGCTCGCCTGATGCGGCACTGCTGGACAAGTGGACCCGAATCCGCGCCGCGCGTGAGCTGGTGAACAAGGAGATCGAATCATTGCGCGAAGCGGGCAAGGTCGGCTCGTCCCTGCAGGCCAATGTGGTGCTCACGGTGCCGATGGCGACGCACGGCGAATTGTGGGAGGCGCTCGCCAGCCTGGGCGAGGACCTCAAGTTCGTGTTCATTACCTCGCACATGAACATCGTCGCCGGTGAGGCAATGGCCGTGAAGGTCTCGGCCTCCGAAGCCGTGAAGTGCGACCGCTGCTGGCACTGGCGGCGCGCTCCAGTTCCGCGGGCAGCTGGCTGCCCTGGCTCGGTCTGTCGCTCGCGATCTTCATCGCCGACCAGTTCACCAAGGTGCTGATCCTGGGCTACTACCGCCTGGGAGATTCCACTTACATCACGAGCTTCTTCAACGTGGTCCGCGCGCACAACACGGGCGCGGCGTTCTCGTTCCTGGCCGGCGCATCGGGCTGGCAGCGCTGGTTCTTCACCGCCATCGGCATCGCGGCCGCTATCTTCATCGTGTGGATGCTGCGCTCGCACGCGGGCCAGAGGCTGTTCTCCTTCGCGATGGCCTGCATCCTCGGCGGCGCCATCGGCAACGTCCTGGACCGGCTGCTGCATGGTTATGTGGTGGACTTCGTCCAGCTGCATTGGCGCGGCTGGTACTTCCCCGCGTTCAACGTCGCCGACAGCGCGATCACGATCGGCGCGGCCTGCTTGATCCTCGACGAGTTGATGCGGGTGCGCAAGACACGATAGCTGGCGTGCTTTCGCACCAGTTCATTGGCCCGCCGCTTGCATGGCTTCGATTGTTGCGCTGCACCAAGCGTATAGTTGAAGCCTCAAGCAATGAAGCAACTGTTGAATCTCCTGGCAGCGATCGCGCTGCTGGTGTGGGGAACCCATCTCGTTCGAACCGGCATCCTCCGGGTGTTCGGTGCCAACCTGCGCAACGTTCTGGCCCATAGCGTCGCCAGCCGCTGGGCAGCGGCGATCTCCGGGCTGGGCGTCACGGCGCTGGTGCAATCGAGTACCGCCACGGCCCTCATCGTTTCCTCTTTCGTCGGCCAGGGACTGGTCGCGCTGCCGCTCGCCCTGGCCGTGATGCTGGGCGCGGACGTGGGCACGAGCCTGATGGCCGTTGTGTTCTCGTTCGACCTGTCGTGGTTGTCGCCGCTCTTCATCTTCGTGGGCGTCGTGCTGTTCGTTTCGCGCCAGTCGAATCCGCTGGGCCGCTTCGGGCGCATCCTGATCGGCCTGGGCCTCATGCTCCTCGCGCTGCGGTTGGTCGCGGAATCCACTGAGCTCATGACGCATTCGCCTGTGGTCAAGGCCCTGCTCGGCTCAATCTCCAGCGACCTGTTGCTGGAGATCACGGTGGGTGCGTTCCTGTCGGTCGTCGCGTACTCGAGCCTGGCCATCGTGCTGCTAATTGCGACGATGGCGGCCTCGGGGCTGGTGCCGCTGGAGCCCGCGCTTGGCCTCGTTCTCGGCGCCAACCTTGGCAGCGGATTACTGGCCGTACTCACCACTGCAAAGTCGGCGATCGAGGTGCGGCAAGTGCCGCTGGGCAATTTCGTCTTCAAGGCGATCGGCGTCCTGGTCGCCGCGCCGCTGACCGGCCTTTGGCTGCGCTACGCGGCGCCCTACGTGCATGACTCGGCAACGCTGGTGGTGCTGTTCCATCTCAGCTTCAACATCCTGGTGGCGGTGATGTTCATCGGCCTGACGCAGATCGTGGCCCGCTGGGTAGACCATTGGCTGCCCAAGCCGGACAAGACCCTCGTCGCCGGCCGGCCGCACCACCTCGATCCGTCTGCTCTGGAGACCCCTTCGCTGGCGATCTCCTGCGCAGCGCGTGAAGCGCTGCACCAGGCGGATATCGTGGAGACGATGATGGTGGGCATGCTCACGGTGATCAAGACCAATGACATCAGGCTGGCCGAGGACCTGCGCAAGCTCGACGACTCGGTGGACGAACTCTATTCCGCGATCAAGTACTACCTCACAAAAATCTCGCGCGAGGCGCTAGGCGAAGAGGAAAGCCGGCGCTGGACGGACATCATCAGCTTCACGATCAACATGGAACAGATCGGCGACATCGTCGAGCGCGTGCTGATCGACATCGAGGACAAGAAGATCAAGAAGGGCCGCAGTTTCTCCGAAGCGGGCATGGCGGAAATCTGCGAGCTGCACGCCCGCCTGGTCGACAACCTGCGCCTGGGGATGAGCGTGTTCCTCAACGGATCCATCCGCGATGCGCAGAAACTGCTTGAAGAAAAGGCGCGGTTCCGCGACTTGGAACGCGCCTATGCGTCGGCGCACCTGACGCGCCTGTCGGGGAATTCCGTGCAGAGCATGGAAACCAGCTCACTGCACATCGACCTCATCAGCGACCTGAAGCGCATCAACTCGCACATCTGCTCGATCGCATACCCGATCCTGGACTCCGCCGGCGCGCTGGCTCCCAACCGCCTGCGGCAGGCGCAATTGGCCGAGCGGCCTCCGACCATCCTGTAAACCCGCTCGGTACCTACCGGCCGCCGCGCTCGCCGTTGCATCGCTCTTTCACGCAGTAGTCGACCAACGCATCGATTTCGGTCGACTTGTCGAATACGGCGTCGGCCCCGAGTTGGGCGCAACGCCAGCGCACGTCGTTGGTCGCATGGTTGCTGAGGACGACCATCTTCTGCGTGGGCCGGCGCGAGCGGCAGGCTTCCAGGATGTTCAGGCCGCTACCCTCCTTGAGGAACAGGTCGATGATGGCGAGGTCCCAATAGCTGTCGTTCTGGGCGAGCCATTTCTTGCCTTCGTGCTCGGTCTCGGCCGCTCCGACAGGTTCCACCAGCGCCAGCTCCTGCAGCGTCTCGATGAGGTTTTCACGGATCGTGGGGCTGTCTTCGACGATATAGGCACGCACCTTCATGATTTCTCCGTTGTTTCAGACCAATGTAGTCGCCCACTTCATCGCGGGCTGCAAGTGCCAAGGCCAAGCAACTGTAGGAGGGGTCGTTCAGTCCGGCCTTGACGCCGTGCGCGTGTCGGTGCGCGACTACACGCCGTGTTCCGCAAGGATCAGCGCCGCTTCGATCGTGAATTCGTCACGCTCCAGGCGGCCGAGAACCTCGGTGCCTTGCATGAGCCGGAACTGCGCCACCTCGCCGTCCAGGTTGGCCGGCACGACCTCGTCGGGCACGATGCAGCGATACCAGTCGATGTGTTCGACCACATAGCCACCCACGCCTGAGCCCGTCGGTCTGCGCATCGTGACGCGCCCGCCGTGCTGCAGCTGTGCCAACTGTTCGAGCTTGAGACCGGCCTCTTCCCAGGTTTCTCGCTCCAGCGCCTGCGAAAGCGAGTCAGAGGCCGGGATCATGCCGCCCATCAAGGTATCCCACAGGCCAGGGTCGTTGGGTTTCGTCAGGGAGCGCTGCTGCACCCAGTGCCTCCCGTCCGGCGATTGCCCTACAAGGTGCACGGCGAAGGTAGTGACGCCCAACGGCCGGACGACGGCGCGTTCAACCGTGCCCAGGCGATTGCCCTGCGCATCGGTGACGGCCAATTGTTCATCGCGCCACACGTGCGCAATGCCCGCATCACGCATGGCAATCGCGATCTCATGCAGGCTTGTGGTGAGCTCGCCGTGGACCTGGAACCCGCTTTCATTGCCGCGCGTGGCTGGAGTTGCGAGCTTCGCGGGAAGCGCCAGGCCAAGCATTACCTCCGGTTCGACGGAGCCGATGCGCGCCTCGCCCGCCCACAGGGGCACGCGCGGTCTGTGGGGTGCACGGTCAGCGGCCGCGTGCAACGCGGCCAGCCAACTCGCGTCAGGCGCCAACCCGTTCACAGTGTCAGGACAGTCGAGCCGGTGGTCTTTCGCGCTTCGAGGTCGCGGTGCGCCTGCTCGACCTGTTCCAGCGGATAGCGCTGGTCGATGCGGATCTTCACCTTGCCGCTGGTCACGGCCGCGAACAGGTCATCAGCCATTGCCTGCGTGGTTTCGCGCGAGGCGATGTGCGAGAACAGAGTCTGGCGCGTAACGTAGATCGACCCCTTCGCAGCGAGCAGTCCCACCGCGAACGGCGCGGGCGCGCCGGAGGCCGCGCCAAAGCACGCCATCAGCCCGAACGGCTGCAGGCAGTCGAGCGACTTCTCCCACGTGTCCTTGCCCACCGAGTCGTACACCACCTTCACGCCCTTGCCGCCGGTGATCTCCTTCACCCTTGCCAGGAAATCTTCTTTCGCATAGTTGATGACGTGGGCCGCGCCGTGCTCTTTGGCCAGGGCGCACTTGGCATCGGACCCGGCGGTACCGATCAGTTGCAACCCCATCGCTTTCGCCCACTGGCACGCGATGAGGCCGACCCCGCCGGCCGCGGCATGGAACAGGATGTGATCGCCTTCCTTCAGCCCGCCCTGCGGCTGGGTCCGTTTGAGCAGGTATTGCGCCGTCAGGCCTTTCAGCATCATGGCCGCGCCGGTGTCGAAATCGATCGCGTCGGGCAGTTTGCAGACACACTTCGCGGGCATCACGCGCAGCTCGCAATAGCTGCCGGGCGGCTGGCTCGCGTAAGCGGCGCGGTCTCCGGGTTTCAGGTGCGTGACACCCCCGCCGACGGCCTCGACAACGCCCGCCGCTTCCATGCCCAGCGTTGCGGGCAGCGCCAGCGGGTACACGCCGGTGCGGTGATACACATCGATGAAGTTCAGGCCCACCACGTGATGGCGGATGCGAATTTCGCCGGGGCCGGGCTCACCCACGGTGACATCGGCGATCTTCAACTGCTCGGGGCCTCCGGGCTGGGTAATCTGGACTGCTCTGCTCATGGTTCTTTCTTTCGGGGGGGCAACGATCGCCTCATCCTGCCATGAATCCGCGAGCTTTGCCCGCCCATGGGCAACGCGAGCCGATACGATCGCAGGTTCGCATGAACCAACGCCTCAACCTTTCGACTGCCGCTCTGCTCACCGTGCCTCCCTTGCTGTGGGCGGGCAACGCCGTCGTGGGAAGGCTCGTCAACGAGATGGTGCCGCCGGTCACGCTCAACTTCCTACGCTGGGCCCTCGCATTCGTGCTGTTACTGCCCCTGGCGGGCTGGGTGCTGCGCCGCGGCAGCAGTCTTTGGTTGCACTGGCGCCGCTTCGCCGTCCTGGGCCTGCTGGGCGTAGGCTGCTACAACGCGTTGCAGTATCTGGCACTCAAGACCTCCACTCCGCTGAATGTCACTCTGGTCGCGGCGAGTTCGCCGGTCTGGATGCTGGGGATCGGCGCGTTGTTCTTCGGCCAGCGGATTTCGCACCGGCAATTGGCCGGGGCAGTGCTGTCGATCGCCGGCGTGCTGGTCGTCCTCAGCAGGGGCGACTGGCAGTTGCTCACCCAGGTGCGGCTGGTGCCGGGCGACCTGTATGTATTGCTCGCTACGGCGGCGTGGGCGTTCTACAGTTGGCTATTGATCCGTCCGGGCGACCCACCGGAAATTCGCGGCAACTGGGCCGCCTTCCTGATGGCGCAGGTGGTGCTGGGCCTGGGATGGTCCGCGCTGTTCGCCGGCGGCGAATGGGCGACGGGCAACACCCACATCGAGTGGGGCTGGCCGCTTGCCGCCGCACTGGCCTATGTTGCCATCGGCCCCGCCATCCTTGCCTACCGCTGCTGGGGCGTGGGCGTGGCCCGCGTGGGTCCGAACATCGCGGGCTTTTTCGCCAACCTCACACCGCTCTTCGCCGCAGTGATGTCGGCGGCGTTCCTGGGCGAACTGCCGCGCATCTACCACGCCGCGGCGTTCATCCTGATCGTCGGGGGGATCGTGGTGTCGTCCCGCCCACGGTGATCCGGAAACGGACGATCTCTACCCTGCCGAGGCGAGCGCCGCCCTGACCCGCTGCGCATTGGGTATGGGATCTACCGCGCCATAACCTTCGGTGGACAGCGCCGCCGCCACCACCGCGTAGCGGCCGGCAGCCAGCAGGTCATCACCGGCGACCAGCCGTGCGACGAAGGCTCCGCCGAAGGTGTCTCCCGCACCTGTGGCGTCGACCGGCGTGCACCGATGCGGGCCGAGGCGATGCCGCTGGTTTGCATCCGCCACCATGGCGCCACGTTCACCGAGCTTAAGGGCCACGATCTTCGCGCCCAACGAAAGGCAATGATCGACCAGTGCATCGGGATCGCTGAGGCCGGTGATGGCGGCGACGTCGTCGAGACTGGGCAGGCAGATGTCGCAGCGGCGCATCACGTCCGTCATGACGGCGCGCGCGCGGTCGATGGGCCAGAGCTTGCGGCGCAGGTTGGTGTCGAAGGAGACCTGGACGCCGGCAGCGCGGGCCATGGCGATCGCGGCGTAGGCGGTGTCGCAGGCCGCCGATGAAATGGCCAGGCTGATACCGGAGAGGTGCAGCACCTTCGCCGATTCGATGCGCCCCTTCGGCAGGCCCGACGGCTTCATCCGGCTTGCCGCCGAGCCCGCGCGCATGAAGCTGAACTGGTGCCCGGAAGGGTCATGCGTCACGAAGTAGATCGCGGTGTACGCATCGGCATCCGTGGCCACTGCCGAATGGTCGACACCCTCCCGGTCCCACAGGTCGCGCAGCATGCGGCCGTGCGCGTCGTCGCCCAGGGCCGACACGTAGCCGGCCGTCGCACCCTGCCGGACGGCGGCGATGGCGAAGTTGGACGTATCGCCGCCGAACCCCTGCAGGTACATGCGGCCCCCGCCCTCGCCCGTCTGGTTGAACTCGATCATGGGCTCGCCCAGGGCGAGGATGTCGGCCTGGCTCAGAACGTTCCGGGGAATGCCCCGCCGTCGATCAGCACGTTCTGCCCGGTGATGTAGCCGGCGTGCTGGCTGCACAGGAACGCACAGGTGGCGCCGAACTCATCGGGGTTTCCGAAGCGACGCGCGGGCACTGTCGCCTTGCGCGCCTCCATCACGGTCTCGATCGGCTGGCCCGTCTTCTTGGCGGCACCTGACATGGTGGCCTTGAGCCGATCCGTGTCGAAGGCACCCGGCAACAGGTTGTTGATGGTGACGTTGGCGCCGGCAAGCTTCGCCGTACGCGCCACCCCTGCGACGAAGCCGGTCAGGCCGCTGCGCGCGCCATTGGACAGGCCCAGGATATCGATGGGCGCCTTGACCGCGCTCGACGTGATGTTGACGATGCGGCCAAAGCCGCGCGCGGCCATGCCATCGACCGTCGCCTTGATCAACTCGATGGGCGTGAGCATGTTCGCATCGACGGCCTTGATCCAGGCCTCCCGGTCCCATTCACGAAAGTCGCCAGTGGGCGGTCCGCCCGCGTTGGTGACGACGATGTCGTACTCGCCGCGTTTCTCGAACACTTTCGCCCGACCTTCCTCCGTGGTGATGTCAACTGCGACATGCTGCACGGCTGTGTCGGCGGGCCGCAACCCCATTTGCCCGCAATACCCAAATCCATAATAATCAGCCTTTCTTATAGATGAGCTTCACATCCGCGATGCGCACATCATCGGCCATTTTGCTCGCCTGTTGGTTCGCCGCGGTTTCCGCGCATGCTCAGGGGTTCAAATTCTCCAATCCCCCGCCTGGCGCAGCAGCCGATGCGCACGCCGATGCGCAGCGCCAGGCAGCCACCTCCGCGCAATTGGCCACGCACTGCCGGGACCGAATCAGGAACCGCAAGATCATGGTCCTGATCGGCGAGGAGAAAAATGGCTTCGTCACCGCCAGCCAAGGCAGCTTCGGCCGCCATGTCGAAGCCATCAACTCCCGGCTGCAGGCCCTGGGCCTGAAGACCTACTCCGCCGAACAAATCCGCAAACAGATCGCGCAAGAAGAGATCGACGCCTATTTCAAGAACGATCCGGACCGCGCTTTGAGCGCATCGAAACGCATGGCGGCGCAATACGTGCTGCGCGGCGTGATCGCCAGCCAGGCTGCGCGCAACGCGATCGTGAACGTGAACCAGGTGAGCGTGAACATGAACTTCACCCTCTCCGACGCCGCCGGCAGACCCGTTTCCACCGCCGCCGCGAGCAACGCAAGCTACGCGGGCAGCGACGTCTCCGGCATGGCGCTCACCTTGATCGAGGAGCGCGCCGACGAGGTCGTCGCCAGGCTGTACAGCGACTATTGCCGCAATGCCCCGAAGAAATGATCGCGTCCTGAATCCGTTGTTACCCGAGGAGATCCATGTTGAACAAGAGTCACTTTTGCGTAGCGGCCGCTTTGTGCTTCGCCGGCGGGCAGGCGCTGGCACAGCCGACTTTCGGCAACCCATCCCCCAACGCCGGCAGTTCCACGTCGCAGCAAGCCAACGCCGCGGCCGACGCGGCGGCCTACAAGGAAGTGGATTACGTCAACAAGGGCAAGCGCGGCCCCGCGCTGGTGGTGATCCCCGGCGAGGTGAAGAGCAACAACGCGAGCTTCATGCAGAAATTCGGCCCGAACAACATCGCCGATTTCGGCGAGCTGGAGCTGTCGCAGGCCAACTTCCCGGTGTTGGAGCGCTCCAACCTCGGGCCCCTGCTCAATGAAGTCTCGCTCGCCTACAACCTGGGCGACCAGCAGGCAGCACGCAAGACCATGCAGATGGGCAAGCTCAAGACCACGCAGTGGGTCGTGAAGTTCGACATCCTCAAGGCCGAACAAATCGCCGAAAACAAGAAGGGCTTCGACGGCCGCGCCATCGGCGGCCTGATGGGAATGCTGGCCGGCAACACCGCCGGCTACGCGGCCGGTCACGTCACGGGCTCCGTGCAGACCCAGGAGACCACCGGGGTGTGGCTGATCGGCATGCGCTACAAGATCATGGACGCCAACACCACCGAGCAGGTGGCGCAAGGCTACAAGGAACTCAAGATGGAAGTCGGCGCCCAGGCCACCAGCGTGATGGGCGTGTCGCAAGGCGCGAAGGGCGGCGTCGGGCTGGACACGATGGTGCAGCGCCTGGTGCAAACCGCCGTCTGGGACATCGACTCAAAATACAAGTAGCCCCCGGCCTGCCGCATGAACAAGCTGGGCAAATACCAGATCCGCCGCACCTTGGGCAAGGGGGCGATGGGCATCGTGTACGAAGGGTTCGACCCTGTCATCGAGCGCACCGTCGCCATCAAGACCATCCTGCCCTCGCAGCTCACCGGCGAGGAATTCGTTGGTGTCATGGCGCGCTTCAAGCGCGAGGCGCAGGCCGCGGGCAGGCTGAACCACCCGGGGATCGTCGCCATCTATGAGTACGGCGAGGACGTCGCGCACGATGTCAGCGACGAAGATGCGACCATGATGGCGCCGTCGCAGACGCAGTCGCAGTCATCGCAGTCCTCGCAACGCGTGGCCTTCATCGCGATGGAGTTCGTCAAGGGCCGCGAGCTGCGCGACTACTTTGAGCGCAACGAGCGCTTCACCATGACGGAAGTCGTCCGCATCATGAGCGAGATGCTTGACGCGCTCGACCATGCGCACAGTCAGGGCGTGGTGCACCGGGACATGAAGCCCGCCAACCTGATCCTGCTCGAGAGCGGAAAAGTGAAGGTGGCCGATTTCGGCATCGCCCGCGTCGAGAAATCCGAACTGACGCAGACCGGCACCGTGTTGGGCACGCCCTCCTACATGTCGCCCGAGCAGTTCATGGGCCACACCGTCGACGGCCGCAGCGATTTGTTCTCTTGCGGCGTGATCCTGTACCAGATGCTCACCGGCGAAAAGCCGTTCACGGGCGAATCGACGACCACCGTGATGTACAAGGTGCTGCGCGAGGAGCCGGTGCCGCCCTCCGAATTGAACCTCGCGCTCGACCCGGCGCTCGACGCCGTGGTGAAGAAGGCGCTTGCAAAGCAGCCGGCGCAGCGCTTCCAGACTGGGCGCGAATTCGCGCAGGCGCTGCAGGCGGCTGTCTCGGGCGCCAATGAGAGCACGCGGCCAGCGGTGCAGCATGCCGCACCGGTGGCGATGCCCGCGATGTCCGCACCCGCTCGATCGCGTTCCGCGGGGTTGTGGGTAGCCGGCGCCGCTGCGGCGGTTGCGCTTGTGGCGGGTGGCTACCTGCTCCTGGCGCCCAGCCGGCAGGCCCCTGCCCCCATTGCGCAAGGCAACACGACACTCGCGGCACCCGCCACGGCACCCGTGGCCGTTCCGCTCGCCGCCGCACCAGCCCCTGCACACGCCACTGAAGCGGGCACGCTCGTCATCAGCGCGCTGGGCCTCGTCGACCCGCAAGACGCGCGTTTCAAGGGCGACATGGCCGCTGCCCAGCTGGAGGTGCGCAACGACGCCAAGAGGCAGCTCGTCGAGAAGGCGATTGCGCTCTACGTGGACAAGAAATCCCTCGAGGGCAACTACGGCCTCTTGCAAGCCAAACTGCTGTCCAACTCAGGCGCCTTCATCCGCTCGGTGTTGCAAGAGGGCGCAGCCAGTGCCGGTAAGGATGGCCTGGTCGAGATGCAGACACGCGCGGTGGTAAGCATGCGCGATGTGCAGAAATCACTCAATCAGCTCTCGCGCGAGGAGCGCGTTGAGTTCATCCGCAACAAGGGAGATCCGCGTATCTCCATCCGCATCGATATCGGCAATGCGGAGGGCGCAGCGATGGGGCGTGAACGCTCGCACCTTGCCGAGAACGTCGTCAAGGACCGCATCAAGTCGTTCGGCTTTCGCGTGTGGTCCGGTGAAGGTGACAACCCCGCCGCGGCCAACGCGCAGCAAGCCGACTTTGCCATCCGCAGTGAAGTGAAAGTCAAGCAGCTCTCCACGAAACTTCCCGCCTCGGGCCTGACGATCACCAAGACGGCCTTGACCTCGTGGACACTCAAGGCGATCGACGTCGCCACCGGCGAAGAGGTCTACCTCAGCACGCGGCTGCCGACAGGCCAGAGCTGGGCCACCGAGGATCAGGCGCTCGCCGAGATCGGCAAGCTGGTGGGTGATGAGTTCTCGCGCAACTTCTTCCTGCAGCATTTCAGTTTCCACACGCAGAAGACGACGCTGATGTTCACCGGCCTGCCCGAATCGGGCGGTGAATCGCCTATGCCGCCGCCTGCGCCACGCCGCAGATGCGCACGAAGCTCGAAGGCGGACCGCCCGCGGGCTGGAAATTCACGCCCGGTGCCGCGAAGCCGGCCACCAAACCCATCGCGCCGCCGATGCGCAACTCGGCTTAAGGGCGCGGCAGCCGCTTCAGCGCGTGGTGCAGCTGACAACGAAGATCGAGACGTAGCCGTTCGTATGGCCTAGAACCCTTTGGCCCATGCGTGTCACTGCGGCTCAGAGGTGTCGTGGCACCGATTGCGGCGGAAATCGCTCTCTAAATACCGGGTCCTAGGCCGTCTGGCCGATAGCCGGTGCCCACGCCTCGGACCAGGATGAGTTGCCTCAACCCCACAGGAGCTTCTCATGGCCAATATTTATGGTACCGATCTAAACGACACGTTGCAGGGAACTGCCGGTGACGACGCCGTCTTCGGGCGCCATGGCGTCGACACACTATCTCTTGCCGCACAGGCGAGCACCGATGCCACTTTCAGCATCAATTCGCAAGGACGCTGGGTAGTGACGAGCGCGGCGGGCCGGGATACCTTGAGCCTCGTCGAGCAGGTTCAGTTCAGCGACGCCCTGATCCTTCTTGGCGAAAACGAGACGCGCGTCAACACCACCACGCTCGACTCACAGTTTTCATCGGCAATCGCAACGCTGGCAGATGGGGGCTACGTAGTCACCTGGACGGCGGCGGACGGCAGCGACGGTGGAATCTTCGCTCAGCGTTACGCAGCCGATGGGACTACCGTGGGGATGGAGACGCAAGTCAACACAACCACCGGCAATACTCAGGATGGATCGGCGATTGCGGCGCTGGCCGACGGCGGTTACGTGGTCACCTGGACGTCTTGGACGACGTTCTGGAACCAACAGGACGATACCTATCTTTACGATACATCGGTCTATTTGCAGCGCTATGCGGCCGATGGGGCCGCGGTGGGCGGTGAAACAAGGATCAACACGACCACGGACGACTTTCAGAGCGGGGCCAGGGCGATAGGGCTACCTGACGGCGGTTATCTGGTGACCTGGTCAGCCGGGAATCAGGATGGCAGCGGAAACGGCATCTATGCCCAGCGGTACGCGGGCGACGGTACACCAATCGATGGCGAGAAGCTCATCAACACCACCATACTCGGCGAACAGTACAACTCGACGATGGCGGTGTTAGCCGACGGTGGTTACGTGATCGCCTGGTCGTCTATCGGTCAGGACGGCAGCGCTGAGGGGGTCATTGCCCAACGGTACGCTGCCGACGGCAGCGCGGTGGGGGGAGAGACGATCATCAACAGCACCACGGCCGGCGCTCAAACCGACGCGAAGGTGGTAGGCCTGGCAGGCGGCGACTACGCCGTCATCTGGAGCTCTCACCTCCAGGATGGCAGCGGTTGGGGTGTCTATTCCCAGCGCTACGCTGGCGAATATTTGCCTGACGGAAGCGCAATCCCGATTGGGGTGGAAACGCGCGTCAACACCACCATGGTCAACTCCCAATTTGATCCAGCGGTGGCGGCACTGGTGGACGGCGGCTACGTGGTCACCTGGACGTCTAACAACCAAGACGTCGTTACCACCCACGGCATCTATGCCCAGCGCTACGCGGCCGATGGCAGCGCGGAGGGGGCGGAAACCCTGATCAACGTCACAACGAGCGGTAACCAGTATGAATCAGCGGTGGCGGCGCTTGCCGACGGCGGCTATGTGGTCACCTGGACGTCTCAGGCCCAGGACGGCCCCGGCAGCGGCGTGTATTCGCAGAGATACGATGCCAACGGCTTGCGTGCCGGTCATCCGACGCTCACCGGTGGAAGTGAAGACAACGTGCTGCGCGTCAGTGCGTCGCAAGGGGTCGAGATCGATGGCGGCGCAGGCAATGACACGCTGGCAGGCGGCAGTCAGGGGGATATCCTGCGCGGCGGCAGCGGAGCCGATACCTTCGAATTCGCTTCGTCAGGCAACGGCATCGACCGGATCATGGACTTTACCGCGGGCGATCGCATCGTCGTCGCAGGCGCGGCTTTCGCGGAGGACCCGACAGCGGGCAACGGCACGAGCGTGGGGCTGAACGAGGTGCAGGTCAGCGCAGCCAATGGCATGACCAAGCTTTTCATCGGCACCGATGCGACGCCCGGCGCGGACGTGGTGATCGAGCTCACGGGCACGTGGACGGCCGACCAGTTGTGGTCGCTGGGTGGCAACCAGATCGAGCTGGCGTCGCCGGGCGTGAGCCTCACCGGCACTACCGCCAACGAAAGCCTGGTAGGGGGCGTGGGCAACGACACGATCGACGCCAGGACGGGTACCCACACCATGGCGGGCGGCCTGCGCAACGACACCTACATCGTCGACAACAAGAACGACGTGGTCGTCGAGTTGGCTGATGAAGGCACCGACCAGGTGCTCGCCAGCTGCACGTACACGCTGGCCGCCAACGTCGAGAACCTCACGCTCGACGTTGGCGCGGGCGGCATCAACGCCACCGGCAACGCGCTGAACAACGTGATCGTGGGCAATGGCGCGGCCAACATCATCACCGGCGGCCTGGGCGCCGACACGCTGACCGGCGGGGCCGGCGCGGACCGCTTCACGTACACGTCGACCGCGGAGAGCAGCGCGAGCGCGTGGGATGTGATCGTCGACTTCGTTTCCGGCGTCGACCGCATCGACCTGTCCAAGATCGACGCGAACGTTGTAGCAGGCGGCAACCAGGTCTTCACGTTCAACGAAAACGGTGCGCCCTTCGACGAAGGAAACGCGACCGGTCAGGTGCGATTCGACAGCGACACGCACAAGCTGTACGCCAGCACCAATGCCGACGCGACAGCGGAGATCGTGATCCAGCTGACGGGTGTCGAGACACTAACAGCGGCGGACATCGTGCTATAGCCGGAACAGGGCGGCCATCGCCCTGTTCCCCGCGCACACGCAGGCAATGAGCTTGTGCGACAGCACACTATCGCCCAGCGCGGCTGAAGACGAAGATCCCCGCGATCACCAGCATCGTGCCGGCAGCGATCCACGCCGTGAACGGCTCGCCCAGGATCACCACGCCCATGAGGATGGTGGATAGCGGTCCCACCATCCCCGCCTGCGAGGCCAGGTCGGCGCCGATGCGCTCGATTCCCATCATCACGAGAAGCACGGGCAGCGCGGTGCACAGGGTTGCATTCAGTACTGATAGCCAGATCACCTGCGGAGCCACCTCGATGGCGACCGACAGCGGACGCAGCAGCACGAACTGCAGCAGGCAGCACAGGCAAGCGACGGAGGTCGCCAACCCCACCAGCCGCAGCGAACCGAGCCGCTGCACCAGCTGTCCGCTGTAGACCAGGTACAGGGCGTAGGTCACGGTGCTGGCGAACACCAGCAGCGTGCCCAGCGCGGCCTGCCCGCCGGCCAGTTGCACCTCGTGGCCGAACACCAGCAGTGCGCCGCTGTAGCTCAGGGCCATGCCCAGCAGGTGGAGCGGTCGGATGGCCTTGCGGTACAGGAACCAGCCCAGCACCAGCACCAGCGTCGGCGCGAGGTATTGGATGAGGCGCTCGAGTGAAGCCGAGATGTATTGCAGCCCCGCGAAGTCGAGAAAACTCGACAGGTAATAACCGGTGAACCCCAGCCCAACGACTCCAAGCCAGTCGCGCGCTGAAAGCGCGGGCTTGCCGCGGCCGGCCCACCACGCCATCGCCACGAAGATCGGCAGGGCGAACAGCATGCGCAGCATGATCAGCGTCACCGCGTCCACGCCAAAGCGGTAGGCCAGCTTCACGATGATGGCCTTGCCGCTGAAAGCGATCGAGCCGGCCAGCGCCATCGCCAGGCCTGAAAGAAAAACCTTGTCGGCGGGCTGGCTCAATCGCTGAACACCCGGGAGTGCAGCCGGCGCAGCGACCACCACACCCCGATCGCAACGACCGGGATGGCGGATGCCGCCGTGCTCTCCGCGCTCCAGGGCCAGCCGATGGCATGCGCGCCCTTGGCCAGGTAGCTCACGAGGCCAACGATGTAGTAGGTGATCGCGGCCACCGACAGGCCTTCCACGGTGGCCTGCAATTTCAGCTGCAGGCCCTGGCGGGTGTTCATCGCGGCGAGCAGCGCCTGGCTGCTTTGCTGCTGCTCGATCTCCACGCGCGTGCGCAGCAGGTTGCTGATGCGCGATACGCGTTGCGACAGGGCGTCCTGCCGCCGCGTGGCCCATGCACAGGTGGAGCGCGCGGGCGAGAGCCGCCGCTCCATGAACTCGCCGATGGTCTGCAGCCCGGCGATCTTCGATTCCGAAATGTCGGCGATGCGCCGGTCCACCAGCTCGAAGTACGCGGCGCTGGCGGAGAAGCGCGAATGCGTTCCCGCGTATTGGCTCTCTACCTGCCCGGCCAGCTTGGTGAGCCGGTCCAGCAGCTGCGGCTCTTCATGGCGGCCCGCCACGCGAATGGCGCCGGCCAGCTCCGCGAGTTCGCGTTCCGCGAAGGCGAGCACCGTCGCGGCCTCGCGCGCGGCGGGCAGCCCCAGCAGCGCGGCCATGCGGTAGGTGTCGATTTCCAGCAACCGCTGCACCAGCCGGCCCAGGCGCCGCGGCGTCACGTTACCCGCCAGCAGCACCATGCGCGAGAAGCCGTCGGCGTGGAGCGCGAAATCCGTATACACCTCGCCCAGCCCATCGGCGACCGCGGATGCGACAAGCGTGTCTTCATTCAACACGTGCTTGACGAGCGAGTTACCGCCGAATGCGACGGTGGGCAGCACCCACAGGTGCAGGCTCGCCAGGCATTGGCCCGGCAAGCCATCCAGCCATGCCTGGGGCACCGCCTCGATGGCGGTGGCGGGCTCGCGCTCGCCGAAGCCTTTCGCGTCGATCGCGCGGGAGAAAGTCCAGGTGACGAACTCGGTGTGAAGTTCCCAGCGGATGCGGAAACCCCCGAGGTCCATCCGAATGTGGGTGGATTGCGCATCGGGCAGTGGCAGGTGATGGTCCCGCAGCAGCGACGCCAGGTGCGCGCGGCTCGCTTCGCGATCCTGCCCATCGCCGAGCATGACGAGGTGCGAGATCGCGAGCGGCGCCGTCATGGCCTCGGGCGGCCGGGCGTGGATTTCGTTGTGCAACGCGATGCGCTGCGGATGGCTATTTTTCAGCTGCATTCTTCCCTCTGAAAGGCCATTGTCACCCACCGAAGTTACAGGCGCGGAACAGAAACGCGAACGGCGCCAATGGCGCCGTTCGCTGTTCGGGAGCCCCCTGGGAGAGGCGGCCGCAGGCCGCTTCGGGGGGCAACCTAATCTTCGACGAAGGCTTCGGCGCGCTTGGCCTTGATCGAGGGCAGCGCCACGATAACCACCAATAGCAGGGCCGCGGCCAGGAGGCCGGCGGACAGCGGTCGCGAGACGAAGACGCTCCAGTCTCCGCGCGAGAGCAGCAGCGCCCGACGCAGGTTTTCTTCCATCATCGGCCCCAGGATGAATCCGAGCAGCAGCGGCGCCGGTTCCATGCCCAGCTTGATGAATATGTAGCCAACCACCCCGAAGATCGCCACCATCCAGATGTCCCAGGTGTTGTTGTTGGTGGAGTACACGCCGATGGCGCAGAACAGCACGATCGCCGGGAACAGCCAGCGGTAGGGCACCGTGAGCAGCTTGATCCAGATGCCGATCAGCGGCAGGTTCAGGATGATCAGCATGGCGTTGCCGATCCACATCGAGGCGATCAGGCCCCAGAAGAGCTGCGGGTTGCTGGTCATCACCTGCGGGCCCGGTTGGATGTTGTGGATGGTCATCGCACCCACCATCAACGCCATCACCGCGTTGCCCGGAATGCCCAGTGTCAGCAGCGGAATGAAGGATGTCTGCGCGCCTGCGTTGTTGGCGGCTTCGGGCGCCGCCACGCCTCGGATGTTGCCCTTGCCGAAGGGCACTTCGCCGGCGCGCAGCTTGGTCCGCTTCTCAATCGTGTAGGCCGCGAACGCCGACAGCAGCGCCCCGCCGCCCGGCAGGATGCCCAGCACACTCCCCAGCGCGGTCCCGCGCAAGATGGCGGGGGTCATGTTCTTGAAGTCTTCCTTGGTCGGGAAGAGACCTGTGACCTTGGCCGTGAACACTTGGCGCTCGTCCGCGTGCTTGCCCAGGTTGCTGATGATTTCGCCGTAGCCGAACACGCCCATCGCGATCACGATGAAGCCGATGCCGTCCGTCAGTTCCGGGACATCGAAGGAATAGCGCGCGACCCCGGAATTCACGTCGGTTCCGATCAGGCCGAGCAGCAGGCCCAGCACGATCATGCCAATGGCCTTGATGAGAGAACCCGAGGCGAGCACCACGGCGCCGATCAGGCCCAGCACCATGAGCGAAAAGTACTCGGCGGGGCCGAATTTGAATGCAACCTCCGTCAAGGGGACGGCAAACGCCGCCAGGATCAGCGTGCCGACGCAACCGGCGAAGAACGATCCGATGCCCGCGGCCGCCAGGGCCGGCCCTGCCCGGCCCTTACGCGCCATTTGGTAGCCGTCGATCACTGTGACCACCGAGGACGATTCCCCTGGCAAATTGACCAGGATGGCCGTGGTGGAGCCGCCGTACTGCGACCCGTAATAGATGCCGGCGATCATGATGAGCGCGGAAACGGGTGGCAGCGCATAGGTGGCCGGCAGCAGCATGGCAATGGTGGCCACCGGGCCGATGCCCGGCAATACCCCAATTACGGTGCCAAGGAAAACGCCGATGAAGCTGTACAGCAGGTTGATCGGAGTGAACGCAACGCCGAAGCCGATCGAGAGATTGGAAACCAAATCCATTTTGTGATCCTTATTTCAACCCACGATGAAGCTGGGCCAGACCGGGAACTGCAGCTTGAGCATCACGATGAACGCGAGGTAGCTGCCGATCGCCAAAATGGTGGCAAGCACGAACACCTCCTTGGCCTTGAACTCCTCGCCCGCCAACGCGGCGATGAAAACGAGCGCATAGATGCCGACGATCAGGCCAAAGGCGGGAAATCCGATGGCTGGCAGGCCGCCCAGCAAGATGCCGAACACCACGTTCGAGGCGATGATGAAAAACAGGGGTCTCCATGCGAACTTGCCCACGGGCTCGCCGTCCTCGGTTTCGACCACCATGGCTTCGAATACCGTGAAGGAGCCGATGGCCGCCAGCAGGATGCCCAGCACCAGGGGGAAGTAGCCAGGCCCCATCCGCGCGCCCTCGCCGATGTTGTAGTTGGTGGCACCCCATGCGAAGGCTATGCCGACCACTATGAACAAGAGGCCGGCAAAAAAGTCCTTCTGACTCTTGATTTTCACGTGTATGTCTCCTCTAAAGGATTTCTGAGTGGCGCCATTGTGATTGGAATATCCCGGGCGCCCGATGTGGGTTTCACCTACAAGTCGCGGTCAGTCCAGCGGCGGCGTCGCCGTGAGCACTTCCTCCAGGGTTGTCAGCCCTTCGGCCACGCGCAGCGCGCCGGCCAGCCGCAGCGGCCGCATCCCGTCGGCCACGGCCTGCTTGCGCAAGGCGTCGATCGAGGGCGCCTGGGACAGCTTTTCCTTCAGGCCGTCACTCACGGTGAGCAATTCGTACAGGCCCATGCGCCCCAGGAAGCCCGTCATGCGGCAGTCCACGCAACCCACCGGCTTATAGGGCAGGTAGCCGCCGCTGATCTTCCACGGCTTCACGCAGGCGTCCAGTGCGTCGCGGGACGCCGCCTCATCGGGTTGGCGGCATTGCTTGCACAGCGTGCGCACCAGCCGCTGGGCCAGCACGCCCAGCAGGGTGGCATTGATCAGGTAGGCGGGAACTCCCAGCTCCATCAGGCGCGTGATAGCCGATGGCGCGTCGTTGGTGTGCAAGGTGGAAAACACGAGGTGGCCCGTCAGCGCCGCCTGCACCGCCATCTCGGCGGTGGGCAGATCGCGGATTTCGCCCACCATGATGATGTCCGGGTCCTGCCGCATCAGTGCGCGCAGGCCTTCGGAAAAGCCGAAGTCCAGCTGAGGCTGCACCTGCGTCTGGTTGAAGGACGGCTCGATCATCTCGATCGGGTCCTCCACGGTGCTGACGTTCACCTCTTCCGTCGCGATGCGCTTGAGTGTGGAGTAAAGCGTCGTGGTCTTGCCCGAACCCGTCGGGCCGGTAACCAGGATGATGCCGTGCGGGCGCTTGACCAGCGCCTCCCAGCGCGCGGCGTCGTGCTGCGAGAAGCCCAGCGCGTCCAGGTCCTTCACGGCTGTGTCCGGGTCGAAGATGCGCATCACCATCTTCTCGCCGAAAGCCGTGGGCAGCGTGGACAGCCGCATCTCGATCTCGTCGCCGCGCGGGTTGCGCGTCTTGATGCGCCCGTCCTGCGGACGGCGCTTCTCGACGACGTCCATGCGGCCCAGCAGCTTGATGCGCGCGGTCATGGCGTTGAGCACGCCCATCGGCATCTGGTAGACAGGGTGCAGGATTCCGTCGATGCGAAAGCGGATCACGCCCTGCTCGCGCCGAGGCTCCAGGTGGATGTCGCTCGCGCGCTGGTCGAAGGCATAGGTCCACAGCCAGTCCACCACCTGGACCACGCCTTGGTCGTTGGCGTCCAGCTGCTTGTTACTCTTGCCCAGCTCCACCAGCTGCTCGAAGCTCGCCGCGCCCGAGTTGCCGCCGGCCTTTTGCGCGGCGCGCACCGATTTGGCCAGCGCGAAGAACTCGGCCGTGTAGCGGTGGATGTCCCCCGGGCTGGCCAGTACGCGCCGCACCGTTCGGCGCGACTGCCGCTCGACTTCGGCAACCCAGTCGGTGAGGAATGGCTCGGACGTCGCCACCACCACTTCGCTGCCCGTCACCTGTACCGGGAGCACCCGATGGCGTTCGGCATAGGCGGCGCTCATCGTGTCGGCGACCTTGCCCACGTCCACCTTGAGGGGGTCGATCCGCAGGTAGTCCAACCCGGTCCGGCCTGCCAGCCACTGCGTGAGCGACTCGATGTCCAGCGGCTTGCCGTCACTGGCGCGTTCCATGGCGACGGCGGCCAGCCGCACCAGCGGATGCTGGACGCTTTCGGCCTGTGAGCAGCGCGCCACGGGGCTTGGGCTTGGCGACGCTGGTCATTCGATTGGTTTGAAGACCCGAAGCCACTTGCGGGCGGGCAGGCCCCAGCGAGTTTCGATGGTTTCCGCCCGTTGGGCAAGCGTGGCGCGGTCCGGCCGCTGGGGCTGGCGCAGGGCCAGCACGATGGTGTTGCCCTCCCGCGTGGGCCGGAAGGCCCATACGCAACCGGCCCCGAACGCCGCCGTGATCTTCTCCAGGCTCTCGGCAAAGCTCGACGAGCGACCGAAAAGGTTCACGGTCATGCAGCCATCCTCGGTCAGCAGCCGGCGGCAATCCGAGTAGAAGGCCGTGCTGTCCAGGACGGGCGCCGCCGCCTCGTGGTCGTACAGGTCCACCTGCAGAGCGTCCACGGCGCCGCGCCAATGCGAATGGGCCGCCACCTCGGCCGCGTCGCCCAGCACCACGGACAGGCGGGTATCGTCGGCCGGCAGCTTGAACCACAGGCGGCAGGCGGCGACTACCTGCGGGTTCAGCTCGATCGCCGTGGTCTTCATCCGCAGCTTCTTGTAGCAGAACTTGGTCAGCGCGCCCGAACCCAGACCCAGCTGCATCGCGTGCCGGGTGGGCACGGTGGCCGGGTCCACGAACAGCAGCCAGGCCATCATCCGCTGGACGTACTCGAGCTGGATCTCGAACGGCTTGTCCAGCCACATCGCGCCTTGCACCCATTCAGTGCTCAGGTGCAGGTAACGGATATCCCCGTGGTCGGAGAAATTGACTTCGGGGAGGACGGGTTCGGTTTGCTTCACTGCCCGGCATTATCCAGTGCCAGCAATCCTGCAAGTTTCGGCAATGCGGCCAAGGCGTTGCGCGTGGTCGCTTCCGCCAGCTCGTCCATTCCGATGCCGCGCAAGCCCGCGAGCACGGCGGCGATCCGTGGCAGTTCGCCGGGCTCGTTGCGCCCCTGTAGCTCTCCCCCGGCGCGCTGCTGCGCCGTGCGATAGAGCCAGTGCGGCGGGATGTCGGGCGAATCGGTCTCCAGCACCAGCGCCTCTAGCGGAAGGTCCTTCGCAAGGCGGCGCACCTGTAACGCGCGCTCATAGGTCAGCGTCCCGCCGAAACCCAGCTTGAAACCCAGCCGCGTGAACTCCTTCGCCTGGTGCATGCTTCCGTTGAAGGCATGCGCAATGCCGGTGATCCCCGCGCGGCGCAAGTGCTTGAGGAGACCGTCGGCCGATCGGCGCACATGCAGCACTGCCGGCAACCCGTGCTTGCGCGCCAGCGCGAGCTGCCTCTCGTAAAAAAGTTCCTGGCGCGCCGCGTCAAGGCCCGGTACGAAATAGTCCAGGCCGATCTCGCCGACCGCCACCAGCCGCGGATCGCCACTGAAAGCGGTGAGGGCTTCATCGAGCCGGTCCAGGTCTTCCGCAGCGGCGCTGCCGGTGCACAGGGGGTGGATGCCCAGGGCATAGCTGTCGCCATGGCGGTGAGCGAGTTCGCGCACCGCCGTGAAGTTGCCCACCTCGACCGCCGGCAGCACGCAGTGGACGACGCCCCGTGCCGCCGCACGGCTTCGCACAGCCGCGCCGTCCGCCGAAAACTCCGCGGCGTCAAGATGGCAATGTGTATCAATCCATGCCGTCATGGCTGCATGATGCCCGATGGGGCCACCGGCCATGCAGGATCGCGCAAACCGTGATACCGTGTGTTTTCGCTTTCCCTATTCCTCGATTCCGCAGTTTCGACAGGTGAACGAATGCGCAGGCCAGCCCTCTACAGCTCCAGCCGATCGGGCCGTTCGGGACCCGACACTCCCCCAGCGGACGAGGCCGTGCCCGCGCAGCCGGGGCCGGCACCCAGGCGGCACCGCGTCCATCTCTCCAGCACCAGCCTTCTGTGGGCCGCGATCATCGTCCTGGCCGCCGCGTTGGCCTTCACCTTCAGCCACGGCATGCGCACAGGCCAGCGCAAGCTGACCCAGGACGACATCAACGCCGCGGTGTTGAAGACGATGGAAACGCAGGTGCTTCCGTCCGAATACGCGAAGGCCTACGAGAACATCCTGCCCTCGGTGGTGCGCGTGGTGAGCTACGTGAAGAAGAGCCGGCTCAAGGAAGACCATCCCGCCGCCGCCCGCTCCGGCGCCAAGCCCAAGCCGCTCGGTCCCGCCACCGGCGGGGCGACCCCCGCCGCAGACGACGACGAAGTCGAGCAAGGCGTGGGAACGGGCGTCGTGATCATCGACAAAGGCATCATTCTCACCAACCTTCACGTGGTCTCCGGTGCTGACAGGATCAAGGTGGTGTTCTCCGACGGTCTCGAATCCAACGCCACCATCACGGGCGCGCAGCCCGAGAACGATTTGGCCGTGCTGCAGGCCAGCAAGATCCCCGACGACCTGATCTCCGCCACCATGCGTTCCACGGCCGACCTCGCCCCCGGCGACAAGGTCCTCGCGGTGGGCTTTCCGTTCGGCATCGGCCCCTCGGCCTCCGGCGGCGTTGTCTCCGGACTGAAGCGCGCCTTCCGCTCGCCCGAGGGCAAGCAGGAGATGAGCAATCTCATCCAGTTCGACGCCGCCGCCAACCCCGGTAATTCCGGCGGCCCGCTGGTCACGATGGATGGCGAGGTTGTGGGCATCGTCACCGCCATCCTGAACCCGACGCCCGCGCGCACCTTCCTGGGCATCGGCTTTGCCGTGCCGATCGAGAACGCCGCGACCGCCGCTGGA
>JAQZBU010000047.1 GCA_029237735.1 Ramlibacter sp. | reverse complement strand
GCAGGAGATGCTGGTGTTCATTACCCCGAAGATGATCGCCGACCGCGCCGCCGCACGCTGATCGCCACAAGCAAACGCAACCAGGAAGAGGACCCGAGAGCCATGATGCAATTTATGAGAATTCTGTGCGGTATGTTGTTCGCCGCACTGATGACAGCCTGCGGCGGAGGCGGCGGCAGCCCGGGGGCGACCACGGGTGGTGGTACTCCTGACGGCGGCTCCACTCCAGGCGCATCCACGGCGACCGCTTCGCTCACCGCGTCCATCGTCGGCGGATCGGGCGCAGCAACGACCGCGGTCACGCTGGGTGGCACGTTTTCGGCAACCGCCACGGTCAAGGACAAGGCCGGATTGCCCGTTAGAGACAGGCTGGTCACATTCACGCTGAGTAATGAGGCCATCGCGACCCTGAGCCCAGAAACCGCGCTGACTGATGCATCGGGGGTGGCCAAGGTGGCCCTATCGGCCGCTTCCATCACGGCCCGCGGCGCGGCCACCCTTTCTGCCTCCGCCAATGTCGATGGCACCGTGGTAACCGGGCAGACGGACTTTGCCGTCTCGGCTAGCAACTTGACACTCTCATCCATCACCGTTGGCAATGCGAGTCTGGCGTCTGGTGGCAACACCTCGGTTGAAGTAACCGCCCTGCTAAACGGGGCTGCTTCCAGCGGCGTCGCCGTGAACGTCACTTTCTCTGCATCTTGCGGCCGCATTAACGGCTCGACCGGCCCATTCAGCACCGCGACCAATGGCAGCGGCGTCGCTGCGGTCACATATACCGCGGTCAACGCCGACGGTTCCTTATGCGCCGGCGCTGTGACGATCACAGCAAGCAGCGCCGGTGCCGACCCGCGCTCCGCTGCGCTAACAGTGGCGCCAGCGCTGGCGAACGCGATCACTTTTGTATCAGCTAATCCGGGGCAGATTTTCGTCGCGGGCTCGGGCGCACTGGAACAATCGGTCGTCAAGTTCAAGGCACTGTCCGGAGTTACGCCGTCGCCCAATGTGTCGGTTCGGTTCACTATCATCACAAATCCCGGCGGTGTGGGCTTGAATGCAAGCGGTGCAACAGGCGACGTGACCGTTACGACGGACGCGCTTGGCGAGGCAAGCGTCACGGTTTTCTCGGGTACGATTCCGGGGCCGGTCAAGGTCAGGGCTTCCCTGGTTTCTGACTCGACTGTGTTTGCCGAAACGCAGAACCTCAGCATTTCCTCGGGGCCGCCCTCGCAGCGTTTCATGAGCCTGAGCGTCTCGACGTTCAACATCGAAGGGTGGAACCGAGACGGAACCCCGACAACACTGACAGCACGCCTTGCTGATCGCCAGGGCAATCCCGTTGAAAATGGCACGGTTGTGAACTTCACGTCGGAAGGCGGGCAAGTCGCGTCCAGTTGCTCGACGTTGAAGGTCAACGGCATCTCGTCATGCTCTGTCGACTTCATAAGCCAAAACCCCAGGCCCGATGGCGGTCGGGTTTCGGTGCTGGCGTTTGCGTCGGGCACGAAGGACTACACGGATAACAACGGCAACAACCGCTATGACGCAGGGGTAGACACGCTGAAGTCAATCGGGGACGCCTATCGAGACGATGATGAAGACGGTGTCTACGATGCGGGCGAGTTCGTGGTCCCCCGGGGCGGCACCTCCGCCTGCAGCCCGGCCAGCGCGGGCTGGCCCTTCCCTTCGCGCGCGAGTACCTGCGACAATGGCTTGGCTACTACGGTGAGGCAGCAGGCGGTGATTCTTTATTCGTCGACCAATCCCGACATCTCGATCACGACCAATACGAGCTCATACTTCGAGTTCCGCCTTTTCAGCCTCCACAACACCCTTCTGCCAATGCCTTCGGGAACAACCGTGGCGGTCGAGGTAGGCGATACCACGGAAAATGCCCTGGCGTGCGTAGTGGACAAATTATTCGGCTCCACAGTGGCCAACATATCGCCAAGCCCGACACCAGGCGAGTCGTTGGCGACCACCCATTCCGTGACGCTCAAGGGTTGCGCTGCGACCGACCGCCTGTCTATCAAGATCACTGTTCCCAGCGGGCTGGAAACGACGTTCAATGTGCCGCTGCAGTGATGCTCTCCCTCGTCGGTCTGCCCGGCTCGGGCAAATCCACCGTCGGGCGGCAACTCGCCCGGCGCCTGGGACTGCCCTTCACCGACACTGACCACGCGATCGAGCAGCGTATCGGCTGCTCGATTCGCGAATTCTTCGACCGCGAAGGCGAAGCCGCCTTCCGCGATATCGAGGAGGCAGTGATCGATGAACTCGCGAGCTCGGACGCGGGTGTCATCGCTACCGGCGGCGGTGCGGTGCTCAGGCCCGCGAACCGCGAGCGCCTGCGCGCCGGTGGCCACGTTATCTACCTGCGCTCCACGCCCGAGGAGCTCTTCAGGCGGCTGCGGCACGACACCAACCGGCCCCTCCTGCAGGTAGCCGACCCGCTGGCCCGCCTGCGCGCGCTCTACGACGAGCGCGACCCGCTCTATCGCGAGACGGCCCATTTCGTCATCGAGACCGGCCGCCCATCGGTACCGACGCTGGTCAACATGATCCTGATGCAATTGGAGCTGGCCGGGGTCATTCCCCCGCGCCCTTAAACTTGCGGCTATGCCAGCCGCAACCACAGCCTCCGTCCTGCATCAGGTGCCGATCGACCTCGGCGACCGCAGCTACCCCATCAGCATAGGTACCGGCCTGCTGGACGATCCGGCCACGTGGTCCGGCGTTCCCCAGGCCTCGCGTGCCTTGATCGTGACGAATACGACCGTTGCACCGCTCTATGCCGCGCGGCTTCAGAAGACCCTGGAGGGTCGGCACCGTGCAGTCGACATCGTCGCGCTGCCGGATGGGGAAGAGCACAAGAACTGGCAAACCCTCAACCTCATCTTCGATGCGCTGCTGCAAAACGAAAGCGACCGCAAGACCGTGATTTACGCGCTGGGCGGCGGCGTCGTGGGGGACATGGCGGGTTTTGCAGCTAGTAGCTACATGCGCGGCGTGCCTTTCGTGCAGGTGCCGACCACGTTGCTGGCGCAAGTCGATTCGTCTGTCGGAGGCAAGACGGCGATCAATCATCCGCTGGGGAAAAACATGATCGGCGCGTTCTACCAGCCGCGGCTGGTGGTGTGCGACCTTGAAACGCTGACCACTTTGCCGGCACGCGAGTTCAGCGCGGGGCTGGCCGAGGTTATCAAGTACGGCCCGATTGCGGACATGGGCTTGCTCGACTGGCTGGAGGTGAATATCGACCGCCTCGCGGCGCGAGAGACGGACGCGCTAGCCCATGCCGTGCGACGCAGTTGCGAAATCAAGGCTTGGGTGGTCGGGCAGGACGAGCGCGACGCAGGCCTTCGGGCAATTCTCAATTTCGGGCACACGTTCGGTCACGCTATCGAAGCCGGCCTCGGCTATGGGCAATGGTTGCATGGCGAGGGGGTTGGATGCGGGATGGTCATGGCCCTGCACCTGTCGCGGCGGCTGGGTCTGATCGAATCGAAATTCGTCGAACGCGTCACGGCGCTATTGCGCAAGGCCGGGCTGCCCGTTGTTGGGCCGGCGCTTGGCGCGGACCGCTACCTGGAACTGATGCGTGTTGACAAGAAGGCCGAGGCGGGAGAGATCAAGTTCGTCGTGATCGACCGCCCCGGCAGTGCCGCAGTGCGCGCCGCGCCCGATGCGATGGTGCGCGAAGTGATCGACCTTTGCTGCCGGCCGGCGTGAAATGAGCCTTGCCCGCTACGCCTGCGATCCGGCGCGGTCGCGCGGTCGTCGCCATCCCGAGGAAGCCGCGCCGACACGGACCGAATACCAGCGCGACCGCGACCGCATCGTGCATTCCACCGCGTTCCGACGGCTGGTCTACAAGACGCAGGTCTTCCTGAATCACGAGGGTGACCTCTTTCGCACGCGACTCACGCACTCGCTCGAAGTGGCGCAGCTGGGCCGCTCTATCGCGCGTGCGCTGGAATTGAACGAGGACCTGGTCGAGGCCATCGCACTCGCCCATGATCTCGGCCACACTCCTTTCGGCCATGCGGGCCAGGACGCGCTCAACGACTGCATGTCGGACCACGGCGGCTTCGAGCACAACCTGCAAAGCCTGCGCGTCGTCGACGAGCTGGAGGAGCGGTATCCGCACTTCAACGGCTTGAACCTCACCTTCGAAACGCGCGAGGGTGTCCTGAAGCATTGCTCGCGCGCGAACGCGCAACGCATCGAACTGGCCGAGCCGGGCGGCGTCGCCCGCCGGTTCCTGGATCGCACCCAACCTGGCCTGGAGGCGCAGCTGTGCAATCTGGCCGACGAGATCGCATACAACGCCCACGACATCGACGACGGCGTGCGCTCCGGCCTCATCACGCTGGAGCAACTGGAAGGTGTGGCCTTGTTCGAGGAGCACTACTTCTCGACGTTGCGCGAATTTCCGCAGCTGCAGGGCAGGCGCGTGTTGTACGAGTCCATCCGCCGCATGCTGAGCGCACAGGTCTACGACGTGATCGACGCCACACGCACGGCCATCGCCGCCGCGGCGCCGGCCACCCCCGACGATGCTCGTCGCTGCGCACCCATCGTGAAGTTCAGCGAAGCCATGGCCTCCGGGTCTGCCGGGCTGAAGGCCTTCCTGCTGCATAACCTGTATCGGCACCCGCAGGTGCTAGCGACGACGGGCCAGGCTAAGGACGTGGTCCGCGAGCTCTTTGGTGCATATGTCCAGCAACCCGCGCAAATGCCGCCCGACTTCGCGGCCCGGCCCAATGTTCCGCGCGCAGTGGCTGATTACATCGCCGGCATGACGGACCGCTTCGCCGCGCGCGAGCACGAGCGCCTGACCGGGCGCAGGCTGCTGGCCTGAACACGATGCGCCGGATCGATCCTGCGCTGCTCGTGGTGATGGGCGGCGTCAGTGCCGCGCTGCACGTCGGCAAGCTGCCGCCGGCACTGCCCGTGTTGCAGCAGGCGCTGGGCGTCTCATTGCTTCAAGCGGGTTTCCTGCTTTCGCTGGTGCAGCTGGCGGGCATGAGCCTGGGCCTGGCCGTGGGGCTTGCCGCCGATGGCCTGGGCCTGAAACGGACGATGGTCGCCGGCTTAACCATACTTTCCGCCGCGAGCTTGCTCGGGGGCTGGGCCGCCGATCCTTACAGCCTGATGCTCTTGCGCGCTGTCGAAGGGTTCGGTTTCCTCTTGGCGTCGATGCCGGCCCCGGGCCTGATCCGACGGCTGGTCGATCCGACGCGCATGAGCCGCACCCTCGGCCTTTGGGGTGCCTACATGCCTTTCGGCACTGCCGTCGCCCTGGTCGGCGGGCCGCCGGTCATCGCCGCGGTGGGATGGCACGGTTGGTGGTGGTTGCTGGCGGCGATGTCTTCAGTGGCGGCGCTGTGGCTCGCGGTAGCGCTGCCGCGGGATGTGGTGTCGTCCCCCAGCGCGGCCCGCGGAGGCTGGACGCTGCGCTTGCGACTTACGCTCTCGGCAGGCGGTCCCTCGCTGGTCGCGCTGGCTTTTGCCGTGTACTCGGCGCAATGGCTTGCCGTGATCGGGTTCCTGCCGTCGATGTATTCGCAAGCGGGATTGGCACCTGCGCTCGTGGGAGTCGCGACCGGATTTGCCGCCGCGGTCAACATGGTGGGCAACATCGCGTCCGGACGCCTGTTGCATCAGGGCGCGCGGCCGGAGCGCCTGCTGTATGCGGGGTTCACTGCAATGGCGGTCGGCGGCTTCCTCGCATTCGCCCCGGTCACCGCGGCGCTCGATCCCGTCTACGCCGCAGCCATGCGCTATGGTGCTGTGCTGCTGTTCTCGTCGGTTGGCGGACTGATCCCGGGTACGCTGTTCTCGCTGGCCGTGCGGCTGGCACCGGGTGAGGGAACCATTTCCACTACCGTCGGCTGGATGCAGCAATGGTCGGCTGCGGGCCAGCTGGCCGGGCCTCCGCTGGTGGCGTGGGTCGCCACGCGCGCGGGCGGATGGCAGTGGAGCTGGGTTGTTACGTGCGGCTGCGCATTGGCGGGCCTGGGCCTTGCCTTCCTGTTGCGTCGAGTGGAAGCGCGCGCTCTCACCTCTGGAACGTAAAATCGATGGTTCTACCCGAATGATCGAATCCTCCGTGAGCCTCTTGAATGAACTGAAATCGCAGGCCGGAGCTACCGGCGAGTCGGCCAAGCTGATCGTCGGCGAGTCCAGCCGGTTTGTGTGACCGTATGAACGTCTTGGCCGACGTGGTGGTGCAGGACACCCGCCATTGGCTCGAGCGAGCCGTTATCGGCCTGAACCTGTGCCCCTTTGCCAAAGCAGTCCACGTGAAGGGTCAGGTTCACTACGCCGTCAGCGAAGCAAGCGATGCGCGGCAACTGCTCGCCGACCTGGGCGCGGAGCTGGATGCGCTCGTCGCATTGGACGCGACCGAGCGCGAGACGACCTTGCTGATGGTGCCGAATTGCCTCGCGGATTTCCTGGACTTCAACGACTTCCTGGCCCGCGCCGAAAAGCTGGTTCGAAAGCGGGGCCTGGAGGGAGTGATTCAGCTTGCGAGCTTCCATCCGAACTACCAGTTCGCGGGCACCGATGCCGGCGACATCGAGAATTTCACTAACCGGTCGCCCTATCCCACGCTCCACCTGCTTCGCGAAGTCAGCATCGAGCGTGCCGTGGACGCTTTTCCCGAGGCCGAGGCCATCTACGAGGCCAATATCGAGACGCTGCGCGGGCTTGGCGCGGAAGGCTGGGCGGCATTGCGCGTGGGGCCGTCGAAATGAAGCCAGATTCGCTGGAGTTGCGGCCCGGGCAGTCGACGGAACTGCTGAAGGAACTGCACATACTCACGCGCGAGGGGCGAATCAACCAGGATTCGCGGCGCAAGCTCAAGCAGGTTTACCACCTCTACCAATTCATCGAGAAGCTGCTGCTGGAGCTGCCCGCCGAGCCGGGGCCGACGTTGGCGGACCATGGCGCGGGCAAGTCGTACCTGGGCTTCATCCTGTACGACCTGTTCTTCAAGCAGCGAGACAACGGCCACATCTACGGCATCGAGACTCGGCCGGAACTTGTGGAGCGGTCGCAGGCGTTGGCCACGCGGCTGGGGTTCGAGCGCATGTCTTTCCTCAACGTCACTGCCGCGGAAGCGGCCGACGCCGCCGTGCTGCCGGACAGCATCGATGTCGTCACGGCCCTGCACGCGTGCGACACGGCGACGGACGATGCGATTGCGTTCGGGCTGCGCAAGAACGCGCGCTTCATGGTGCTGGTTCCGTGCTGCCAAGCAGAAATCGCGGGCTGCCTTCGCCAGAACAAGGCGCTGGCGCTGGCGCGGACGCCACTGGCGGAGCTATGGCGTCATCCGCTGCACACGCGGGAGCTGGGCAGCCAGCTGACCAATGTGCTTCGCTGCCTTTACCTCGAGGCGAGCGGATACCAGGTTACGGTGACGGAACTGGTGGGATGGGAGCATAGTTTGAAGAACGAACTCATCCTTGCGCGCCATACAGGCCAACGCAAACGCAGCGCCGCCGAGCGACTTCGCGCTGTGCTGGTGGAATTTGGGTTGCAAGGGCTGGAACCGCTGCGCTACCCCGGGCTCCATTAATTGGGGTCAGATTCCAATTTATGATTATGGATCTTTCAAGATGGATCCGTCATGGCCCGCCTCCCGCGCTTGACCGTACCCGGCTACCCGCACCATATCATCCAGCGTGGCAACAACCGCCAGGCGATTTTCGCGGCCAGCGGGGACTACGAGGTGTTGCTGTCGATGCTCGACGAGCACGCGGGGAAATCGGGAGTGGCTATCCACGCGTACGTTCTGATGAGTAATCACTTCCATCTGCTGGCGACGCCGGAAACGGCCGAAGGCATCCCAGCGATGATGCAGGCCGTCGGCCGGCGCTATGTGCGGTATTTCAACCAGCAGCAGGGACGGACGGGCACGCTCTGGGAAGGGCGCTACAAATCAACGCTAATCCAGGCTGAGCGCTACCTGCTTGCCTGCATGGTGTACATCGATCTGAATCCGGTACGCGCCGGGCTCGCCCGCGATCCCGCGGACTATCCGTGGTCGAGCCACAACCATTACATCGGGCGGCGAAATGACGGGCTTGTGACGCCTCATCCGCTGTATTGGGAGTTAGGAAACACGCCATTCGCCCGGGACGCTGCTTATGCCGAGATGGTGCATGCGGGTATCCCGGCTCAGCAGGAGAGCGCACTGACAGACTCCGCGCTTCGAGGCTGGGCGCTTGGCGAGGACGACTATGTCGCGGACCTCCAGCGGCGAACTGAACGGCGGGTCAGCAAGGCAAGGGCGGGCCGGCCACCGATGGCGACGTCAAAACCCGAGAAATAATTTAATCTGTCCCTTATTATCTAAGTCATGTTTGATGTGACCCAATAATTGGAATCTGACCCCAATTAATTTGCTTGGCAAGGTTGTTGCACTGCAGTATTCTTCATTCCCCACGATAAAACTGCAGGAGTGCGCCATGACGACGGCCGCCGAGATTTCCTATTTGCAAGAACACGGCCTCTATTCGGGCGCCAATGAACACGACGCCTGCGGTGTCGGCTTCGTAGCCCATATCAAGGGCGAAAAAAGCCACGCCATCGTCCAGCAGGGCCTGAAGATCCTGGAAAACCTGGACCACCGGGGAGCCGTGGGCGCTGACAAGTTGATGGGAGACGGCGCCGGCATCCTGATCCAGCTCCCCGATGCGCTTTACCGGGAAGAGATGGCCAAGCAAGGCGTCACACTCCCGCCGGTTGGCGAATATGGCGTCGGCATGATCTTCCTGCCCAAGGAGCACGCATCTCGCCTTGCGTGTGAGCAGGAGCTCGAGCGGGCCGTGAAAGCCGAGGGCCAGGTGCTGCTTGGATGGCGAGACGTTCCCGTCGATCGCGAAATGCCGATGTCGCCGGCCGTGCGCAAGAAGGAACCGATCCTGCGCCAGATCTTCATCGGCCGCGGCAACGACGTCATCGTGCAGGACGCGCTGGAGCGCAAGCTGTACGTGATCCGCAAGACCGCCAGTGCCGCCATCCAGAACCTGCGCCTGAAGCACAGCAAGGAATACTACGTTCCCAGCATGTCCAGCCGCACCGTGGTCTACAAGGGCCTGCTGCTGGCCGACCAAGTGGGCACGTATTACCTTGACCTGAAAGATCCGCGCTGCGTCTCGGCGCTGGGCCTGGTGCACCAGCGGTTCTCCACCAACACGTTCCCCGAGTGGCCGCTGGCCCACCCGTATCGCTACGTCGCGCACAACGGCGAGATCAACACCGTCAAGGGCAACTACAACTGGATGAAGGCGCGCGAAGGCGTGATGTCGTCGCCCGTGCTGGGCGCTGACCTCAAGAAGCTCTATCCGATCAGCTTCGCCGGCCAATCCGACACCGCGACGTTCGACAACTGTCTCGAGCTGCTCACCATGGCCGGCTACCCGATCAGCCAGGCCGTAATGATGATGATTCCCGAGCCGTGGGAACAGCACACCACGATGGACGAGCGCCGCAAGGCCTTCTATGAATACCACGCCGCGATGCTCGAGCCGTGGGACGGCCCGGCCTCGATCGTCTTCACTGACGGCCGCCAGATCGGCGCGACGCTGGACCGCAATGGCCTGCGCCCTTCGCGCTACTGCGTCACCGACGACGACCTCGTGATCATGGCGTCCGAAACCGGCGTTCTGCCGGTGCCCGAGAACAAGATCGTCCGCAAGTGGCGCCTGCAACCCGGCAAGATGTTCCTCATCGACCTGGAGCAGGGCCGCATGATCGACGACGAGGAGCTCAAGGCCAACCTCGCCAACAGCAAGCCCTACAAGCAGTGGATCGAGAACCTGCGCATCAAGCTCGATGACCTGTCCGACACATCGGGCAAGGTGCCGCACAGCGACGTCGAGCTGCTCGACCGCCAGCAGGCGTTCGGTTACACGCAGGAGGACGTCAAGTTCCTCATGTCGCCCATGGCGCAGGCGGGCGAGGAGGGCATCGGCTCCATGGGCAACGACAGCCCGCTCGCCGTGCTGTCGTCCAAGGACAAGCCGCTTTACAACTACTTCAAGCAGCTGTTCGCCCAGGTGACCAACCCGCCGATCGACCCGATCCGCGAGGCGATCGTCATGTCGCTGGTGTCCTTCATCGGCCCGAAGCCGAACCTGCTGGACATCAACCAGGTAAACCCGCCGATGCGTCTGGAAGTGAGCCAGCCCATCCTCGATTTCGCCGACATGGCGAAGCTGCGCGACATCGAAAGTCACACCTACGGCAAGTTCCGCAGCTACACGCTGGACATCACCTACCCGCTGTCCTGGGGCCATGAGGGCGTGGAGGCCAAGCTCGCTTCCCTGAACGCCGAGGCGGTGGATGCCATCAAGAGCGGCAAGAACATCCTCATCATCAGCGACCGTGCCGTCGGCCCCACGCAGGTCGCGATTCCCGCGCTGCTGGCGCTGTCATCGATCCACCAGCATCTCGTGCGCGAAGGCTTGCGCACGACGGCGGGCCTGGTGGTCGAGACCGGCACCGCCCGCGAAGTGCATCACTTCGGCGTGCTGGCCGGCTATGGCGCTGAAGCCGTGCACCCCTACCTTGCGATGGAGACTCTGGTGTCCATCCACAAGGACCTGCCGGGCGACCTGTCGGCCGACAAGGCGATCTATAACTACGTCAAGGCGATCGGCAAGGGCCTGTCGAAGATCATGTCCAAGATGGGCGTGAGCACGTACATGAGCTACTGCGGCGCGCAGCTCTTCGAAGCCATCGGCCTGAACACCGACACCGTCGAGAAGTACTTCACCGGCACCGCCAGCCGGGTCGAGGGCATCGGCGTGTTCGAGATCGCGCAGGAGTCGATTCGCATGCACAAGGCCGCATTCGGCGACGATCCGGTGCTGGCAAGCATGCTGGACGCCGGCGGCGAATACGCCTGGCGCGTCCGCGGTGAGGAGCACATGTGGACACCAGACGCGATCGCGAAACTGCAACATGCATCTCGGGCCAACAACTGGAACACCTACAAGGAATACGCGCAACTGATCAACGACCAGAACCGCCGCCACATGACGCTGCGCGGGCTGTTCGAGTTCAAGATCGATCCGTCGAAGGCCATCTCCCTGGACGAGGTGGAGCCGGCCAAGGATATCGTGAAGCGCTTCGCCACCGGCGCGATGTCGTTGGGCTCGATCTCCACCGAAGCCCACACCACGCTCGCCGTGGCAATGAACCGCATCGGCGGCAAGAGCAACACAGGCGAAGGCGGCGAGGACCCGGCGCGCTATCGCCAGGAGCTCAAGGGCATTCCGATCAAGCAGGGCCAGACGATCGCCGACATCATCGGCCGCGATGTGATCGAAGTGGACTACCCGCTCAACGAGGGCGATTCGCTGCGCTCGCGCATCAAGCAGGTCGCCTCGGGCCGCTTCGGCGTTACGGCCGAGTACCTGGGTTCGGCCGACCAGATCCAGATCAAGATGGCGCAAGGAGCCAAGCCGGGCGAGGGCGGCCAGCTGCCCGGCGGCAAGGTGTCCAAGTACATTGGCAAACTGCGCCACTCGGTGCCGGGCGTCGGCCTCATCTCGCCGCCGCCGCACCACGACATCTACTCGATCGAGGACCTGGCGCAGCTGATCCACGACCTGAAGAACGTCGCCCCGCATTCCTCGATCAGCGTGAAGCTGGTGTCGGAAGTGGGCGTAGGCACGGTCGCCGCAGGGGTTGCCAAGTGCAAGAGCGATCACGTCGTGATCGCCGGTCATGACGGCGGCACGGGCGCCTCGCCCTGGTCGTCGATCAAGCACGCGGGAAGCCCGTGGGAAATCGGCTTGGCCGAGACGCAGCAGACGCTGGTGCTCAACCGCCTGCGAGGCCGCATCCGCGTTCAGGCCGACGGCCAGATGAAGACCGGGCGCGACGTCGCCATCGGCGCGCTGCTGGGCGCGGACGAATTCGGTTTCGCCACGGCGCCGCTGGTGGTCGAGGGCTGCATCATGATGCGCAAGTGCCACCTGAACACCTGCCCCGTGGGCGTTGCGACACAGGACCCGGCATTGCGCAAGAAGTTCGCCGGCAAGCCGGAGCACGTCGTCAACTACTTCTTTTTCGTGGCCGAAGAAGTGCGCCAGATCATGGCGCAACTGGGCATCCGAAAGTTCGACGAGCTGATCGGCCGCGCCGACCTGCTGGACACCAAGAAGGGCATCGAGCACTGGAAGGCAAAGGGTCTCGACTTCGCACGGCTGTTCGCGCAACCGAACGTGCCTGCCGAAGTGCCGCGCTTCCACAAGGAGATGCAGGACCATGGCCTGGAGCGCAGCCTGGACCGGATCCTGATCGAGAAGTCGCGCCCCGCCATCGAGAAGGGCGAGAAGGTGCAGTTCATCGAAGTGGCGCGCAACGTCAACCGCTCTGTGGGCGCGATGCTCTCAGGCGCACTGACCAAGGTGCATCCCGAGGGGTTGCCCGATGACAGCATCCGCATCCAGCTGGAAGGCACGGGCGGCCAGTCGTTCGGCGCCTTCCTGGCCAAGGGCATCACGCTGTACCTGATCGGCGATGCCAACGACTACACGGGCAAGGGCCTGTCTGGCGGCCGCATCGTCGTGCGGCCCAGCATCGACTTCCGCGGCGTCGCCACGGACAACATCATCATCGGCAACACGGCGCTGTACGGCGCGACGACCGGCGAGGCGTTTTTCAGCGGCGTGGCCGGCGAACGTTTCGCGGTGCGGCTGTCGGGCGCCACGGCGGTGGTGGAAGGCACTGGCGACCATGGCTGCGAATACATGACCGGCGGCACGGTGATGGTGCTGGGCAAGACGGGCCGCAACTTCGCGGCCGGCATGTCCGGTGGCATCGCCTATGTGTACGACGAGGACGGCCTCTTCGCGAGTCGGTGCAACACGGCGATGGTTTCGCTCGAGCGCGTGGGCACGGCAGCCGAGCAGAAGGCCGCAAGCAAGACGCGCCTGCACAAGGACCAGGCCGACGAAACACTCCTCAAGAAGCTGCTGGAAGAGCACAACCGCTGGACCGGCAGCCGGCGCGCCCGCGAGTTGCTTGACAACTGGGCCGTGTCGCGCACGCGCTTCGTGAAGGTCTTCCCGAACGAATACAAGCGCGCCCTCGCCGAGATGTACGAGCGCGAAGTGGAAGCAGCCAGTACCGGCAACAACGCGCATGTGGCCATGAAGCACGACAGCGTCGCCGCGGCCACTTGAAGTGCGGGGACAGAGCTGAAGGTCTGTCCAACAAAGGCAAAGATTACGGAGAAGAGAAATGGGAAAGATCACCGGCTTCATGGAATACGAGCGCGTCGAAGAGGGCTACAAGCCCGTTCCCGAGCGCGTGAAGCACTACAAGGAATTCGTCATCGGCCTCGATGACGAACAGGCCAAAGTCCAGGGCGCTCGCTGCATGGACTGCGGCACGCCCTTCTGCAACTCGGGCTGCCCCGTCAACAACATCATCCCGGACTTCAACGACCTGGTGTACCGGGCCGACTGGCAGAACGCGTTCGCCGTGCTGGACTCGACCAACAACTTCCCTGAGTTCACCGGCCGCATCTGCCCGGCGCCGTGTGAGGAGGCCTGCGTGCTCAACGTCAACGACGAGCCGGTGGGCATCAAGTCGATCGAGCACGCGATCATCGATCGCGCCTGGGAGCACGGCTGGGTCAAGCCCAGGGCGGCGAAGATCAGGACGGGTAAAAAGGTCGCGGTGGTTGGTTCGGGCCCTGCCGGCATGGCCGCCGCACAGCAACTTGCGCGCGCCGGACATGACGTGACGCTGTTTGAGAAGAACGATCGCATCGGCGGCTTGCTGCGCTACGGCATTCCCGACTTCAAGATGGAGAAATCCCACATCGACCGGCGCGTCGAGCAGATGAAAGCCGAGGGCGTGCAGATGCGCACCGGCGTCATGATCGGCAAGCTGCCCGAAGGCAGCAAGGTGACCAACTGGGCCAAAGAAACCATCTCTCCCGAGGATCTGCAAAAGCAGTTCGACGCGGTAATCCTCACAGGCGGCGCCGAGCAGTCGCGCGACCTGCCCGTGCCGGGGCGCGATCTCGACGGCATCCATTTCGCGATGGAATTCCTGCCCTTGCAGAACAAAGTGAACGCCGGCGACAAGGTGAAGGGACAGATCTCTGCCTCCGGCAAGCACGTCATCGTGATCGGCGGCGGCGACACCGGCTCCGACTGCGTGGGCACCAGCAACCGGCATGGCGCGGCAACCGTCACGCAGTTCGAACTGATGCCCCAGCCGCCGGAGAGCGAAAACAAGCCGCTCACATGGCCTTACTGGCCTTACAAGATGCGCACGAGTTCCAGCCATGAAGAGGGTTGCGAGCGCGAGTTCGCAATCTCCACCAAGGAATTCATCGGCGAAAAGGGCAAGGTCACGGGCCTGAAGACCGTTCGCGTGGAATGGAAGGACGGCAAGATGGTCGAGGTGCCCGGCAGCGAGCAAACGCTGAAGGCGGATCTGGTCCTGCTCGCCATGGGCTTCGTCAGTCCCGTGGCCAGCATCCTGGACGGCTTTCGCGTCGAGAAGGACGCCCGTGGCAACGTCAAGGCCACGACCGAGTTTACCGGCGGCTATGTGACAAGCGTGCCCAAGGTGTTCGCTGCCGGCGACATGCGGCGCGGCCAGTCGCTGGTCGTCTGGGCGATCCGAGAGGGCAGGCAGGCAGCGCGCGCGGTGGATGAATTCCTGATGGGATTCAGCGACCTGCCGCGCTGAGGCGTTTCCGGCCGACGTATGGTCATCCGGGGAAACCCGTATGATCCAATGCTTTGCCATTACCGGCCGGGCTCGTCCCGGCACCAGCCCACGGGATGAATGATTCGGAAGCCACGGACCTCGTAGTCTGCCGCAACCTCAGCTTCGGCTATGGGGAGCGTGTGGTGCTGGACGACATCTCGCTAACGATCCCCCGCGGCAAAGTCACGGCGCTGATGGGCGCATCGGGTGGCGGCAAGACCACCATGCTTCGCCTGATCGGCGGACAGGTGCGGGCGCAGCAGGGTGAGCTGCTATTCGACGGCCGCGATGTCGGCAAGCTCGACCAGGACGGGTTGTACGCCATTCGCCGCCGCATGGGCATGCTGTTCCAGTTCGGTGCGTTGTTCGCTGACCTCAATGTTTTCGAGAACGTGGCATTCCCGCTGCGCGAACACACGGACCTGCCGGACAGCATGATCCGCGACATCGTATTGATGAAGCTCGAGGCGGTCGGCTTGCGCGGCGCCCACGACCTGATGCCGTCGGAGATCTCCGGCGGCATGAACCGGCGCGTGGCCCTGGCGCGGGCGATCGTGCTGGACCCTGATCTGATCATGTACGACGAGCCTTTTTCCGGGCTGGACCCGATTTCGCTGGGCACGGCAGCGCGCCTCGTCCGGCAACTCAATGACACGCTGGGGATCACCAGCCTGGTGGTATCGCATGAAATTCCGGAGACCTTCCATATGGCCGACCAGGTGATTGTCCTGGCCAATGGCCGTATTGCAGCGCAAGGCACACCCGAGGAAGTGCGCAAGTCGTCCGATCCATTGGTGTACCAGTTCGTCCATGCGCTTGGCGAAGGCCCGGTGCAGTTCCAGTATCCAGGGCCCACGGTTGCGCAGGATTTCGGCGGAGGGCTCCAATGAGCCACCGGGCCGCTCCCAAGGCTCATGGCACCGCAGCCCGCAGGGCGGAGGTTATCAAGTGAGCTGGTACCGTCCCGCCGACGTCGGTTTCGCGACTCGCAAGACGCTGGCCGGCTGGGGCCACGGCGCGCGCCTGCTGCTGCGCCTCACGATGCTGTTCGGCGCAAGCCTGCGTCGGTTCGGGCTGGTGCGCGACCAGATCCATTTCCTGGGCAACTATTCGCTGGCCATCATCACGGTGTCGGGCCTGTTCGTCGGCTTCGTGCTGGGCCTTCAGGGCTATTACACGTTGCAGCGCTACGGCTCCTCGGAGGCGCTGGGCCTGCTGGTGGCGCTGAGCCTGGTGCGCGAGCTCGGGCCGGTGATCACAGCGCTCCTGTTCGCGGGGCGGGCAGGGGCCTCCCTCACCGCGGAAATCGGGCTGATGCGTGCGGGCGAACAGATCGCCGCGATGGAGATGATGGCGGTGGACCCCGTCAGCCGCGTCCTTGCGCCGCGCTTCTGGGCCGGCATCATTGCAATGCCCTTGCTGGCAGCTGTCTTCAGTGCGGTGGGTATCTTCGGCGGCTACGTGGTGGGCGTCCTGCTGATCGGCGTCGATTCGGGCTCCTTCTGGAGCCAGATGCAGGGCGGCGTGGATGTGTGGAAGGACGTCGGCAACGGGGTCCTCAAGAGTCTCGTTTTCGGCGTGGCCGTCACCTTCATTGCACTGTTGCAGGGGTACGAGGCGCAGCCAACGCCGGAAGGTGTGTCCAGTGCCACGACGCGTACCGTCGTGATGGCCTCGCTGTCGGTATTGGGTCTGGACTTCGTCCTGACCGTCATGATGTTCAGTATCTAGGAGGAGCCTCGTGCAGCGTTCCAGAAATGATGTGTGGGTGGGCCTCTTCGTGATCGTCGGCTTGCTGGCGATCCTGTTCCTGGCCCTGAAGGCGGCAAATCTGCTCAACCTCAGTTTCCAGCCGGAATACCGCGTCGTCGCCAAGTTCGACAACGTAGGCGGCTTGAAGCCACGGGCCGCGGTCAAGAGCGCGGGGGTGGTCGTCGGCCGCGTCGATTCGATCGTCCTGGACGACAAGGCGTTCCAGGCGCGGGTGACACTCACGCTCGAGTCGCGTTATGCTTTTCCGAAGGACAGCTCGCTCAAGATATTGACCAGCGGGCTGCTGGGCGAGCAGTACATTGGCATCGAACCCGGCGCCGACGGCACCAACCTTGCGGGGGGCGATACCATTACTGCCACGCAATCGGCCGTGGTGCTGGAAAATCTGATCGGACAATTTCTCTACAGCAAGGCGGCGGACGCTTCGAACCCCGTGACTGCACCGAAGAAATGACAAGAGCAACATCCTTTTTAGCGGCGGTCCTGCTGGCCGCGCTGCTGCCGGCGCTGGCCGGCTGTGCGGGTTTCAACAAGAACCCGCGCGATCCGCTCGAGCCGATGAACCGCAAGGTCATGGAGTTCAATGACGGTGTGGACTCCGTGGTGCTCAAGCCGGCGGCCACGGTCTACAAGAACGGCGTTCCCCCGCTGATTCGAACGGGCGTGAGCAACTTTTTCGGCAACCTTGGCGACGGCTGGAATTTCATCAATAGCGCCTTGCAGTTCAAGTTCCAGAACGCGGCCGAGAACTTCATGCGGCTGAATGTCAATACTTTCTTCGGGCTCGGCGGGATCCTGGACATCGCCAGCGAGCTGAACATCGAGCGCCACAAGGAGGATTTCGGCCAGACGCTCGGACGCTGGGGCGTGCCGGCAGGCCCCTACATCGTCCTGCCGCTGCTCGGGCCATCTACGCTGCGCGATGCGCTCGTGTTGCCGATCGAGCGCAAGGGCGACCCGGTGCACTTGGTGGATCCGGCTGAAACCCGCAACTCGCTATATGTCCTGCGAGCGGTCGACGTGCGCGCCAACCTGCTGCGCGTGGGCAGCCTGATCGAAGGTGCGGCGCTCGACAAGTACAGCTTTACGCGCGATGCCCACCTGCAAAGGCGCCGCGCGGCAATCGTCGAAGGCAAGGAATCAGAGGCGGAAGGGTCCGAGCCCAAGGCCGACGGCACCCCGGCCCCGGTTGGGGCGCCGCCCGTCCCCGATCCGCCGGCGAAACCCTAGGGCTTTCAGACGGTTTCAAAGCAGGGCGAGAATGACCGGAACCGGGCAATGCCCCGGCGTTCCAATGAAGCTGCGGATGTGTCCGCATGAAAGGTAATCGATGAAAAGACGTGTTGTGGGCCAACTTGCAGCCGCCATGGTGGCTTTGGCCGCTTTCGCCGGTGTCGTTCCGATGGCGCAGGCCGCCGACGAGGCGCCCGATGTCATGATCAAGCGCCTCTCGGACGACGTGCTGGCCGCGATCAAAGCGGACAAGGCCATCCAGGCCGGGGACACCAACCGGATCCTCGGGCTCGTGGACAGCAAGATCATGCCCAACGTGAACTTCCAGCGCATGTCGGCCGCGGCCGTAGGGCCGGCCTGGCGGCAGGCGACTCCCGAGCAGCAAAAGCGCCTGCAGGACGAATTCAAGATCCTGATGGTGCGCACTTATTCGGGTGCGCTCTCGCAGGTGGATGACCAGACCGTGAGCGTCAAGCCGCAACGCAGTGGGCCGAACGACACCGACGTGGTGGTTCGCACCGAAATACGCGGCCGCGGCGACCCGATACAGCTGGATTACCGGCTTGAAAAAACGCCCGGCCAGGGCGCGGGATGGAAGATCTACAACCTGAACGTGCTGGGTGTGTGGCTGGTGGAAACCTACCGAACCCAGTTCGCGCAGGAGATCAGCGCCAAGGGCATCGACGGTTTGATCGCGACGCTGGTCGAGCGCAACAAGTCGAACGCTGCCGGCGCCAGCCCGAAAAAGGGCTAGCCCGTGTTGGTGCTGCCGGCCGAATTGACGCACGAGCAAGCGGGGGCCTGCTGCCGGATGCTCACCCAAGGCCTGCGCTCGGAGCCCGGCGCCACCGTGGTGGCCGATGCGGGCGCCCTGGCACACTTCGACTCGTCTGCCCTGGCCGTACTGCTCGAATGCCGTCGCGAAGCGATGGCGCTGGGCAAGACTTTCGCCGTGGCGCACCTGCCGACACGGCTGCGTGAGCTGGCGGTGTTGTACGGCGTGGCCGAACTGCTGCCGGCTGCCCCGTAAGGCCTCTTGGGGCCCTCGGAACCGCCGAGGGCCTGGTCGTTAAAATCGCAGGCTCCCATGCCCGCGATATCCTTCCAGTCGGTCTCCAAAACTTACCCCTCCGCCCGCGGCGGCCCTCTCAAGGCCCTGGACGGCGTGAGCTTCGACATCGAGCAGGGCGAGTTCTTCGGCCTCCTGGGGCCCAACGGCGCGGGCAAGACCACCCTGATCAGCATCCTCGCCGGCCTGACGCGGCCCACGTCCGGGCGCGTGGCGGTCAAGGGGCACGACGTGCAAGCGGACTACGCCCAGGCCCGCCGCCAGCTTGGCGTCGTGCCGCAGGAACTCGTCTTCGATCCGTTTTTCAACGTGCGCGAGGCTTTGCGTATCCAGTCCGGCTATTTCGGCGTAAAGAACAACGACGCCTGGATCGACGAACTGCTGGCAAGTCTGGGCCTGGCCGACAAAGCCGACGCAAACATGCGGCAGCTCTCGGGCGGCATGAAACGTCGCATGCTGGTGGCGCAGGCGCTCGTGCACAAGCCACCGGTCATCGTGCTGGACGAGCCCACGGCGGGCGTGGATGTGGAACTGCGACAGACCCTCTGGCAGTTCATCGCCCGCCTGAACAAGCAGGGCCACACCGTGCTCCTGACCACGCATTACCTGGAAGAGGCGGAGGCCCTGTGCGGGCGCATCGCTATGCTCAAGCAAGGCCGCGTCGTGGCGCTGGAGCGCACCAGCGAACTGCTGCGGGCGGCGTCGAGCAATGTGCTGCGCTTCAAGCTCGATGGTCCCTTGCCTCCGGAGTTCGAAACCAAAGCGAGAGTCACCGGCCGCATCGTGCAACTGCCGGCCCACGACGCGTTGGAGATCGAGCAGTACCTGGCGGTGATCCGCAAGGCCGGCTTGCGAGTCGATGACGTTGAGATCCGCAAGGCCGACCTGGAGGATGTGTTTCTCGACGTCATGTCCGAAAAGTCGGCAGTTTTGCGCGAACAGGCCATGGCGGAAGCAGAGGTTCTCGGATGACCGGCTGGCGCACACTGTTCTACAAGGAAATCCTGCGGTTCTGGAAGGTGAGTTTCCAGACCGTGGCGGCGCCCGTGCTGACGGCCATGCTGTACATGCTGATCTTCGGCCATGTGCTGCAGGACCATGTGAAGGTATACGACACGGTGAGCTACACGGCGTTCCTGGTGCCGGGCCTCGTCATGATGAGCGTGCTGCAGAACTCTTTTGCCAACAGCTCCTCCTCGCTCATCCAGAGCAAGATCATGGGAAGCCTCGTTTTTGTCCTGCTTAGCCCGCTGTCGCACTGGAGCTGGTTCTTTGCCTATGTTGGCTCATCCGTGGTGCGCGGCCTCGCGGTGGGCCTGGGCGTGTTCCTGGTGACAGCCTGGTTCGGTCAGCCCGGCTTCGTGGCGCCCCTGTGGATCGTGGTGTTCGCCGTTTTTGGCGCCGGCATCCTCGGCGCGCTGGGCGTCATCGCGGGGCTTTGGGCAGAGAAGTTCGACCAGCTCGCCGCGTTCCAGAATTTCGTCATCATGCCCATGACGTTCCTGTCCGGTGTGTTCTATTCCATCCACTCGCTTCCCGCCGGCTGGCAGCAGGTGAGCCACCTCAACCCGTTTTTCTACATGATCGACGGCTTCCGCTACGGCTTTTTCGGGGTCAGCGACGTCTCTCCCTGGCTCAGCCTCGGGATCGTTGGCACTGCGTTGCTGGCTGTCTCCGCCATCGCCATCCACCTCTTGCGAATTGGCTACAAAATCAGGGGCTGACATGACTGCCGAAGAACTCCAAACCCTCATCTCCGCCGGCCTTGCCTGCGAGCACATCCAGGTGGCCGGCGATGGCCGCCATTGGGAGGCCGTGATCGTCTCCCCGGAATTCGAAGGCAAGCGTCTGATCCAGCGCCACCAGCGGGTGTACGCCACCCTGGGTGCGAGAATGCGAACGGACGAGGTGCATGCGCTTTCGATGAAGACATTCACGCCCGCCGAGTGGGCGGCGGCCCAAACCAACTGAACCCATCATGGACAAGCTCTTGATTCGCGGGGGGCGCCAGCTCCACGGCGAGGTGCGGATTTCCGGCGCCAAGAATGCGGCGCTGCCCGAACTTTGTGCCGCGCTGCTCACCGCGGAGCCGGTCACGCTGCAAAACGTGCCGCGGCTGCAGGATGTGACCACCATGCTCACGCTGCTGCGCAACATGGGCGTCGACGTGGAACGCGACGATCACGGCAATGTGCGCATCGACGCGGGCAAGCTCAGCTCGCCCGAAGCGCCCTATGAACTGGTCAAGACCATGCGGGCATCTGTTCTGGCGCTCGGCCCCCTTCTTGCCCGCTTCGGCGAGGCCACGGTTTCGCTGCCCGGTGGCTGCGCGATCGGTTCGCGCCCGGTGGACCAGCACATCAAGGGCATGCAGGCGATGGGAGCCGACATCGTGGTCGAACACGGCTACATGATCGCCAAGCTGCCCAAGGGCCAGGAGCGGCTGAAGGGCGCGAGCATCCGCACCGACATGGTCACCGTGACCGGCACCGAGAACTTCCTGATGGCGGCCGCACTCGCCGAGGGGGACACAGTGCTCGAGAACGCGGCGCAGGAACCGGAGATCACCGACCTGGCCGAGATGCTGATCAAGATGGGCGCGCGCATCGAAGGCCATGGCACCAGCCGGATCGTGATCCACGGCGTCGAGAAGCTTCACGGCTGCACCCACCAGGTCGTGGCGGACCGGATCGAGGCGGGTACCTTCCTGTGCGCGGTGGCGGCTACGGGCGGCGAGGTCGTCTTGCGGCACGGCCGAGCCGACCACCTCGAAGCGGTCATCGACAAGCTGCGCGATGCCGGCGCCAGCGTGGCGGCGGTGGATGATGGCATCCGCATCCAGTCGCACAACCGGCTCACGGCCCAGAGTTTCCGCACCACCGAATACCCCGGCTTCCCGACGGACATGCAGGCCCAGTTCATGGCCCTCAACGCCATCGCGGAGGGCCCCTCCAAGATCACGGAAACGATCTTCGAGAACCGCTTCATGCACGTGAACGAGCTGGTGCGCCTTGGCGCGAAGATCCAGGTCGATGGGCGGTTCGCGGTCGTCGAAGGGGTGGAGAAGCTCTCCGGCGCCGTTGTCATGGCCACGGACCTGCGCGCCTCGGCCAGTCTCGTGATCGCAGGCCTGGTTGCAGACGGCGAAACGATCGTGGACCGCATCTATCACCTGGACCGTGGCTACGACCAGATGGAAGCCAAGCTGCGCGCAATCGGCGCGGACATCGAACGGGTCAGATAATATGGCTCCCACGTTTTCATGATCACTCTCGCTCTGTCCAAGGGACGCATCTTCGACGAGACCTTGCCGCTGCTGAAAGCGGCCGGCATCGAGGTGCTCGAAGACCCGGAAAAGTCGCGCAAGCTGATCCTGGCAACCAGCCAGCTCGACGTGCGCGTGGTGATCGTGCGGGCGAGCGATGTGCCCACGTACGTGCAATACGGGGGCGCCGACCTGGGCGTCACCGGGCTCGACACGCTGATCGAGCACAGCGCGGACTGGGGCGGCGGCGCGGGCCTGTACCAGCCACTGGACCTGCGCATCGCGAAGTGCCGTGTGAGCGTGGCCGTGCGGGCCGACTTTGACTACGCGAGCGCGGTGCGACAAGGCTCTCGCCTGCGGGTCGCCACCAAGTACGTCAACATCGCGCGCGAGTTCTTCGCGGCCAAGGGCGTGCACGTGGACCTCATCAAGCTGTACGGCAGCATGGAACTGGCGCCGCTCACGGGCCTGGCCGACGCCATCGTCGACCTGGTTTCCACCGGCAACACGCTCAAGGCCAACAACCTGGTCGAGGTCGAGCGCATCATGGACATCAGCTCGCGGCTGGTTGTGAACCAGGCGGCGCTCAAGCTGAAGCGCGAACCGATCCGCCGCGTCATCGACGCGTTCGCCGCCGCGGTCGGGAAGGACTGAGGCCATGAGCTGGACCGCTAAACCGCTTCGCCTGGCCACCCGCAGCGCCGGTTTCGAGGAAGCCTTCACGGCACGCCTGCAATGGTCCGCGGAGACTGACGCGGAAGTCGAGCAGCGCGTCGGCGAGATCCTGGCTGACGTGCAGCGCCGGGGCGACGCAGCGGTCCTCGCGTACACCACCCGTTTCGACGCGCTGGACGCGGCGGCGATGACCCAGCTGGAACTCACGCAGCGCGAACTGAAGGCGGCCTTCGACGCCCTTCCCGCGGGGCAGCGCGATGCCCTGCAGGCCGCAGCGGCGCGCGTGCGCACCTACCACGAGGCGCAGAAAAAGGCCAACGGCGAAAGCTGGAGCTACCGTGACGAGCACGGTTCGCTGCTGGGCCAGAAGGTGACGCCTTTGGACCGGGTGGGCATCTACGTGCCCGGCGGCAAGGCGGCGTACCCTTCATCGGTGCTGATGAACGCCATCCCGGCGCACGTGGCCGGCGTAGGCGAGATCATCATGGTGGTGCCCACGCCCCGGGGCGAGAAGAACGCCCTGGTGCTGGCGGCCGCGTATGTGGCCGGCGTCAGCCGCGCGTTCACCATCGGAGGTGCCCAGGCCGTCGCGGCACTCGCCTACGGCACTGAAA
>JAQZBU010000046.1 GCA_029237735.1 Ramlibacter sp. | reverse complement strand
GACCACGCAAGGCGCCATCGACTTCCACCAATGGATTGGCGACAGCTGGGCCATCCTGTTCTCGCACCCGAAGGACTTCACGCCCGTGTGCACGACCGAACTGGGCTACATGGCCAGGATCGAGCCGGAGTTCACCAAGCGCAACGCCAAGCTCATCGGGCTGAGCGTCGACCCGGTGGACAGCCACACCAAGTGGGTCGGCGACATCGAGGAGACGCAGAACTGTAAGGTCAACTACCCCGTGATCGCGGACACCGAGCTGGCAGTGGCCAAGCTCTACAACATGCTGCCGGCCGAAGAGCCGGGTGGGGCCGACGGGCGCACGGCAGTAACCAACCAGACAGTGCGTTCAGTCTTCATCATCGGCCCCGACAAGAAGATCAAGCTGATGCTGACTTACCCCATGACCACCGGCCGCAACTTTGACGAGATCCTGCGCGTGCTCGATTCGATGCAGATGACCGCCAAGCACCGGGTCGCCACGCCCGCCAACTGGAAGCAGGGCGACGACGTGATCATCGCCGGTTCGGTGACCGATGAAGAGGCGAAGAAGCTGTTCCCGGATGGCTGGAAGACCGTCAAGCCTTACCTGCGGGTCATCAAGCAGCCTGGTTGAGACGTTACAGCCGGGCCCCGCCGGGCCGGCTTGGCCTCATACTGGGCCGACCCCATCACTATCGAGATTCATGAACAACCTCGTTCCCCACATCGGCCCGGTCGCCGCGCTCATCGCCGGCATCCTGATCCTCATCATGCCGCGCCTGCTGAACTACATCGTCGCGATCTACCTGATCGTCATCGGCGCGGTGGGCCTGTTTGGCAAGTAGAACGACGTCATGCGGCCGGCCCGGCCGCATGCAGTTCGTACAGCTTCTGCATACCGCCAAGCCAGCGGTCGTAGTCCTGCGCTTTGTTCAGGAAGTACTTCGCTACTTCCGGGTGGGGCAAGACGAGAAATTTCTCTTCGCGCATCGTCGCCAGCACGTCGGCAGCCACCTGCTCGGCGGTGAGCACGCCATTCACCCCGGCCGAGCCGGTGCCGCCCCGGGTCATGTCGGTCTCCACTGACTGCGGGCACAGGCACGAGACGCGCAGCCCGCGCTTGCCGTAGGCGATGCGCAGCCACTCGGCGATCGCGACGGCCGCGTGCTTGGTCACCCCGTACGGCGCGCTTTCGACGATGTTGAGCAGGCCGGCGGCCGATGCCGTGACGACGAAGTAGCCCCCGCCCCGGGCGATCATCTGGGGCACCACGGCGCGCGCGGCCCAGACATGGGCCATGCCGTGGATCTGCCACATCTTGTCCCAGAGGGCGTCTTCCAGCTCGATGCCGCCCATCCGCCCGAGGATGCCCGCGTTGGACATGAAGATGTCCACCGGCCCGAAGCGCTCGCGCGTCGCGGTCACCAGCGCCTGGATGTCGGCTTCCCGGCTCACGTCGCATTTCACGGCCGACGCCACCTTGCCGATCTCGTCGGCCACGCCCTGCGCCCGCTCCAGATTCAGGTCCGCCAACATCACGCCGCTTGCACCGTCGGCGGCCAGCTTCTTCGCCAGGGCCGCGCCGATGCCGCTGGCGGCGCCCGTGACGATGGCGACTTTTCCTTGGATGTCCATGGGTTTCTCCGGTTGCCCCGAAGTATCGCGGGCCGCGCCACACATTCAAGCCACGAAGGCGACACTACTTCGACACCACCTTCGGGGCGTGGATGGCCGCCACGGTAACGGCAGGGAAGATCATGCGGTAGGCCACGATGCCGATGGCCGCCATGGCGAAAGCGATCGTCGCGAAGAGCAGCCACCAGGGCCAAGCCGGCTCGCGCAGGCGGGGCTGGACTGCGACGCGCCTCGCGGCGGCGGCCCGCGCCTGGGCGCCGGCGATGGAACGGTCGTACAGGGCACGCTTGTGCGGATCCGACAGGACGGCATAGGCCTCGTTCAGCGCGGCCATGACGCGGGCGGCGTCGTCGTGGCCCTGCAACTTGTCGGGGTGGTAGCGTTGGGCGAGCTTGCGGTAGGCACTGCGCACGCTCTCGGGCGCGGCTTGGCGGCTCACCCGCAGGATGTCGTAGTACGTGGCAGTCCTCATGCTATTGAAAGTATAGCGGCGGAGCTGATGAGCACGTACATTGGATGTTTCCTGCGCACAACAGTCGTGCCCTCCCACACGAGTTACGGCGGGCAGTCCTACGCGAGATTCCTGGCTTATGGCCGAGTATCGCGTGAAGCCCATCCGAAGGAGACACCATGGAGACTATGCAGGAGTGCAACGCCCCCGAGCGTGACGAGCCGCTGGCAGTGCTCAGCCGTGATGGTGCACGCGACGAGGACGCCCACTGGGAGCGTGCACACAGCCGCGAGCACTACTACAAGCCGGGCCTGGACTATGAAGACTATGCGCCGGCGTATTGCGTGGGCTACATCGGCCACGCCCAATACGGTGGACGGTTCGAGGACGCGGAGCGCTCGCTGTGCGCGAACTGGGAGCGCATCAAGGGCGATTCGAGGTTGAGCCTGGAAGACGCGCTGCTTGCCATGCGCGCGGCTTGGGACAGGATGGCGTCACAGGCAGACGCACAGGCGCAGCGGACGCCGCAGTCGGCGCAGCCGTCCCTGGTCGCAGGACTGATTCGGCGCTACGTGCGGAATCCGTCTTTTAAACCGGGGCTTCGGCTGATGCGTTGAGTGGTGAGCCGCGCGCCCGGATCGCGGCTTCCAACCGCTCCAGCAGCGGAATCTGCGCGGCAATCATCTTTCGCCTGGCGTCGACCAGCGTGAACCACTCGACGCGGTCGATCTCGGGGTAGCTTTGCCGCCGCCCCGACCGCGGTGGCCACTCCATCTCGAACATGTTGCAGCGCAGCTGCGTGGGGTCGAACTCGCCGGCGAAAGCCCAGGCCTGGATTCGTTTGCCGCTTTTCTGAACCACTTCGCCGAGCGGCAGGAAAGGCGGCGACGCCTCGCCGCCGGTCTCCTCGGTGAACTCGCGGCGCGCGGCGTCCAGCGGCTCCTCGGGCAACTCATATTCGCCCTTGGGGAGCGTCCATGCCCCGTCGTCTTTAGCGCGCCAGAAAGGACCGCCGGGGTGCGCCAGCAACACCTGCGGCTCGCCGTCCACGAGGCGGTACATCAGCAACCCGGCACTCTTCTTCATGTGCCGAGGTTAGCGCAAGCGCCGCTATTTCTTCCGCTGCCTCCCGCTGTCGGGCTGCGGTGGCTGGGGCTCCGCGCCCGCGCGCATCAGGCGCTTGCGCAGCATCGCCTCGAGCGCGGTCTGGGCGCCGTTGCCGCTGCGCGGAACCGCGTTTTCCCTCTCGGCGGGAGTGTCGGCCGGGATAGGGTCCTGCTTGGGGCGTGCGCCGTTCATTGGTGCTGGCTCCCAGCGGCGTCGTCCGCTTCCCCGGTCTGGTGCCGCTGCTGCCGGCCCCGCGAGATCATGTGGGCGAGCGCGCTGGCCGCGCCTTCGCCGGAAAGCCCGGCGTGCGCCTGCTCTTCGGGTCTTTGCTCGTGAGACCGGTTGTCTTCCTTGGTGTCCTTGGGCACATTCATACTCATCGATACATCTCCAGCATTGCGCGGCATCCAGGCCGCACACAAGGCGCAATTCTGGAAAATCCGTGAGCGGGAAACCGTCGGATCACGGCTGAGCCATGTGTAGGAATCTGCCCAAAGCCGGGCCGGCGAGGCGCTACGCGGCGGTCTCCGCCAGCCCCGCTGCCCGTCGAACCTCGATTCGGATTTCCTCGGTGAGCGTCGCCTTCAGGCCAGTAAAAGCGGGCGTGGTCTTGATCGAGTAGTGGCGGGGATGCTCGATGGGAACGGGCAGGTCGCACTTGATGCGGCCGGGCCGCGCGCTCATCACGACGACTCGGTTGCCCATGAAGATGGCCTCGTCAATGTCATGGGTGACGAACAAGACGGTCTTGCGCTCGGCTTCCCAGATGCCCTGCAGCAGCTCCTGCATCAGCTCGCGCGTCTGGTGATCCAGCGCGCCGAAGGGCTCGTCCATCAGCAGGATGCGCGGGTTGTTCGCCAGCGCACGGGCTAACGCCGTACGCTGCTGCATGCCGCCGGAGAGTTGCTTGGGGAAGTGACCCTCGAAACCCTTCAGACCGACTTTGCCGATGAACTGCATCGCGATGGCGTGCTGCTCGGCAACCGGCATGCTTTTTTCGCGCAGGCCGAAGCACACGTTCTGCAGCACGGTGAGCCAGGGGAACAGGGTGTAGCTCTGGAACACCATGCCGCGGTCCGCGCCGGGGCCGATCACGGGGCGCGAGTCCAGCTCGATGCTGCCCGTGGTGGGTGTGTCAAGCCCGGCCACCATGCGCAGCAGCGTGCTCTTGCCGCAGCCTGAGGGGCCGAGGATGGTGATGAAGTCGTTCTCCTCGACCGACAGGTCCGTTGCCTGCAGTGCGACGGTGCCGCCGGGAAAGGTCTTGGAGACGCGCGTGATGTCGAGGATGCTCATATGTTTGTCATGCGAATGGATTGCGGATCGAGTCCGCAATGACAGCCAATCAGAGCCGCGCCCATGGGAACAACTTTCGGTTCAGTGCCTTGAAGGCGAAATCACTGGCCAGGCCGATGAGGCCGATGACGATGATTCCGAAGATGATCTGGTCGGTGGCCAGGAGGGCCTGGCTGTCGGTGATCATGTGGCCGATGCCGCTGGACGCGCCGATCAGCTCCGCGACGATCACGTAGGTCCAGGCCCAGCCCAGCACCATGCGTAATGTCTCGGCGATTTCCGGCGCGGAAGACGGCAGCAACACGCGCGTTACGATGCCGCGGTCGCCCGCGCCAAGCGTGTATGCGGCCTCGACCAGGTCGCGGCGCGTGTTGCCGACGCTCACGGCGATCATCAACACCAGCTGGAAGAAAGAGCCGATGAAGATCACGGCCAGCTTCTGTGCCTCGCCGATGCCTGCCCACAGGATCAGCAGCGGAATGAACGCCGACGCCGGCAGGTAGCGCGCGAAGCTCACGAAGGGTTCGAAGAAGGCCTCGACCGGCTTGTAGGCGCCCATCAACACGCCCAGCGGCACCGCGAGCACAGCCGCGATGGCGAAGCCGCCCAGCACACGCCACACAGTCATCCCGATGTCGTAGGCGAAGCCCTGGTTGGCGAGGAGGTCCCAGCCGGACCGCACCATCGTGATCGGGTCGGCCAGGAAGGTCTTCGACACGAACCCGCCCAGCGTGGCCGCCGCCCAGACGAGGAAGAACAGCACGAAGAAGGAGATGCCCAGCGCGATACGCGCGCCGGGCTCGACTTGAACGAGAGGTTTCATTGATGTTGGCTGTCATCCCGGACTTGATCCGGGATCCATCGCGGCGATGGATTGCGGGTCGAGCCCGCAATGACAACTTCTTGCTATTTCAGGAAGCGCGTGTCGGCGAGCTTGCTCATGTCGGGCAACTGCTTGATGATGCCCGCCTCCATCAGCAGTTCGGCCGCCTCCTTGCTGAAGGCGGCATGCTCGCCCGCGAAGAATTTCTGGTTGGCCGCGCGATCCTGCCAGCGCAGGTAGCCTGCGGACTTTGCGAAGGCTTCGCCGGTTTGTTTGACGTCGGCGCCCATGATTTCGTAGCTCTTCGCCGGGTCCTTCTGGATCATCTCCACCGCCTCGAAGTAGCTGTCGGCCAGCGCCTTGGCCGCCTTCGGGTTCTCCGAGAGGAACTTGGGCGTGCAGCCGAAGGTGTCCATCACCATCGGGTAGTCGAGCGTCGTCGCGATGATCTTGCCGGCCTCGGGCTTGGCGCGCACCGCGGACAGGTAGGGCTCGTACGTCATGGCGGCGTCGATGTCGGTGCTGCCCGCGATCATCGCGTTGGCCGCGGCTTGCGGCTCCAGGTTCACCACTTTCACGTCCTTGGCGGAGAGGCCGTTCTTCTTGAGCATCCAGGCCAGCGTGAAGTAGGGTGCAGTGCCCGGTGCGCTCGCCGCGACGGTCTTGCCTTTCAGGTCGCTGATCTTCGTGATGTGCGGCTTGACCACCATGCCGTCGGCGCCGTAGCTCTTGTCCAGCTGGAAGATCTGCGTGGTGGCGACGCCGTTCGCGTTCCACACGATCCAGGTTTCCACCGTTGTCGCCGCGCATTGCACGTCACCCGATGCGATGGCCAGGTGCCTGTCCTTCTGCGGAATCTTCTTGATGCTCACATCCAGGCCGTTCTTCTTGAAGATGCCGGCTTCCTTGGCGAGCGTCAGGGGTGCGAATCCGGTCCAGCCCGAGATCGCGACGGCGACCTTGGTGTCCTGGGCCTGCGCCGCGCAGGCGAGGGCGGCAAGGGAGAGGGCGAGCAGCTTCTTCATGGGAGTCTCCGTGGGTTGAGGTGTGATGGGGACGCAATGTTCATGACAGCTTGAGGGCATGCAATTCGGGAATCTGCTGCTCGATGGCGTGGCCGATGTCGCCAGCCGTGACGAGGTGGTGCACCGCTTCGATGTCGCGGGCCAGGCTTCGGTCCTGCATCATCGCGGGCGACACGCTGCGCACCAGGCGCAGCACGCCTTCCGGCCCGGGCGCACTGCGCAGCGGACGCAGGAATTCGATGCCTTGAGCGGCCGCCAGAAGCTCGATGGCCACGATGTGGGCGGTGTTCTTCAGCATGGGCTGCAGGCGCCGCGCCGCGAACGTCGCCATGCTCACATGATCTTCCTGGTTGGCGGAAGTCGGCAGGCTGTCCACGCTGGCCGGATGGGCGAGCGACTTGTTCTCCGAAGCGAGCGCCGCGGCGGTGACGTGCACGATCATGAAGCCGGAGTTCAGGCCCGGGTCGGGCGCGAGGAAGGGCGGCAGGCGCGACACCACGGTATCCACGAGCATCGCGATGCGTCGCTCGGTGATCGCGCCGATTTCCGCGATCGCGATGGCCAGCGCGTCGGCGGCCAGCGCAACGGGTTCGGCGTGGAAGTTGCCACCGGAGAGCATCTGACCTTCCTGCGCGAAGACGAGCGGGTTGTCGGTGACGGCGTTGGCCTCGCGCACCAGCACCTGCGCTGCGTACCGCATCTGGTCCAGGCACGCGCCCATCACCTGCGGCTGGCAGCGCAGGCAGTACGGGTCCTGAACGCGGTCGTCGTTTTCAAGGTGCGATTGGCGGATCTCGCTGCCCACCATCAGGGCGCGATAGGCGGCGGCGCAGTCGATCTGGCCGGGTTGGCCGCGCACCGCGTGGATGCGCGGATCGAAAGGGCCGTCGCTGCCGCGCGCTGCGTCCAGCGTCAGCGCACCGGAAATGACGGCGGCCTCGAACAGGCGGTCGGTGGCGAGCAGGGCATCGATGGCCAGCGCCGTCGATACCTGCGTACCGTTGATGAGGGCCAGCCCTTCCTTGGCCGAGAGCGTTAGGGGCCGCATGCCTGCACGTTCCAGTGCATGGGCAGCGTGCATTCGCTCGCCCTGGTAGAACACTTCGCCTTCGCCGATCAGCGGCAGGCTGAGGTGGGCAAGGGGCGCGAGATCGCCTGACGCGCCGACAGAGCCCTGGCAGGGAATCACCGGCGTCAGGCCCAGGTTGTGCATTGCAACCAGCGCATCGATTATTTCGTCACGGACCCCGGAGTAGCCGCGCGCGAGACTCGCGGCCTTGAGCAACAGGACGAGTCGCACCACGCGCTCGTCGAGCGGATCGCCGACGCCGACGGCGTGCGAGCGCAGGAGCTTCTGCTGCAGCACCGCCAGGTCGTCTTTCGCGATCCGCGTGGTGGCGAGCTTGCCAAAGCCCGTATTGACGCCGTAGACCGGCTTGTCCCCCGCTGTGGCGCGCTGCACCAGTTCCGCGCTGGCGCGGATGCCCGCGCGGCAGGTGGACGCCAGCGTCACAGGGATGCGCTGGGCACCACACAGCCGGCGCAGCTGGGCGAGCGTGAGCTCGCCCGGGATGATCGTTTCGCCCTTCATCCGAGCATCGGCAGCTTCAGGCCGTTCTCGCGCGCGCAAGCCTTCGCGATGTCGTAGCCCGCGTCGGCATGGCGCATCACGCCGGTGGCCGGGTCGTTGAACAGCACGCGCTCGATCTTCCGCGCGGCCTCGGGTGTTCCGTCGCAGACGATCACGACGCCCGCATGCTGCGAGTAGCCCATGCCGACACCGCCGCCATGGTGCAGGCTGACCCACGTCGCCCCGCTGGCGGTATTGAGCAGCGCATTAAGGAGAGGCCAGTCGCTGACGGCATCGCTGCCGTCCTTCATGCTCTCCGTCTCGCGATTGGGCGAGGCGACGGAGCCGCTGTCCAGATGGTCGCGACCGATGACGATCGGCGCCTTCAGCTCGCCGGTCTTGACCATCTCGTTGAACGCGAGCCCGGCGCGGTGCCGCTCGCCCAGGCCGATCCAGCAGATGCGCGCGGGCAGGCCCTGGTAGCTGATGCGCTGTTCGGCCATGTCCAGCCACTGGTGCAGGTGCTTGTTGTCGGGGAACAGCTCCTTCATCTTCGCGTCGGTCTTGCGGATGTCTTCCGGGTCACCCGAGAGCGCGACCCAGCGGAAGGGCCCGACGCCGCGGCAGAACAGCGGCCGGATGTAGGCCGGCACGAAGCCGGGATAGGCGAAGGCATCGGCGACGCCGTAATCCTTGGCGACTTGGCGCAGGTTGTTGCCGTAATCCACCGTCGGCACACCCATGGCGTGGAACTCGAGCATCGCCTTCACGTGGACCGCGCAGGATTCGCCCGCGGCCTGCGTCAGCCGCGCGTGCTGCGTCGGGTCCTTCTGCGCGGCCTGCCATTGCGCAACCGTCCAGCCAATCGGCAGGTAGCCGTTGATGATGTCGTGGGCGGAGGTCTGGTCCGTGACGATGTCCGGCCTGATGCCGCCGGCGCGCGCGCGCCGCGCCAGCTCCGGCACGATCTCGGCCGCGTTGCCGCACAGGCCGATGGACACGGCCTCCTTGCGCGAGGTGTGGTGCTGGATCATCTGCAGCGCCTCGTCTATGTCCTTCGCCTGCTTGTCCAGGTACCTCGTGCGCAGTCGGAATTCGATGCGGCTTTGCTGGCATTCGATGTTGAGCGAACACGCCCCCGCGAACGACGCAGCCAGCGGCTGCGCGCCCCCCATGCCGCCCAGGCCCGCCGTCAACGCCCAGCGGCCGGCGAGGTCGCCGTTGTAGTGCTGGCGGCCGGCTTCCGCGAAAGTCTCGTACGTGCCCTGCACGATGCCTTGCGAGCCGATATAGATCCAGCTGCCGGCCGTCATCTGGCCGAACATCATCAGGCCCGCGCGATCCAGCTCGTTGAAGTGCTCCCAGGTAGCCCACTTCGGCACGAGATTCGAGTTGGCGATCAGCACGCGCGGCGCGCCTTCATGCGTGCGGAACATGCCGACCGGCTTTCCGGATTGCACCAGCAGGGTTTCGTCGGGCTGCAGCTTGCGCAGCGAATCGAGGATGGCGTCGAAGCAAGGCCAGTTGCGCGCGGCCTTGCCGATGCCGCCATAGACGACCAGCTCGTCCGGATTTTCTGCCACGGCCGGGTCCAGGTTGTTCTGGATCATGCGGTAGGCGGCCTCGATCTGCCAGTTGGCGCAGGACAATTGCGTGCCCTGCGGAGCGCGCACCGGGCGCGCCTTGCTGTCAAGGTAAGGGGCTTGGGAAAGGTCCGACATCGGGGTGCTCCTTCGATCGGGCGAATCCTAGTTGTCTATACAACTTGTGTCAACTGGGGTATTCTTCGACTCATGGGCAAAAGCGATCTTCCCGCCTACGAGCAGGTCAAGGCCTGGATCAAGCAGCACATCGGCAGCGGCCAGTGGAAGCCCGGCGACCCGGTGCCGAGCGAAGCCGCGCTGATGCAGCAGTTCGGCATCAGCCGCATGACGGTGAACCGCGCGCTGCGCGAGCTGGCGGCGGAAGGCCTCGTCACGCGGATACAGGGCTCAGGGACGCGAGTGGCCCAGCTGCACCGTATCTCCTCGCGGCTCACCATCCGGGACATTCATGAGGAAGTGGTCGAGCGCGGCCATGTGCACACCACGCGGGTGATCCGTGCCGAGCGGGAAAAGGCCGGTGCCGAGGTGGCCATCTCGCTGGGGTTGCGGGCGGGCGCGACGGTTTTCCATACGGTGCTCATCCATATGGAGAACGGGGTGCCCATCCAGTACGAGGACCGCTACGTGAACCCGAGCGCGGCGCCCGAATACCTGGACACCGATTTCAACCAGACGTCGCCCACCTTGCACCTGCTGCGGCATGCGCCGCTGACCGAGGCCAGCTACTCGATCGAAGCTTGCCTGCCGAGCGCACTGGAGGCGAAGGAACTGGCCATCAAGCGCACCGAGCCCTGCCTCGTGATGATGCGCCGGACGGTGAGCGGCGCGCACGTCGCCAGCATCGCCCGCCTCATCTACCCTGGGACGCGCTACAGTTTCGCAGGACAGTTTCAGGCATGACACCATGAGTTGGCACCGCATCGCATTGCAGAACGTCACACCCACACCGTGGCGCAACGGTTTCGGCATCACCCGCGAACTGGTCGTCTTCCCCGTGCGCGAGCACTGGCACTGGCGGTTGTCCGTGGCCGAGTTATCGCAGGACGGCCCGTTCTCGCGCTTCGACGACGTGGAGCGGTGGTTCGCCGTGCTGTCGGGCAATGGCGTGCGCCTGGCCATCAATGGGGCGCCGCAGACCCACACGTGCGCGTCGACACCGGTGGTGTTCGATGGCGCGGCACTGGTGGAATGCCAGCTCGTGGATGGGCCGACGCTGGACTTCAACCTGATGGTGCGGCAAGGGCGCGGCCGCATGGAGCGGGTGAACGGTGACGTCGCGCAGGCAGTTTCTTCGGGCAGCGCCGTGGCGTTGTGGTCGGGAGCCGCGCAAGCCCAGGCCACGTTCGAAGGCCAGACCATCGAGCTGCCGCCGCAGACGCTGGCCTGGCGGCACCTGGACATGGGTGGGCGCGTGCACGTCAGCGCACCGGATGGCTTGTGGATCGAGATCGCGTCGTGAGCGTGCAATTGTGGACGGGCTGCAGTGTGGCCACGATGCAAGCGGCCGCGGGCACGCCTTATGGATGGGTGGAGGACGCGGCGATCGCGGTGGAGGGGGATCGCATTGCGTGGATCGGGCCACGCGACCAAATGCCGGGGCTTCTGCGAAAAGGCTGCGAGCAAGAGCACGATTGCCGTGGCGCGCTCGTCACGCCCGGCTTGATCGATTGCCATACGCATCTGGTCTACGGCGGCGACCGCGCGCACGAGTTCGAGCTGAGGCTGGGCGGCGCGAGCTACGAAGATATTTCGCGTGCGGGGGGCGGCATCGCCTCGACGGTGAAGGCCACTCGCGCGGCCAGTGAAGCGGAACTGGCGGCGCAATCCCTGCCGAGACTGCGGGCGCTGATGGGCGAGGGCGTCACCACCATCGAGATCAAGTCGGGTTATGGCCTGGCGCTGGATCACGAGGCCAAGGCCTTGCGCGTGGCGCGTTCCTTCGCCAGGGAGCAGGCCGTGGATGTCCGCACCACATTCCTGGGCGCGCACGCCCTTCCGCCGGAATACGCAGGCCGCGCCGATGAGTACATCGATGATGTGCTGCGGATGCTGCCCGCCTTGCACCAGCAAGGCCTGGTCGACGCAGTCGATGCGTTCTGCGAGCGCATCGCCTTCAGCACCGCGCAAACCGAGCGGGTCTTCAAGGCCGCGAAGGCTCTCGGTCTGCCCGTCAAGCTGCACGCCGAGCAGCTGAGCGACAGCGGCGGCGCCCGGCTTGCGGCCCGGTACGGCGCCCTGAGCTGCGACCACCTCGAGTGGCTCGGCGAGGAGGGCGCAGCCGCGATGGCACGCGCCGGCTCCGTCGCCGTGCTTTTGCCCGGCGCGTTTTATTTCCTCCGGGACACGCGCGTGCCGCCGATCGACCTGCTGCGCAAGCTCGGCGTGCCCATGGCGGTGTCGACGGACTGCAACCCCGGCAGCTCGCCTTGCACGTCGCCGCTTTTGATGCTGAACATGGCGTGCACCCTGTTCCGGCTCACGCCCGAGGAGGCTCTGGCCGGCGTGACGCGCCATGCCGCGCAGGCCTTGGGGCTGAAGGATCGTGGCGTGCTGGCAAAAGGCATGCGGGCCGACTTTGTTCTGTGGGATGTGCGCGAGCCGGCGCAACTGGCTTACGCGATGGGCTTCAATCCGCACCGGCAAACCGTTTTTGGGGGAAGGCCGCGATGAGTTTCCAGCTGAACATCGGCACGTCGCCATTGCTCGTGAGCATGCCGCACGTCGGCACGGAAATCCCCGAGGAACTGCGAAGCGACTACGTGCCGCGGGCGCAGGGCGTGGAGGACACGGACTGGCACCTGGCGCGCTTGTACAACTGCCTGCCCGCGCTCGGCGCGTCGGTGCTGCGGCCGCGTTACTCCCGCTATGTGATCGACCTGAACCGGCCGCCGGACGATGCGCCCATGTATCCGGGCGCGTCGAACACCGAGCTTTGCCCCACACGGTTCTTCAGCGGCGATGCGCTGTATCGCGAGGGGCAGGCTCCGTCGGCCGAGGAACGCCGCAGGCGGCGCGAGACGTATTGGCAGCCCTATCACGACGCCCTGGCGGGCGAGCTTGCGCGAATCAAGGCCGAGCACGGCTTCGTCTTGTTATGGGACGCGCACAGCATCCGCTCCGAGATTCCCTGGCTGTTCGAGGGCGTGTTGCCGGATTTGAACATCGGCACCACGGACGGTGCCAGCGCGCACCCCGCCATCACGCAGGCAGTGGCCGGCGCCGCCGCGCGTTTCGCCGACGTAAGCCACGTCGTGAACGGCCGCTTCAAAGGCGGGTACATCACGCGCCACTACGGTAACCCGCAGGGGCATGTGCACGCCGTGCAGCTCGAGATGTGCCAGAGCCTCTACATGGGCGAGGAGCCGCCCTATGAATACGACAGCTCGCTCGCTTCGGGCGTGCAACCCGTGCTGCGGGACATGCTGGCGGCGGCGCTGGCCGCGTGCAGGGGCCTGTATGGGAGGTGAGGCGCTGCGTTTTTTTGCGCCTGCGGCATGGGTCAACGGCGCATGGGCGCCGGATGTCGTGCTGTGCGTTGGCGCGGATGGTGCATGGAGCCAAATCATCTGCGGTGCATCGGCCGAAGTGCAAGGCGGCGCCCAGCGGTTGCCCGGGCCGGTGCTGCCCGGCCTTGTCAACGGGCACAGCCACGCGTTCCAGCGCGCCATGGCCAGCTTGGCGGAGCGCAGCGCCAGCGCGCAGGACGATTTCTGGAGCTGGCGGGACCGCATGTACAGCGCAGCGAACCGCATCTCGCCGGAGCAGTTGGAAGCCATCGCGGCATTCCTCTATTCCGAGTTGCTGGCTGCTGGCTACACGCAGGTTTGCGAATTCCACTACCTGCACAACGCGCCGGACGGCAGCACCTACGCCGACCCTGCCGAGATGTCGATGGCGCTGGTGCGCGCCGCGCAGCGCACGGGTATCGGCCTGACGTTGCTGCCGACGCTGTACATGCGCTCGGGCTTCGCTGCGAAGGGCTTGCGCGACGACCAGAAACGCTTTGCTTCTACACCGGAGTCGGTGCTTCGCATCGCGAGCGAAGTACGCAGGCAAGCAGGGGAAAGTGACCGCATCACCACCGGCGTCGCGCTGCACTCGCTGCGCGCCGTGGACGAGGGCGCGATCCTGGAAGTGGCAACGTACGGGAAGTCGATGCCCGTCCACATCCACATCGCCGAGCAGCAGCTCGAGGTGGACGACTGCATCGCGCGGCATGGCCGCAGGCCGGTCGAATGGCTGCTGGATAAGCTTCCGGTGAACGAGCGATGGAACCTGGTCCACGCGACACAGTGCACGCCAGCGGAACTGGAGGGCGTGCGGCACAAGGGTGCCTCCATCGTTGTCTGCCCGAGCACGGAGGCCAATCTGGGCGATGGTGTGTTCGACCTGGCGCGTTGGATGGGGCAAAGCGGCAGCTGGTCGATCGGCTCGGACAGCCATGTCACGCGCAGCTGGCAGGAGGAGCTGCGCCTGCTCGAATACTCGCAGCGCCTGACGCTGCGCCAGCGCAATGTCGCCGCGCGCTCGGCCTGGTGCGAGAGCAGCGCGGCGGCGCTGTTCCAGGGGGCGCTCGATGGCGGCACGGCGGCTGCGGGTGCGCCGCTGGCAGGCTTGGCAATGGGGCAACGCGCCGACTTCATGGTGATCGATACCGTGTCGCCGGCGCTGCTTGGCGTGCCGGCGAGCCACGTCCTCGACGCGCTCGTATTTTCCAGTCCGGACGCGGACTTCAGCGACGTGTTCGTCGCGGGGCGGCGCGTGCAGCGAGCCGACTCGGACCTGCGCGCCGCCTTTGTCCGCGCGATGAATGCGCTTTGGTCCTGAGCGGGAGGACGCAGTCGATGATCGCGCACGCATGGCCGGGCTTGCCGTATACGGCATACCTGAAGGTGCAGGTCGCTTCGTCAAATAACGGCTGTACAGTGGGGGTCATGTGCGGACCTTTTACGCACAATTTTTGTAAACCGTCGCGCCGGAAGAGCAAATGAACATCGACTGGAATCACTTCACACCTTGGGCCTCCCTCGCGGGCGGCATCATCCTGGGCCTGGCCGCCGCGCTGTTCGTGCTGCTAAACGGTCGCGTGCTGGGCATCAGCGGCATCCTGGGCGGGCTGGTCAAGCCGCAAGCGGGGGATGCCGGATGGCGCATCGCGTTCATCGCAGGGTTGATCGCCGCGCCGGTTCTGTGGCGCCTGTTCGCGCCGTTGCCGGTGGTGCGCGTGGAGGCGGGCCTGCCAATGCTCGTCATCGCTGGCCTGCTGGTTGGATGGGGTACGCGCTACGGCTCGGGTTGCACCAGCGGCCATGGCGTGTGCGGGCTGGCGCGTCTGTCGCCGCGTTCACTGGCGGCGACGCTGGCCTTCATGGCTGCCGGCTTCGCCACCGTTTATATCGCGCGCCACCTCGTCGCCTGAAGGAGCGACCATGAACCGTGTGATCGAATTTTTCGTGGGCCTGCTTTTCGGCGTTGGTCTGTTGCTTTCCGGCATGACGGACCCCGGGAAGGTGATAGGCTTCCTCGACGTCGCGGGCCTCTGGGATCCCTCCCTCGCGATGGTCATGGGCGGCGCGGTGATGGTAGGCTTGTTCGCCTTCGCCGTGGCGCGCAAGCGGACGACCACATTCCTGGGCAGCGCCATGCACCTCCCCAACCACGAGGACATCGACCAGCGCCTGCTGATCGGCGCGCTGGTTTTCGGCGTCGGCTGGGGGCTGGCGGGCTTCTGTCCCGGCCCGGCCGTGGTGGCGATGGGCGCGGGCGTTTGGCAGGCCGCGATCATGACGGCTGCGATGCTCGCCGGCATGGCGGTGCACGAGTTGAGCTCGCGCCCCGCGCAAGATGGCGTGGTGGTGGAATAACGCCTGGGGTCAGACGGGCGCCCGAACGAGCGCGACAGGTATTCAGGAGGTCTTGGCCTGGAACCGGCTGGGCGGCTCACCCATCGCCGCCTTGAACATCGCCGTGAATGCGCTGTCGCTCGCATACCCGCTGGAAGCGGCGACATGGCTCACCGGCATCCCGCGCGCGAGCATCGGCAGCGCGTGCGCCAGGATCGCCTGCTGGCGCCATTGCTGGTAGCTCGTGCCCAACTGCTCGCGAAAGAGCCTTGCCATCGTGCGTTCGCTCGCGCCGAACCCGGCAGCCCACTCAGCCAGCGTCGCGCGCTCGGAAGGCGCGCGCAGCACGGCCTCGCACAGCGCACGCAAGCGCTTGTCGCCGGCCTGCGCATGGGGCAGTGGAACCCCGAGTGCCTGGATGTCTGCGTGCGTGATCTCGTCGATCACCAGGCCCGTGAGCCGATCTTCGCGCGCCTTGGGCAGCGGCGACGCCGCGTCGAGTGCCTGCACCAGCTCGCGCAGCAGCGCAGACACAACAAGCACGCGGCAGCGCCCCCAGCCGTGCGGCGTCACCGAAGCGTCGATGTACAAGGTGCGGAACTGCGCCTGTTCGAGAACGTGAACGGCATGGCGCGCGCCCGGGGCGATCCACACGGCGCGCGATGGCGGAACGATAAAGGTGACCTCGTCGCCCTTGCCCGCGTGTTGCTCGGCGGTCACCTGCACGATGCCCGTCGAACAATACGCGACTTGCGCCCACGGGTGCTCGTGCGGCTGCAGGTGGCTATCGGCGGACAGCGTGCGCGCCCGCACCCGCACCGGCCGCTGGCGGCTGGGGCGGAAGGCGTCGGGGTCGCCGAGCGGCGCGGCTTGCGATGGGATTCGTCCGGCCATGGGTGCACTATGCTTTGGCTGATTCTCGCCGAAAGCTGGCGTTCTGTCGCATTTCAGAAACCCGCGTCCGCACTACGATTCGCAGCATGAGCTCCATCACCGCCAACGCTGCACTGCCGACCGCCAGCCTGCGCCAGGACGCCGGAGTCATCGGCCTGGTCGGGCTGGCCCACCTGATCAGCCACTTCAGCCAGTTGCTGCTCGCGCCGCTTTTCCCTTGGCTGAAGGACGCGCTCAATGCCAGCTACACGGAGCTGGGCTTCCTGATGACGCTGTTCTTCGTGGTCTCCTGTGCCGTGCAGGCGGCGTCCGGCTTCCTCGTGGACCGTTATGGCCCGTGCCCAATCCTGTTCGTCGGCTTGAGCCTTCTGGGCGTCGCGGCCTTCGGCTTCGCCACGAGTCCTGGCTACTGGACGATGGCCCTGTGGTCGATCGTCGCCGGCGTGGGCAATGGCGTGTTCCATCCCGTGGACTACACGCTGCTGAACCGCAAGGTCAGCGCGCCGCGGCTGGGCCACGCTTACAGTTTCCATGGGATCACGGGCAGCCTGGGCTGGGCATTGGCGCCAGCCTTGCTCGTCCCGTTGGCCATCGCCTTCTCATGGCGGGTGGCCTTGATGGGCGCCGGCACGCTTGTATTGGTTGTGCTGCTGGTGCTGTGGCTCAACCGCGGCAAGCTGGCGCTGGCTGCCAGCGTGCCGCACCATGAGTCGGCGAAAACCGAGGGTGACTTCGATTTCCTGCGCATCCCCGCTGTGTGGATGTGCTTCGGTTTTTTCTTTTTCTACGCCGTGGTGCTGAGCGTCATCCAGGCCTTCGCGCCCGAGGCCGCGCGCCAGCTGCACCAGGTCCCGGTCGCGCTCGCCGCGATGTGCCTGACCGTCTACATGGTGTGCAGCGCGGGCGGCATGGTGCTGGGCGGGTTCCTGGCCGCGAACCCCGAGCGATGCGAGCGCATCGTCGGCACGGGCTTCGGGATCGCTGCGGGGGTGGCGCTCGTCATAGGTCTCGCGCCGGTGCCGGCGCTGGCTGTACCAGTGCTTTTCGGCGTGATGGGGTTCGCCAGCGGCATTGCGGGGCCTTCGCGCGACCTGCTGGTCAAGAAATCGACCCCTGCCAATGCGACAGGCCGGGTGTACGGCGTTGTCTATTCGGGGCTGGACATCGGGCAGGCGATCGCGCCGCTCTTCTTCGGCGCATTGATGGACCACCGGCAGTACCAGGGCGTATGGCTGGGGCTCGTGTTCATGCAGGCGGTGCTCATCACCAGCGCGTTCAACGTTCGGCGGGTCAGGCGCACCGCGGCCGTGGCGGCCACCTGAAGGTCACTTGATCCCGGTCACGGTGCCGTTCAGTGTACCGTCGGGGTTGAAGACCTGATATTCGGCGCCCTTGCGGGTTACCGTCAGGCAGCGCTCCTCGCGAGCCCGAAGCTTGTTCCAGGTCGCGCAGTAACCGGATGGCTCGTGCCAACGCCATTTGCCCACATCGTTGTAGCCACCGGAAATCTGCATCGTGAAGTCAGACTCCATCTGAAGCTTGGCGGTATAGGCGTTTGGAAAGATGACCGACACGGTCTTGCCGATCCACTTCTCTTTCAACTCGCCGGTGCTTACCGGCCCATCCTGCGCGGCGGCAAAACCACCGCCGAGCGTGATGCAGCACAGGATGGCCGCGCGGGCCAGGCTAATTTTGCTCATCTGATTTCTCCTCGTTGCCAGATGCTACGGCCGGCCCAGCCGTGACGCCCCTCGGGGCAACCCGCCCCCGGGTTATCCTTGCGCCCATGTACGCTCCCTATTTCGGCCTGAAAAGCGAGCCGTTCTCCATCGCGCCGGATCCGCGCTACCTGTTCATGAGCGAGCGCCACCGCGAGGCGCTCGCGCACCTGCTGTACGGGTTGGGCGGGGGCGGCGGCTTCGTCCTGCTTTCCGGCGAGATCGGCACGGGCAAGACGACGGTTTGCCGCCTCTTTCTCGAGCAGATCCCCAAGGACTGCAACGTTGCCTACATCTTCAATCCGAAGCTCACCGTCATCGAGCTGCTGCAATCGATCTGCGATGAGTTCCACATCGCAGTCCCCGGCCGCGAGCATCCGCCCACCGTCAAGGACTACCTCGATCCGCTCAATCAGTTCCTGCTGCAGGCGCATGCGGCAGGGCGCAACAACGTTCTCATCATCGACGAGGCGCAGAATCTCTCGGCCGAGGTGCTGGAGCAACTTCGCTTGCTCACCAACCTGGAGACGCCCGAGCGCAAGCTGCTGCAGATCGTCCTGATCGGCCAGCCCGAACTGCGCAACATGCTGGCGCAGCCGGAGCTGGAGCAGCTGGCCCAGCGCGTGATCGCGCGATATCACCTGGGCGCGCTGACCCCGGCCGAAACCGCGCACTACGTGCGGCACCGCCTCGAGGTAGCGGGGCTGAGCCGGCCTTTGCCGTTCGAGCGCAAGGCCTTGCAGCGAGTGCACGATCTCTCGCGAGGCGTGCCGCGCCGCATCAATCTTCTGTGCGACCGGGCGCTGCTGGGCGCTTTCGCCAACAGCCAGGCGGCGGTGGACCGCGCCACGGTCGACAAGGCGGCCGCGGAAGTATTCGATGCACCGCCCGCGATCGCGTCGTCGTCCACGCGCCGCACGGTCGGGGTGTGGGCGCTGGGGGTTGCGGCAGGCGCGGGCCTGTTTGCCATCCTTGCGAACGTGGCGCGGGAGCCTGCGCCGCCCCCGCCCCACGCCAGCCCGATCGCCGCCGCGCCAGCCACGATGGCGTCCGCCGCGGCCCCCGCCTCGTCAGTGGTGGTGACGGTGGCTTCACCGCCCGCACCGCCGGCATCGGCCCCCGCGCCCGAGCTGCTGCGGGACAGCAACGCGGCGTGGCGCGAGCTTGCGCAAGCGTGGAAGGTGACGCCGCCGGACGGGGATGCTTGCCGCGCCTTGCAGAAGGAGCAATTGCAGTGCTTCAGCAGGAACCTGAGCCTGGCCGTGATCCGTGAACTTGGGCGGCCCGGCATCCTGACGCTCGACGCGGCCACGGGTGCGCCTAGCTACGCGCTGCTCACCGCGCTGGGTCGCGACAGCGCGACCTTGCGCGCGGCGGGCACCGAGCAAACAGTCACGCTCGCAGCCCTGGCCGCGCGCTGGCAGGGCGATTTCGCTACCCTCTGGCGAACGCCGCCCGGCTACTCCGGCCTGGCGTCCAACCCCAGCGGTGAGACCGTGGAGTGGATCGCAACGAAGCTCGGCGGCGACGGCGCCGCGCCGCCTGCGCCGCGCCGCGAATTCGATGCGCAGCTCAGGACCCGGCTGCGCGCGTTCCAGCTGGCGCACGGGCTCGCCGCGGACGGACAACCAGGCCCGATGACCTTCATGCAACTCAATCGCGCCGCCGGGGTCGAAGAGCCGCGGCTGCGCACAGATCTCTAGGCTCTAGGGCCGCTCACGCCATGTCATACATCCTCGATGCCCTGAGAAAAGCCGACGCCCAGCGAGAGCGCGATCCTGCGCGCGGTATCCACGCCCAGCCGGGCCGCGCGTCAATGGGTGACAGCCCACGCGGCGCGGGCTTGCGCGCAGGCTTGTGGGCGGCCAGCGCGGCAGGGATTGCCGCACTCGCTGTGGCGGGGTGGTACCTGTATCGCGATCCACTCCCTGCGACGGGCCAGGTGCAGGTGGCCGCGCTGCCGGAAGCAGAGCCCCGCGTGACGGCCCCGCCCCCTGTCGCGCCCACTGTTGCACCGCCGGTCGTGCCCGCGGCCGTCGTCTTGCCACCACCCGTGGTGGTCTCGCCCACCGTTGCCACCGCGCCGCCTCCTCGCATGCAGCGGCCGGCGGGCAGTCCGCCGCCGATGCCAGGGCAAGTCGGCGTGGGCGCGACGGCTCGCGCCATGGCCCAGGCGGGCCCGGCCGTGGGGCCGACTGCGCAGCCTGCGGCGCCATTGCCGGCGCAACCGCAGGTGCAGCCGCCGGGACAACCACCGGTGCAGCCGCCAGCGCAAGCGCCTGCAGCGGGCCCCACCACGCCCAACGCGCCAAACGGCGCAAGCGCGTCCACCCAGCCGGGCGTGCCGGCGCCTCAAGTGGCAGCGCCACCGCAGGCCGCGCCCGTGGTGCCCAACGTGGCGCCGCAGCCGTCGCCCTACGTGCCACCTGTCGTGGTTCCTCCATCTCCGCCGCCGGCGCCCGTGGCCGGCCTGCCCCCCGATGCGCCCAAGCTCGTGATCACGGGCGGTGTGTACACGGCCAACAAGGCGCAACGCATGCTCATCGTCAATGGCCAGGTGATGACCGAGGGCGCCGACCTCGGCTCCGGCGTCACGCTGGAAGAGATCAGGCCCAAATCGGCCGTGCTGCGGTTCCGCGGCGGCCGTTACGCCGTGTCGTATTGACGGATTGCGTCATGCGCAAGCGCCGGGCCATCGCCGCTGCATTGCTGCTTGCCATGTCGGCGATTTCCGCCGCTCGCGCCGACGAATCGTTGTGGTCGTTGCTCAAAGGCGGCGGTCAGGTCGTGCTGATGCGACATGCCCTCACGACCCCGGGCGTCGGAGATCCCGAAGGCATGCGCCTGGCCGACTGCGCAACACAGCGCAACCTCTCCGACGAAGGCCGGGCCCACGCGAGGGTGGTAGGAGAGGCCTTCCGCGCACGCGCCATCCCGGTGGCGCAGGTGCTTTCAAGCCCGTGGTGCCGCTGCCTCGAAACCGCGCGTCTCGCTTTTGGCACGGAGCCCCAGGCGTCGCCCGCGCTGGGCAACCTGTTTGGCCGTGCCGACCCGCAAGGCCGCCAGATCGGGCAAATGCGAACGCTCGTGTCGCGCAGGCCCTCGGGCGGCAACCTGGTGCTCGTGTCGCACGGCTCCACCATCCTCGCGCTGACAGGCGTTTCACCCGCGACTGGCGAAATGGTGGTGGTGACGCCGCAAGGCGACGGCAAGTTCGTGGTGGCGGGAAGGCTGGAAGTGCCGGCGCGCTGAGCGCTCGCGCGCTTACGCTGACCGCTCGGGCGCTTATTTCTTGGCGCCGCCCGCGCGCGGCGTTGCCTTCGAAGGCCGGGGTGAGTGCGCCGATGCGGCGTGCCGCAGTTCGGCCTGGCGGCCTGGATAAACCGAGCCGGGGCTGTGGCTGCATACCGCCTCGACAAGGTCATCAGGTGGCAATCCCAGTCGCGAGCCCGCGGCGAGCACCGTTGCGTCGAGCTGCTTCCAGTTGATGGGGTCGCCCGTCGCCAGCGCAGCAGCGGCCATCTCGCCAAAAAGGCGAACTGCCGGTGCCGCATCGCGCGCCAGATCGGGAAGGGCTCCCAGCCTGCGATCGCGCTCCTGCTCGAACAGCGCCGTCCTCAAGCGTTGAAGCTTGAGGCGATCCGGAATGTCTTCCTCGCGGTTTGTCTGCTTTGATTCCAGCATGCCGTCGATGTCCAGCGTTGAAATCTGGACACCGTTGAAGTCGATGTGCTTGATGTGATGGCGCAAGTCGTCGAACTTCCTGGAGGCGGCTACGTAGAGCAGGTCTATCGCGATTTCGCCCTCGAACGAAGTGGAGTACCCCTGGTCCATGAATTCGGGCCGCAAAGCCTTCCATGCGCGCGAGCTGTTCGGTATGTCCTTCAGCGCATCCAGCAAACGCCTGTTGTTCTCGGGGTCGACCGGAAGGAACAAGTCCAGATCCTTTGTCATCCGCGGGAAACCATGGATGGCCATTGCGGCGCCGCCGATCAAAACGTATTGCACACCATGCCGGCGCAGCGCGCTTGCCAGCGACACGATGTCGTTCTCGGTCGGATAGCGTCTGGGTGCTTCCGCCATCTCAGTGCTGCCTCGCGATGACCCGAAGGGCAAACTCCGTCTCGGCGCGCCGATCCGCGATGTTCTTTTCCTCGATGGTGCGGAAATGGCGGGCGCCGGCGGTTCCCATCGGCACTCCGGCGTAAAGCGAATTGGTTTGTTCCTGCAGCCGGCCCCAGCTGGAACGCAGCCATCGGGCGCGCTCGCGGGGCTGCATGCTCTGGACCCGCAGGGCCTCGGCCAATTCCCGATCGGCTTGCTGGTCGGACATTTCGCGCGGCGTGCGGACATGCCCTTCGGCGGCGCCGCCGTGCAATGCAGGCAGCGCAGCAAGCTTCAAATCCAGCGCGTCGCACAGGCCAAGGAGCGTACTTACGGTGCAGTCCTTGCCACCTTCAATGCTACTTAGCGAGCGTCGGCTGATGTGGGCCATGTCCGCGACAGCCTGCTGCGTCAACCCTTTGGCCTTGCGCTGGCTCAGCAGCGCCGTGGCAATGGACGGGTCAGAAATCGGTGTCATTTGAGAAGTTTACTTCACATCCGACGCCGACAACGGCGAATAGCTAATTCGCCTGTGGCGGCTGGAACACCGACCACCTGCCATCTTTGAACAAGTAGAGCGCCGAAGACAAGCGGGCCCCAGGTCCACCGGCATAGAGCGCCGCGGCGCTGAAGCGCAGGTCGGACACGGCGGCTTCGTCGGACGCGGGGGCGTACACCAGCCCGCCGCGCCGGGGCACCGCGACCACCAAGCCCTCCGGGTGCGAAGCCTGCAGCCCATGCCAGAACTCACGATCCAGGAAGTAACTGCTGTTCAGGTCCGTGGCGCCGCTTTGCACCTGCATCAGGCCGCCGCTCCAGGGCTGGGGGGCCGGGGCGCCGTAAACGCGGCGCAGGTTGGCTATCGCGAGTTTCAGCGCATCTTCGGGGCTGAGCCGCAGCCGTTCGAGGTCCTCCGATGATGCGCTTTGCATCGTCTGGCCGCCGTCGAACACCAGGCGGATGTGCATGTCACCGAGATATTTGTACCAGCTGATGTCCAGATCGACCTCCTGGCCGTTCGGCAGCACGCCGCGCATCTTGCCGAAGGGGCGCAGGGTTTCGTCCTGTTTGTTGGCGCCGCGCGATTCGCGCAGCACCACGAGGAGGTTGCCCGCGCCGACGTCGATGGGCGGGTCATCCGAGGCGCGTGGCGCGGTGGCCGCGCATGCGCACGCCAACAGCAGGCACAACTTGAGAAAATTGCGGATCCAGGCGATCATTTTTTTCCCCTCGACTCGCACACGATGTTGCTTGTCGCGGATTTGGTTACCGATATTGCTCAGCACCATGCACATGTAAGCCTGCTCCTCCGTAGCATCGGCAGCTCTTTCAACGCCACTCAGAGGAAGTACACCATGGCCATGCAATCTCCCTTCTTCAACAAGCGCGAACCGGACGCGTACAGCCAGCGTAACCAGGGATCCAACCCGAATGCAGCTGCCGCCGCCGGCACGACCGCCGCTGCCGCGCCTACTGCGCCGGCGGCGAACACCGCGCCTGCCAAGGACGGCGAGAGCAAGCTGACGGTGGGCCCGAACATCAAGCTGAAGGGCGTCGAGATCACCGATTGCGACACGCTGGTCGTGGAAGGCTCCGTGGAAGCGACGATGGACTCGCGCGTCATCCAGATCTCAGAGCGCGGCTCGTTCAAGGGCTCGGCCGACATCGACATCGCCGAGATCCGCGGCGTGTTCGACGGCAACCTGACCGTGCGCCAGAAGCTCACCATTTTCGCGACGGGCAAGGTCACCGGCCACGTGCGCTATGGCAAGATCGTCATCGAAGAGGGCGGCCAGCTGTCGGGCGAAGTGGAATTCGGCGCGTCCAACAGCGCGCGCGGCACCACGACCACCGGCGGCGCCCGTTCGGGCCTGCAAGTGGCGGGCTGATTCCCGTTCAAACCACGGTGCGGTGCCTCTGGATGCAGGTATCCAGCACCTCGCCGTGCTCGCGCTGCCACCAGTTGGCAGCCGAGAAAATCTCGACCTCGCTGTAGCCGGCGAACCCCTGCGTCTCCATCCACCCGCGGATGCGCGGGATGTCGATCACCCCATCGCCCATCATTCCACGGTCGTTCAGCAGATCGGTGGTGGGCGTGAGCCAGTCGCAGACATGAAACGCGAGCAGCCGGTTTTGCCCGGCGCGCTCGATCTGCGCCTGCAATTTCACATCCCACCACACGTGATACACGTCCACCGCGACGCCCAGGGCGCCGGTGCGTTCGCGATCCAGCTCGTCGCACACATCCAGCGCCTGTTCCATGGTGTTGATGCAGGCGCGGTCCGCCGCGTACATCGGGTGGAGCGGCTCGATCGCGAGCGGCATGCGCACCGTGCGCGAATAATCCAGCAACTCGGCGATGCCGTCGCGTACCTGGCTGCGTGACAAGGCGATGTCCTTGTGCGCGGCCTTGCCCGCCAACGCACCGGGTAGCCCGCCCACCACCAGGACGAGGCACTTCGCATTGAGTTCGCAGGCTTCGTCCACGGCGCGGCGGTTGTCGTCACGCGCTGTGGCAAGGCCCTTCGCATCCGCTGCGGGGAACATTCCACCTCGGCAGTAGCCCGAGAGTTCCAGTCCGTGAGCTTTGACGAGTTTCGAAATTGTGTCCAGCCCGGCGGCGGCGACCTGGTCTCGCCAAGGCGAGATGGCGCGGATACCTCTTTGCGCGCAGGCTTCGATGATCTGGGGCAGTGGCAGGTCCACGCCGCGGCTCTTGCGCACCGTGGCGGTGTTGATGGACAGCCAGCGAGGGTCTTGGGAGAAATCACGCATAGAAAGCTTGTCATGCCGGACTTGATCCGGCATCCATGTTGGCACGCGAAGATGGATTGCGGGTCAGGCCCGCAATGACATCCTCCAGGTTGGCGGCGTCCGCCAGCCGGAACAGCTCGGCCAGGTGCTGCAGTGATCGGGTGCTTTGCTGGCCGCCGACCATCGTGAAGTGGCTCTGGTGGCCATTGAGCCATGCCATGAACACCACACCGGTCTTGTAGAAGCGGGTGGGCGCGGCGAAGATGTGGCGCGACAGTGGCACCGTGGGCCCGAGGATGGCGTGGAACCGCTCGACGTTGCCTTGCGCCAATTCGCCGAGCGCGGCGCTGGCGGCCGGCGCGATCGCGTCGAATATGCCCAGCAGCGCGTCGCTCTTGCCGTGCGTCGGCTCGCTGCCGAAGCCGTCGCCCGCGATCAGCTCCGCGTAGTTGAAGTCGTCGCCCGTGTACATGCGCACGCCCGTGGGCAGGCGCCGGCGCATGGCGATTTCCTTGTCCTTGTCCAGCAGCGAGATCTTGATGCCGTCGACCTTCGACGCGTTGGCGGCGATCACGCCGAGCGCGGTGTCCATCGCCGCATCGGTGTGGGCGCTGCCCCAATAGCCCGCCAGCGCCGGATCGAACATGTCGCCCAGCCAATGCAGGACGACGGGTTGCTTCGCCTGGCGCAGGATGCGGTCGTACACGCGCTCGTAGTCGGCCGGGCCCTTCGCCACGCGGGCCAGCGCGCGGCTGGCCATGACGATCAGCTTGCCGCCGAGTTTCTCGATCGCGGCCATCTGCTCTTCGTACCCGGCGATGACTTCATCGACGGTGCGGACGTTCTCCAGCACGAGGTGATCCGTCCCACAGCCCGAGGCGATGAGCGCACCCGGCCTGTCCCGCGCTGCGTCGAGCGAGCGGCGGATCAGCTCGAGCGACGTGGGCCAGTCCAGGCCCATGCCGCGCTGCGCGGTGTCCATTGCCTCGGCCACGCCCAGACCCAATGACCACAGCCGCTGCCGGTAAGCAATGGTCGCGTCCCAATCCACTGCGCATTGCAGCCACGGGTCGATGGCCGCGAGCGGGTCGGCGACCACGTGTGCCGCGGAATAAGCGATGCGGTTGAACCTGGCGCCCGCAGGCGGCCGCGCCGGCGATGTGCCGCGCAGGGTGTAGGGTGCGAGTCCGCCCGTGGCGGACGGCAATTGCAGTGAGAGTGCCATCGCGCGCCTCAAACTTTCAGCGCGGGCACGTCGACCCAGCGGCGCTCTTTCCAGCTTTGCAGTGCGGCCTCGACCAGTTGCACGCCCTTGGCCCCTTCGGCCAGGTTCCAGCGATACGGCTCGTTCTCCACCACGTGGCGGATGAAGTGCTCCCACTGGATCTTGAAGCCGTTGTCGTAGACCTGCGTGTCCGGCACTTCCTGCCATTGGTCGAAGAAGTTCATGGTCTGCTTCACGTCCGGGTTCCAGACGGGGCGCGGCGTCGTTACCCGCGACTGGGCCCGGCAGTCCTGCAGCCCCGCCACGGCCGAGCCGTGCGTGCCATCGACGTGGAAAGTCACCAGGTCGTCCCGGCGCACGCGCGTCGCCCACGACATGTTCATCTGCGCCACCACCGGCTCGCCGTTGTGGCCGACCAGTTCTGCCGTCGCGTAGGCGGCGTCATCCGCCGTCGCGGTATAGGGCTTGCCCGCCTCGTCCCAGCGCTGCGGGAGGTGCGTCGCGCCAATGCACGACACCGACTTCACCTCGCCGAACAAGTTGTCCAGCACGTAGCGCCAGTGGCACATCATGTCCAGGATCATCCCGCCGCCGTCTTCCGTGCGGTAGTTCCAGCTGGGACGCTGGATGGGCTGCAA
>JAQZBU010000182.1 GCA_029237735.1 Ramlibacter sp. | reverse complement strand
GACATGAAGGCCGCCATGCGCGCCAAGGACAGCGAGCGCCTGGGCACCATCCGCCTGCTGACGGCGGCCATGAAGCAAAAGGAAGTGGACGAGCGAATCGAGCTGGACGACATCGCCGTGATCGGCATCGTCGACAAGATGCTCAAGCAGCGCAAAGACAGCATCGAAGCCTTCGAGAAAGCCGGACGCCAGGATCTGGCGGACAAGGAAAAGGCCGAAATTGCCGTGCTGCAGGTCTACCTGCCCGCCCGCCTGTCGCCCGACGAGATCGCCGCCGAGGTCAGGGCCATCGTGGCCGATCTGGGCGCCAAGGGCCCCGGCGACATGGGCAAGGTCATGGGCGCCGTCAAGGCCAAACTGGCCGGCAAGGCCGACATGGGCCAGGTTTCCGCCGCCGTGAAGGCGGCCCTGGCGGGTTGATTTCGGCTGTCATGCCGGACTCGATCCGGCATCCATGCAGGCGCGCCACGATGGATTGCGGGTCAAGCCCGCAATGACAGGCCTTTCATGACCCAGCGACCTTCATCCGGTTGATAAGCACCGAGCCCACGGTCTTCGCGCCGTAGTTGTAGGTGTCCGCTCCCACCGCAAGGATGCCGGCGAACATGTCCTTCATGTTGCCGGCGATGGTGATCTCCTGCACCGGATAGGCGATCTCGCCGTTTTCCACCCAGAAGCCGCTGGCGCCGCGCGAGTAATCGCCCGTCACGTAGTTCACGCCCTGACCCATCAGCTCGATGACGAACAGGCCCGTGCCCAGCTTGCGCAGCATGGCCGGCAGGTCGTCCCCGCGATCCGTCAGCCGCGACTTGAGTGTGAGGTTGTGCGAGCCGCCTGCGTTGCCAGTGGTTTTCATGCCCAGCTTGCGCGCCGAGTAGCTGCTGAGGAAGTAGCCCTGGACCTGCCCGGCATCCACCACCTTGCGCGCCTTGGTGCGCACGCCTTCCTCGTCGAAAGGCGCGCTGCCCTTGCCGCGCCGCACGTGTGGGTCCTCCACCACGTCCACGTGGTCGGGGAAGATCTTTTTGCCCAGTGAATCGAGCAGGAAGCTGCTCTTGCGGTACAGGGAACCACCGCTCACGGCCTGCACGAAGCCGCCGAGCAGGCCCGCGGCCAAAGGGGACTCGAACAGCACCGGGCACTCGCGCGTGGCGATCTTGCGTGATTTCAGCCTTGCGAGCGCGCGTTCGGCCGCATAGCGGCCCACGGCCTCGGGCGCGGCGAGTTCGTCGGCGCTGCGCATGGAGCTGTACCAGGCGTCGCGCTGCATGTCGCTGCCCTTTCCGGCAATCGGCGCCACCGAGACCGAATGGCGCGAGCTGGCGTAGCCCCCGCGGAACCCCCGGGTGTGAGAGCTGAAGAAGTGGCTCTGCTGGGCCGAAACGCCCGCGCCCTCGCTGTTGGTGATGCGCTTGTCGGTAGCGAATGCCGCCGCCTCGCAGGTCAGCGCGATGCGCGCGGCCTGTTCGCTGTCGATGTCCCAGGGGTGGAACAGGTCCAGGTCGGGCTGCTCGTCGGGCTGGGCGATGTCCTCTGCCTCAGGCAGGCCGGCCACCGGGTCCTCGGCGGTGAAACGCGCGATGTCGTAGGCGGCCTGCACCGTCTGCTCGATCGCCGCCAGCGAGAAATCGGAGGTGCTGGCATTGCCGCGGCGGTGGCCCACGTAGATCGTGACGCCTAGCGACTTGTCGCGGTTGCGTTCCACGTTCTCCAGCTCGCCCTTGCGCACGGACACGCTCAAACCGCAGCCTTCCGACGCCTCGGCGCCCGCATCGGTCGCGCCCAGTTTCTTCGCATGGGCAAGCGCCGTATCCACCAGTTCTTCGAAGGCGGCTCGGCTGTAGGCAAAACCGGTGGCGGGACGGAAGGCGGAGTTGGTTGTCATAGCGGGGCTATGATACTTGCCCCACCCAACACGCACCTTCGAACCCCTTTGTCACGCAAACCAAAAAAAGGCTACTTCGTGCGCGGCCAGTTCGTCGCCGAAGGCAGCGAGCTGGACCTGGAGCTCAAGGCCGAGCTCAAAGGCACCACCGAGGCCAGCAGGACCGACCTGAAACGCGAGAGCACCGAGTTGCAAAAGCTGGGTGAAGCTTTGCTGACCCTGCGCGCCGACCTCATGGAACGCCTGCCGCTGCCCGAAAAGCTTTCCGACGCCGTCGTCGAGGCCAAGCGCATCACCAACTTCGAGGGCAAGCGGCGTCAGATGCAGTTCATCGGCAAGCTGATGCGTGGCCTCGACGAGGAAACGCGCCAGGCCGTCCGCGATGCGCTGGAAGAGCAGCGCAGGGGCTCGGCCGGCGAGGCGCTCGCCCTGCACCAAGCCGAGAAATGGCGCGACGACCTGGTCGCCCGAGAAGGCGCGCTCGACGAATGGCTGCGCGCCTATCCGCAGACCGACACCCAGCAACTGCGCGCGTTGATCCGACAGGCCCGCAAGGACGTGCAGCCGGACCAGGATTCCATTTCAAAGGGCCTTGCGCCGCGCCATGGGCGGGCCTATCGTGAAATCTTCCAGCTGGTGCGCTCGCAGCTGTCCGGCGAGAACGACCAGCCCGAACCGGATGACGCCACCTATGACCCCAGAGACCATTGACCCCGTCCGCATCGGCATCGTCTCGATCAGCGACCGTGCTTCCAGCGGCGTCTACGAAGACCAGGGCCTGCCCGCGCTGAAGGACTGGCTCACGCGCGCGCTGAAGAACCCGATCACGTTCGAGCCGCGCCTGATTCCCGACGAGAAGGAGCGCATCAGCGCCGCGTTGATCGAGCTGGTCGATGCAGGCTGCTCGCTCGTGCTCACCACTGGCGGCACCGGCCCCGCGCCGCGAGACGTGACGCCCGAGGCGACGCTGGCGGTCGCCCACAAGGAGATGCCCGGCTTCGGCGAGCAGATGCGCCAGGTCAGCCTGCGCTTCGTGCCCACAGCGATCCTGTCACGCCAATGCGCCGTCATCCGCGACAAAAGCCTGATCATCAACCTGCCCGGCCAGCCCAAGTCGATCCAGGAGACGCTGGAGGGCCTCAAGGGCCCGAACGGCGAGCAAGTCGTGCCCGGCATCTTCGCGGCCGTGCCGTACTGCGTGGATTTGATCGGCGGGCCTTACCTCGAGACGAACGACGAGGTCTGCAAGGGCTGGCGGCCGAAGTCGGCGGTTCGCCCGGGGAAGTAAAGGCTGTCATGCCGGACTTGATCCGGCATCCATCTTCGCGCGCCAAAATGGATTGCGGGTCGAGCCCGCAATGACGGCCTCATCACTTGCCGACCAGCTGCGATAGTTTTTCCGCCTCGAAACATTCCTTCAGCGCGGCGTCATCGGGCACGCAGTCGCTCTCCTTGCGCGTCGCCGAGAGCTTCTCGATCGCCTGCCACAGCAGCGCGATCTGGTGGTCCTGTGACGATGCGCTGTCGATCAAGCCTTTCATCGCCTGGCTGAGCGGATCGTCCTCCAGCGTGATGCCGTAGGCCGAGAACTTGGCCGGATGCCCGGTCACATCGGCGCTGGTGTCGTCCTTGGACGGGATGATCCGCGCAGGGATGCCCACGGCGGTCGCGCCCGCAGGTACCGGCTTGATCACCACTGCGTTGCTGCCGATCTTCGCCCCGTCACCCACGACGAAACCGCCCAGCACCTTCGCACCCGCGCTCACCACCACGTCGCGGCCAAGCGTCGGGTGCCGCTTGGTACCCTTGTACAGCGAGGTGCCGCCCAACGTCACGCCCTGGTAGATCGTGCAGCCGTCGCCGATCTCGGCGGTCTCGCCCACCACCACGCCCATGGCATGGTCGAAGAAGACACGCTCGCCGAGCACGGCGCCGGGGTGGATCTCGATGCCGGTCAACCACCGCGCAAACATGGAGATGAAGCGTCCCAGCCACTTGAGGCCATGCGTCCACAGCCAGTGCGCCAGCCGGTGCATCACCACGGCATGCAGGCCCGGATAACAAGTGATCACCTCCCACGTCGTGCGCGCGGCAGGATCGCGGTCGAGGATGCACTGGATATCGGAACGCAGTCGGGTGAACATGGCGCAGCTGGGCTATTTGCTTATGCCTCAGTCTATCGTTTTACCCCGGAGGCTGCTTCCGACATCGCCTTGGCAACACCACGCAGTATGTGGATTTCCTCAGGGGTGAGCTGCGACCGGTTGAACAGCTGGTTCAGCCGGGGCATCAGCTTCTTGGGCGCGGCCGGGTCGAGGAAGCCGATGTCCACGAGGGCGCGTTCCCAGTGGGCGAGCAGTCCGGCGACTGATTTCGCATCTGCCAGGACCTCCGTCCGGGCGCGAGCCCCATCGGCGGACAGGAACCCGCCCAGCGCCATGCGCCACTCATACGCGATCACCTGGATCGCCGAGGCCAGGTTGAGTGAGCCGTATCGTGGGTCCGTGGGAATGGTCAGCGCCGCATGGCAGCGGTAAACGTCGTCGTTCATCATCCCGAACCGCTCCGAACCGAACAGGAACCCGACGTGATGCACGGTTGGCGCGAGGCTGGCGAGATGCTCGCGCGGGGTGAAAGTCGGCGGACCGAAGTCGCGCGGCGTCATGGCCGTGGCACACAGGTACGTCACTCCCTCCAGGGCCTCGTCCAGCGTCGCCACGATCCGCGCCTTCTCCAGCACGTCGGTCGCGCCGCTGGCGCGCTGCAGCGTCTCCTCGCGCGTGAGCACGTCGGGCCAGCGCGGCGCGACAAGCACCAGGTCATCGAAGCCCATCACCTTCAGCGCGCGAGCGGCGGCGCCCACGTTGCCCGCGTGGCTGGTGTTGATGAGGATGAAACGGGTATTCACGGGACCGATTGTCTCAGCCCCGCGGATGCGCGTTCTCAGACGTTGACGAGGCGCGCCAGGATGTAACCAGGCCCGAAGCGCTCGCCCGATGCCACGGCGATCTGCTCCACCACACCTTCTTCCGGAGCGGCCACGTCGATCACCTCCTGCTGCAGCGATGCCTTGCAAATCAGCTGGCCGGCCTCGACATGGTCGCCCTCGTCGACGAGCCAGGTCTCAACCTGCCCCTCTTCGTCGCCCGGGTGTGCACTGACCCAGCGTTTGGATTCCAGAATGACGTCGACCATGAGAGAAGGCCTCCTGCTGCGCGTTTGCCCTGTGACATTGTTGGGTGCGCGGCCGGGCCAGACTTTGCGCCCGGTCAAAGGTTTCCGGTTTCATGGGAAAATGCAGCTATTCGCCCGCCGCCCGCATCGCCGGAGCCGGCCTTCTCCGTTCTTAAAAATTTCTTATGTCTTCCCCCAACCTGCATCCCATGCTCAATGTGGCCGTCAAGGCCGCTCGCGCCGCCGGCGCCATCATCAACCGAGCCGCGCTCGATGTCGAAGCCGTTCGCATCTCCCAAAAGCAGGTCAACGATTTCGTGACAGAGGTCGATCACGCCAGCGAGGCGGCGATCATCGAGACCTTGCTCACGGCCTACCCGCACCACGCGATCTGGGCCGAGGAATCGGGGAAGACACACGGCGCCCAGGGCTCCGATTTCGTCTGGATCATCGATCCGCTGGACGGCACCACAAATTTCATCCACGGCTTTCCAATTTACTGCGTCAGCATCGCGCTGGCTGTCAAGGGCAAGGTCGAACAGGCCGTCATCTACGACCCGAGCCGTAACGACCTGTTCACCGCCACCAAGGGCCGCGGCGCCGGCTTCACCGACGGCTTTTTTGAGACGGGCCTGTCGCCCTGGGACGTCGCCGCCGGCTCGCTGCTGGTGCAGGAAGCGGGCGGCCTGATCGGCAACTTCTCCGGCGATTCCGACTTCATGGAGCAGAAGGAATGCGTCGCGGGCAACCCTAAAATCTACGGCCAGCTGGTCGCGATCCTCGGCAAGTACAGCAAGTTCGCGAGCGCCGGGGACAAGGCCGCCGTACGGCAGAACACGTTGAACCTCACGGCGCTCGAACCCCGGGCCGGCGCTGAAGTCAGCGACAACCCTTGAGCACGGACTGGGCTCCTTGCAAATTGCCGACCTGATCCAGCAGAACCCCTGGGCCACCACCATCGTGGTGGCCTTGCTAGCGGTCGTCGGCGCACTCATCACGCACCACGTGGGCCGCGCGATGCTGCGACGGGCCCTGGGTACCATGCCGGTGCCGCGCGCCGTCATCGACGCCACGCAAAGCGCCGCGGGGCTCGCGCTTCCTGTCCTCGCGCTGCAGCTGGTCTGGACGGCAGCGCCGGATGACCTGCGCTACATCAACACCGTTCGGCACTACAACGGGCTGCTCCTGATCCTCGCGTGCACCTGGCTCACGTTGCGCGTGATCAAAGGCTTCACGCAAGGCGTGATCGAGCGTCATCCGTCCACGATGGAAGACAACCTCCGGGCCCGCAGCATCCAGACGCAAGCCAAGGTTCTGTCGCGCACGGCGATGGTCGTGGTGTTGCTCGCGGGCGCGTCGATGGCGCTGATGACTTTTCCCGGAGCGCGGCAGGTCGGTGCCAGCCTGCTGGCGTCGGCGGGCGTCGTCGGCATCGTGGCGGGCATCGCGGCGCGGCCGGTCTTCAGCAACCTGATCGCCGGGCTGCAGATCGCGCTGGCCCAGCCGATCCGGCTGGACGACGTGCTGATCGTGGAGGGCGAGTGGGGGCGCGTCGAGGAGATCACCGGCAGCTATGTCGTGCTCAAGCTGTGGGACGAGCGCCGCCTGATCGTGCCGTTGCAATGGTTCATCGAGCACCCCTTCCAGAACTGGACACGCACCAGTGCCCAGATCCACCAGTCGGTCTTCCTGTT
>JAQZBU010000181.1 GCA_029237735.1 Ramlibacter sp. | reverse complement strand
GTGGTCGAGCGCAAGGGCATCCTCGACCAGGTGCGTGTGGAGGTGGAGGCGCTGCCCGGCGTGTCGACGCAGCAGTTCGACGCCATCGCCCGTGACGTCGCCCACCACATCAAGTCGATGATCGGCATCTCGACCGACGTGGCGGTGCAGCCCGTCGGATCGATACCGCGCTCGCAAGGCAAGGCTGTGCGCGTGCGCGACCTGCGGCCCAAGGGGAACTGAAATGACGCAGCTGTTGCGCCTGGAAGTGAACGGCCGGCTGCACGAAGTGGCCGCGCCCGGCAGCGCATTGCTGCTGGAGGTGCTGCGCGACCAGCTTGCGCTCACGGGGACGAAGCAGGGCTGCGACGGCGGCGAGTGCGGCGCGTGCACCGTGCTGGTCGACGGCCAGCCGCGCCTGTCGTGCATCACGCTGGCCGCGAGCGTGCAGGGCAAGCGCGTCGAAACCATCGAGGCGCTGGCGCAAGCTGGGCGCATGAGCCGGTTGCAGCAGGCCTTCCATGAAAAACTCGGCACGCAATGCGGCTTCTGCACGCCGGGCATGGTGATGGCCGCCGAGGCGCTGTTGCGCCGCGACCCGCAACCGAGCGAGGCGCAGATCCGTGATGCACTCTCCGGCAACCTGTGCCGCTGCACCGGCTACGTCAAGATCATCGAGTCGGTGCAGGCGGCAGCTCTGCCGGTGGGCACCGGTGCCCAGCCTCAGGGGGTGTCATGAAGCGCGAGCCGCATACCCTGGAGCGCCCGCCGGCGCCGCCGACGCATTCCATCGGCGAGCGCACGCCGCTGGTCGACGGCATCGAGAAGGTCACGGGCCGCGCCCGCTACACGGCCGACCTGCCGCTGGGGCACGCGCTGGTGGGCCTGATCGGGCGCAGCCGGGTGGCGCACGCCACCATCCGCTCGATCGACCCGCGCAAGGCGCTGGCGCTTCCCGGAGTGTGCGCGGTGATCACGGGCGACGATTTCTCCGCGCCTTATGGCGTGATCCCGATCGCGCAGAACGAGTGGCCGCTGGCGCGCGGCAAGGTGCGCTATCGCGGTGAGCCGCTGTTTGCGGTGGCAGCAGAGACAGAGGCGGCGGCGCGCGCGGCCCTGGCCGCCGTGGAAGTCGAGTTCGATGAACTGCCCGCGATGTTCACCGCCGCCGAAGCGCGTGCGGATGACGCCGTGTTGCTGCACGCCGACAAGCCAGGCAACCTGGAGCGCAGGGTCGAACAGGATTTTGGCGACGTCGACGCGGGATTCGCCGCGGCGGACCTCGTGCTCGAGCGCAGGTACGAATGCGCGGAAGTGGCGCACGGCCAGATCGAGCTGAACTCCACCGTCGCGCAATGGGAGCCCGAGCGCGAGCGGCTCACCGTGCACTCGGTGACGCAGGTGCCTTACTACCTGCACCTGATGCTGGCACAGACGCTGGGCATCGACGGATCGCAGGTGCGTGTCGTCAAGCCCTTTGTCGGCGGCGGCTTCGGTCACCGCGTGGAGCCACTCAACTTCGAGATGATCACCGCGGCGCTGGCCCGTGCGGCCGGCGGCACGGTGAGGCTGGAGCTGACGCGCGAGGAGGTGTTCCTCACGCATCGCGGCCGTCCGCACAGCGAGATCCGCCTGAAGATTGGCGCGAAGCGCAGCGGCGAGATCACCGCGCTGGAGGCCGAGGTGGTCCAGCGCGGCGGCGCCTACGGCGGATATGGCCTGGTCACGATCCTCTACGCCGGCGCGCTGCTGCATGCGCTGTACAAGGTCGGCGCGGTGCGATACCGGGGCTATCGCGTGTACACAAACCTGCCACCCTGCGGCGCGATGCGCGGCCACGGCGCCGTGAACGTGCGTTTCGCGGTCGAGTCCCTGCTCGACGAGATGGCGCCGCAGCTCGGGCTGGACCCGTTCGCGCTGCGCCGCGCCAACCTGATCGAGGCACCGTACCGCACGCTCAACGACCTCCAGGTCAATTCGTACGGCCTGCCGCAATGCCTCGACGCCGTCGAGCGCAAGTCGGGCTGGCACGATCGGCGCGGCAAGCTGCCGCCGGGGCGCGGGCTGGGCATGGCCTGCTCGCACTACGTCAGTGGTTCGGCCAAGCCGGTGCACTGGAGCGGCGAGCCGCATGCTGTCGTCAACCTCAAGTTGGATTTCGACGGCGGCATCACGCTGCTCACTGGCGCATCGGACATCGGGCAGGGCTCGAACACGCTGCTGACGCAAGTGGTCGCCGAGGTGCTGCTGCTGCCGATGGCGCGCATCCGGGTGGTGTCCGCCGACAGCGCGCTCACGCCGAAGGACAACGGCTCCTACTCGTCGCGCGTGTCGTTCATGGTGGGCAACGCCGCGCTCCGCGCAGCCGAGAACCTCAAGCGCATCCTCGTGGAGGCGGCCGCGAAACGGCTGGAAGCCTCGCCCGAGGAGATCCACTGGGCCGGCGAATGCTGCGGGATCGTGGGCACGGAGCGCCAGCTGAGCTTCGCCCAGTGCGTGCAGGCGGCGCTGGCCGACTCGGGCACGCTGACCGTCAAGGGCGCATGGTCCACGCCGCCGGAAACCCAGGGCGGCAAGTTCCGCGGCGCGGCGGTGGGCTCCACCGCGGGCTTCAGCTACGCGGCCCAGGTGGTCGAAGTGCAGGTGGACGAGGACACCGGCGCGGTGCGCGTCGAGCAGGTGTGGGTCGCGCACGACTGCGGCCGCGCGCTCAACCCGCTCGCCGTCGAAGGCCAGGTGCAGGGGGCAGTGTGGATGGGCATGGGCCAGGCGCTGCAGGAGGAGACGCAGTACCACGAGGGGTTGCCGCTGCGCGCCAACATGCTGGACTACCGCATTCCCACCATCGCGGAGTCCCCGCCGATCGACGTCACGCTGATCGAGAGCATGGACCCGCTCGGACCTTTCGGCGCGAAGGAGGGGAGCGAGGGCGGACTGCACGGCTTCCCGCCGGCGCTGACCAATGCGATCGCGGATGCGTTGGGCCTGCGGATCAACGAGCTGCCCGTGACGCCGGACCGCGTGTTCGACGCGCTGCTGGCGCGACGCCGTGAACTGCGCCTGCAAAAGGCAAAACAATCCCGCAAGGAGGCTTGATGCACGCGCTCCCCGAATTCGAGTTGCGGCGGCCCGCCAATCTGGCGGAGGCGGCCGCCATGCTGGGCAGCGAACCGGCCACGCGGCTGGTGGCCGGCGGCACCGACCTGCTTCCCAACTTGCGGCGCGGGCTGGAGCGCCCGCGGGTGCTGGTAGACCTGTCGGGCCTGCCTGGCTTCGATGCGGTTGACGACGAGCCCGACGGCGGCGCGACCCTGGGCGCCGGCCTGACGCTCGCCGCGATCGCGAGCGACGCCACCATCGCGTCGCGCTGGCCCGCGTTGGCCGACGCCGCACGCGCCGCCGCCGCACCGGGGCATCGCAGCGCCGCCACACTGGGCGGCAACCTGTGTCAGGACACACGTTGCGTGTTCTACAACCAGAGCGAGTGGTGGCGCGCCAGCAATGACTACTGCCTTAAGCGCGGCGGCACGGTCTGCCATGTCGCACCGCAGGGCGAGCGCTGCCACGCCGCCTTCAGCGGCGACCTGGCCCCGGTGCTGCTGGCATTGGGAGCGCATGTCGAACTGCAATCGACGCGCGGCGAACGTTGGTTGCCGCTGGCGCAGCTGTACCGCGACGACGGCGCGGCCCACCTGGCCCTCGAGTCCGGCGAACTGCTGGCGCGGGTGCGCCTGCCCGCCGTGGCGCCGGGCCGGGTGTGCGCCTACCGCAAGGCGCGGGTGCGCGGCGGGATCGACTTTCCGCTGGCGGCGGTCGCGGTGGCACTGAAGCTGGAAGGTGATTGCATTGCGTCGCTGGCCGTCGCCCTCTCGGGTACCAACTCCCACCCGTTGCTGCTGGCAGGCACCGACGAGCTGGCCGGGCTGGCGGTCGATGACGCGCTCGTCGCGCGTGTCGGCAAGCTGGTGGCCAAGCAGGTGAGCCCTATGCGCAGCACGGTCACGCCTTCCAACTATCGGCGCCAGGTGGCGTCTGCCATGACCCAGCGCCTGCTTCGCGAACTGGCCGGCGCCTGAAGGTGACGCCATCATGTTCCGCATCATCCGTCGTGAACAATTCTCCGAGCAGACCTTCCTGTGGGAGGTCGACGCGCCCGACGTTGCCCAGGCCGCGCAGCCCGGCCACTTCGTCATGTTGCGCCTGGACGATGCAGGCGAACGCATTCCGCTCACCGTGGCCGATTTCGACCGCGAGCGCGGCACGATCTCCATCGTCGTGCAGGCGCTAGGCAAGACGACCCGCCAGATGCGCGACGACTTTGCCGAAGGCGGCGAGTTCGCCGACTTCGCGGGCCCGCTGGGCCTGCCGCAGCACATCGATCATGTCGGCCATGTGGTGATGGTGGGCGGCGGCCTCGGCGTGGCGCCGATATTTCCGCAGCTGCGCGCTTTCAAGCAGGCGGGCAACCGGGTGACCTGCATCGTCGGATTCCGCAACGCAGACCTCATCTTCTGGGCCGACAAGCTCGCCGAGTTCAGCGACGAGCTCATCGTCTGCACCGATGATGGCAGTGCCGGCCGCCCGGGTTTTGTCGACGGCGCGTTGCGCGATGTGCTCGCACGGGAGCCGGCGGATCTCGTGGTCGCGATCGGCCCGATGCCGATGATGCATGCCTGCGCCGATGCCTCGCGCCCGTTCGGCGTGCGCACCATGGTGTCGCTGAACACGGTGATGGTGGACGGCACCGGGATGTGCGGGTCGTGCCGGGTGACGGTCGGCGGGGAAGTCAAGTTCGCCTGTGTCGACGGGCCGGATTTCGACGGCCATGCGGTCGACTTCGCCGAGCTGCACGCGCGCCAGAGGCGCTTCAAACGGCAGGAGCAGCAGGCCAACGACGACCAGGCCCACGTGTGCAGCCTTGAAGAATTGCTGGTCAAGCAGGGCAAGCGGACGTACAAGAAATACTCGGCGCTGGAGCGCGTGCAGGTCAAGATGCCCGAGCGCGGCGCCGCCGAGCGCGCGGCCAACTTCGAAGAGGTCAACCTGGGCTACGGCCAGGCCGAGGCGCTGCGCGAAGCCGAACGCTGCATCCAGTGCAAGAACCCCACCTGTATCGAGGGCTGCCCGGTACGCATCGACATCCCGACCTTCATCCGTCACCTGCTGCTGCGCGACAACGAGGCGGCTGTCGACACGATCCATGAGTCGAGCCCCTTTCCATCGGTGTGTGGCCGCGTCTGTCCTCAGGAAAGCCAGTGCGAGGCGCAGTGTGTGCTGATCAAGGCCAAGATGGAGCCGGTGGCCATCGGCCGCCTCGAGCGCTTCGTCGGCGATAACGCGAAGCCGCGCCCGGTGCGCCCGGTAATGTCCGAGCGCAGGCTGGGCAAGGTCGCGATCGTCGGGTCCGGGCCGGGCGGGCTCGCCGCCGCCGCGGACCTGCTCAAGTGGGGCGCGGACGTGACGGTCTTCGAGGCGCTGCACGTCGTCGGCGGTGTGCTGCGCTATGGCATTCCATCATTCCGCCTGCCGCGTGACATCATCGAGCGCGAGGTTCAGCGCTTGCGCGACGCCGGGCTCAAGGTCGAAACCAACAAGGTGATCGGCAAGACCTTCAGCATCGCCCAACTGACCGGCGCGATGGGCTTTGACGCGGTGTTTGTCGCGGCCGGCGCCGGCGCGCCTTCGTTCCTCGGCATTCCGGGCGAGTTCGCGGGCCAGGTCTATTCCGCCAATGAGTTTCTCACCCGCGTCAACCTGATGGGCGGCGACCGCTTCCCGTACAGCGACACGCCCGTGGGCATCGGCCAGCGGGTGATCGTGATCGGTGCGGGCAATACCGCGATGGACTGCCTGCGGGTGGCCAAGCGCCTGGGCGCCTCGGACGTGCGTTGCGTCTATCGGCGATCGGAGGCCGAAGCGCCGGCGCGCATCGAGGAGTTGCGCCATGCCCGGGAGGAAGGCGTTGAGTTCAGCTTCCTGCACGGCCCCGTGGAAATCCTGCTTGACGCCGATGGCGACGTGCGCGGACTGCGTGCGCAAAAGATGGCGTTGGGCGAGCCGGACGAGCGTGGCCGGCGCACGCCGCTGCCGCTGGGCGAATTCGTCGAATGGCCGTGCGACACCGTC
>JAQZBU010000002.1 GCA_029237735.1 Ramlibacter sp. | reverse complement strand
GCACTCCAGCGCATCCGGATCGAATGTGCTCATGGTTCTTCAATCGTCCTTTTCGCCGGGCTCGTACAGCGTCTCGCGGCCCATGCGGTCCAGCACCAGTTCAGCCGTCCAGGGCAGCATCAGCGAGCCGCAGCGGCTGTCGCGGTACAGGCGCTCAAGCGGCAGGTGCTTCATCATGCTCTGGCCGCCGCAGGTGCGGATGGCGAGCCGCGCGATGTCGTTCGCACCTTCCATCACGCTGTAGTGCGCTGCGTAGAGGCGCATGCGCGCGTCCTTCGACGGGTTGGGGCCCGCCTCGAGAATGGCGCGGGTGAACAGGCTCTTCATCGCCTCGAGCTGGATGCGCATCTGCGCCACCGAGATCTGCTTGGTGGGGTACATGCGGCGGACGGTCTTTCGCTCGCCGGGCCGCCATGGCTCGCCCGTGGCCTCGTTGATCTCGCCGCGCAGGTAGCTCACCGTGAAATCATAGGCGGCGTTGGCCAGCCCCAGGTAGGTGGGCGCGAGCGTGAAGAACATCGCCGGCCAGGTCTGCGCGCCCTTGAAGTACACGCCGCGCGGCATGAGCTGCTCGTCATCGGAGACGAACACTTCCTTGAAAGTCAGGTTGCGGCTCACGGTGCCTCGCATGCCCAGCGGGTCCCACTCGCCGCTGATGGAAAAGCCCTCGCTGCCGGCCGGAACGGCCAGGTACAGGGTGTCGCGCGCATCGGGATGCTGGTCGCCCTTGTCCTCGGTGCAGAGAACGCCGTAGTAGTCCGCGGCGCCGGACAGCGACGCGAAGATCTTTCGGCCGTTCACCACCCAGCCGCCTTCCACCTTACGCGCCGTGGTGCCAAACGGCGCACGGCCCGCCGCGGCTGCGCTGCCTTCGGAAAACGGCTGCGCGTAGACCGCGCCGTCTTTGATCACGCGCTTGAAGTGCAGCTCGCGCCGACGCGCATGTTCGCCGCGCTGCTCATCGGTCATCGCAATGCCGTCGGCCAGCACGCCCGTCCACATCGTCGAGCAGATGTGCATGTTGTAAGTGAGCGCCGTCGCGCCGCAGAAACGGCCGATTTCAGCGGCCACCATCATGTAGGTGGCATAGTCGGCGCCCAGGCCACCGTGCGATTCAGGTACGCACAGCGCAAGCAGGCCCGAGGCGCGCAGGTCGTCGTAGTTGGCGAAGGGGAAGCTCGCCTCCCGGTCCCATTGCGCGGCGCGCGGCGCGAACTTCGTGCGTCCCAGTTCATTGGCCAGCGAGAGCAGCGAGCGCTGCTTCGCGGTGAACGGCAGGTCGCCCACGGCGGGCGTGAAGCTCAGGGTGGGCAGGGCGTCCATGATGATCCCTTCGTTGATAACGGTTTGCGCAATTCGGAGTGATTCATGCCCATCAGTGCAGCAGTTCGCGCGGCAGGGCGAGGAAGTTCAGGAGCAGACCGTCGAAGTCGTCCGGCGCCTCCAGATTCTGCAGATGGCCGATGCCGCGCATCTCGATGTAGGTGCTGTTCGGTATCGCCTGTGCCATCTTCTTCATCACCGCGGGCGGTGCGTTGCGGTCATGCTCGCCGGCTACCAGGAGCGTGGGCACACCGATCTGCGCGAGGTTGGCGCGCCGGTCGAAAGTCACCAGCGCCTCCAGCGCGCGGCGGTACGTGGATGCCGGCACTTGCGCCATGCAGTGCGTGGCCAGCCGCACGCCTTCGGGCAACGAGCCGGGCCCGACCATCTGGGGTACCAGCACCTCGGCAAGATCGGCCATGCTCTTGCCCGCGTCCAGTGGCGCGGTGCGCTGTTCGATGAATTGCCGTTGCCAGTCGCCCTCAGGCTTGCCGAAGGAGGGCGAGGTGCCGCACAGCACGAGCTTGTTCACCAGCTCTGGCCGGCGCGCCACCACTTCCTGGGCGACCATGCCGCCCATGCTGTGGCCCAGCAGGATGACGCCGGGGCGCTTCTCGTCATCGGCTTGCAGCAACGCTTCGATCAGTTTGATGCAGCTTTGGGCCAGCCCCTTGAAGGTGTAGGGCTCGATCGGAGCGCTGTGGCCGTAGCCCGGCATGTCCCACGCCACGGCGCGGTAGCCCGACGACGCGAGTGTTTCGACCTGCGGCGCAAAGGCCAGGTGCCCGCCGCCAATGCCGTGCAGCATCAGCACCGTGGGCCCGGCGCCGAGCGTGGTGAATGCCGGCAAGTTCACGGCTCGTCATTGCGGGCTTGATCCGCAATCCATGGATGCCGGATCAAGTCCGGCATGACAACATTTTTCATCCCGCGACCTTGCCTTGCTCCACCACCGTCACGCCGTCCAGCGCTACCGTGCAGTTGCGCAGCGGCAGGTCGAAGTGGCCGCGCGTGTAGCGCCCTGCCACTTCGTTGGCGCCGGTGCTGTAGAGAAAATTGCCGGCGAAGGCTCGCAGCTCGGTGCCGTTGAAATCACGCTTGTCGTACAGGGCCATGCTGTCCCAGCGCGCGGCGGCATTCAGGCCGTAGCCGAGGTGGCTCACGGCATAGGCCTCCTTGTCGCCCCAGGCGGCGATATAGCTGCGCATCAGCTCCGCATCGACCCCGGCGCCTTCGATGCGCGTGACGTAGTCGTTCTCGACGCGCAAGGTGATCGGCCGCTCGATGTAGCGCTTGAAGGTCAGGTTGACGTCGCCTTCCGCCAGCACCAGGGTGCCATTGACGCTGCCGGCTGCGGGGAAGGCCAGCGCGAGCCCACCCGGCCAATGGGTCATGGTGCCCGGCCGGGTCGTGTAGCCCCAGTTGCCGCCGCAGGTGGCGCCGGCCATCGCGACGGTGAGGTCGGTACCCGCCACCGACGTGATGCGCATCGACTTCGCCGCGCGCAACCGCCTGACGTGCTCCCTGACCAGCGGCTCGATCGAATCGTCGGGCACCAGCCGGGCCAATGCCTCCGGGTGCTCGTTGCTCACGTAAATGACGCGGGCGCCGCCTTTCAGGATGGCCGGAAGCTCGGGCGCATGCATCAGCCCCTCCACGGTGCAGTCGACCACCAGGGTGCTGCCGGCGAGCGCCGCGACCACGGGGGCAATTTGTTGCAGGGCAGTGGAGGCGCCGGTGGACCGCACGGCCGGCCCGGCTTCGAACGGCGTGGTGACGACAAGCAGGAAAGCCTGGCAGCCCATCCTTGCAGCGGCCATGCGCGCGAGTTCGGGAAGTTCGGGCCGCGTCTGGCTTTCACTCAAAATGGCCACCGTGTCTCCGGGCCGCAGCGCGCAGCGCGACAACACGGCTTCGAAGGCGTCGACCCAGGCGGGTTCCAGGGGATGCTGCAACATGGGCTTTCCGGTTTGCCCCATAATACATGAAAATTCATGCAATCAGCCAGATGAACCCACCCCGAAAGGCCCAGCCGCCGAGCTTCTCAACGCAGGAGTTCCGCACCGCGCTGGGCATGTTCGCCACCGGCGTCACCATCGTCACGGCGAGGACGCCCGACGGGGTGATCGGGCTCACGGCGAATTCATTTAACTCCGTCTCGCTCGATCCGCCACTGGTGTTGTGGAGCCTTGCACAGGCCGCCGCCTCGCTGCCTGCGTTTCGCGCCGGCTCGCACTACGCGATCAACGTGCTCGCCGCCGACCAGAAACCGCTCGCCGAGCGCTTCGCCCTCAAGGGCGCGGACCGATGGGCCGGCGTGAGTTTCACCGAGGGCATGGGCGGCGCGCCGCTGCTCGCGGGCGCGTCGGCCACCTTCGAATGCTTCAACCGCAGCCGCTACGAAGAGGGCGACCACGTGATCTTCGTCGGCGAGGTTGAGCGCTGCAGCTGGCGCGCGGGCGCTTCGCCCCTGTTGTTCCACGGCGGGCGCTACTTCACCGAGCACCCGCTGTGAGCAACGCCGCAGTTGTGCGCCGCCCGGCCACCCCAAAGCGTGGCAGCTCCCGTTTCGTGGACAGCTACCTGGGCTACCTCCTGGGCCAGGCCAACCACGCACTCTACAAGGAGTTCGACGCGCATGTACGCGCGGCCGGCCTGAGCTCCATCGAATGGCGCGTTCTGGCCACGCTGCACGATGGCGACCCGCTCACGGTGGGCCAGCTGGCCCATGAAGTGCTGGCCAAGCAACCCACCGTGACCAAGCTCGTTCAGCGCATGAACGACCAGGGCTGGGTGGCGCTGCAGGCCGATCCCGGAGACCAGCGTTGCACGCTGGTAACGGCTACGGCGGCGGGCAAACGACTGGTGCGCCCGCTGGTGGACAAGGCGCGCGCGCATGAGGCCGCGATGCTGCGCGCGCTGGAGGCACCGGAGAAGGTCGCGCTCAAGAAGCTGCTGGGCAAGCTGGCCCAGCACGCCTGAACCGCTGACGCGTCAGCGGCCATCACGGCCGGGAGACGAGGGGCATGGTGGCACGCTACCATTCGCAGCGATGACCGAACGAAAACAGCACCTCGACACGCTCGCGGTTTCCCTGCTGCTCGCCTGCTGCCTGTTCTGGGGGTTCCAGCAAATCCTGATCAAGACAACCGTTGTCGAGGTACCCCCGCTGTGGCAGGCATCCATCCGTTTCGTGGGTGCCACCGCGCTGCTGTGGCTCTGGTGCGTGGTGCGTGGTGTCAAGCTGTTCGCGCGCGATGGCACGCTGCGCGCCGGCCTGCTTGCCGGCGTCCTCTTCGCCGGCGAGTTCAGCTGCATCTATCTCGGCCTGCGCGACACGACGGCCTCGCGCCTGACGGTGTTCCTGTACACCTCACCGTTCGTGGTGGCGCTGCTGCTGCCGCGGTTCGTAGCCGCAGAGAAGTTGCGGCCAATCCAATGGGTGGGGCTTGTCGCGGCTTTTGCGGCCGTCGCGGTGGCGTTCAGCGAGGGCTTCAGCGGCACCAGTACGGCGCGCCAAATGCGTGGCGACGCGCTCGCGCTGGCGGGAGGTGTTCTGTGGGGGCTGACGACGCTCGTCATCCGCGCCTCCGCGATGTCCCGCGCCAGCGCAGAGAAGACCTTGTTCTACCAGGTGGCCGTAACGGCTGTGACGGCGCCTGTGATCTCGCTGGCCCTGGGCGAAACCTGGTCGTTGTCCTATTCCGCGTACGCCTGGGGATCGATCGCGCTGCAGACCGCCATCGGCGCGTTCGCGAGTTACCTCGCCTGGATGTGGATGCTGCGGCACTACCCGGCGACGCAGATGTCGTCGTTCACGTTCCTCACGCCGGTGTTCGCACTGGTACTCGGCGTTGTGTTGCTCAAGGAGCCACTGACTTTGCGGCTGATGCTGGCTCTTTGCGGGGTGGCGGCTGGGATCGTGCTGGTGAATCGTCGGCCGGGGTGAAGACGCTGGCTGCTGAGGGTTGCTCCTTCGCGATCAGCTGGTCGAGCGTGCGCCGAAAGTGCGCCAGCGGCGCATCGGCAACGACGGCGAGCAGCTTGAAATCCGGGTCTTCGTCCATCGCGCGCTGCTGCGCCTCGATGATGTGCTTGTCCTCCAGGAACCCCTCGATCAGGCTCGCGTGCAGCGAGCGCGAGATGTTGGCGTCTTCGCCCTCGAAGTTGTTCAGGTAGATCCAGAAATGGTGCGTGGTCTTGCGCGTCTCGGGCGTCATGAATTGGCAGTTGCGGTAATCGCGTGCGCCCTCGCTGATGCCCTTCTCGGCGCCACTGCCGGCAGGCGTGAATGTCGTGTACAGAAAGAAGTTTCCGGGGATGTGCATGTGGCCGATGTTGCGGCGGTCCACGTTCTGCGTCTTCTCCGAGGCGGGCAGCACCTTCTTGTGGAAGGGCGGGGGCGGCGCGTTCATGTGCCAGCGCTCGACGCGAAAGCCGCGCTCCAGCCGTTCCATCGCCAGCGGCTTGGTGACGTAGGCGTATTCCTCTGAACCACCCAGCGTCTTCGTGTGCACAAAGGCCAGGTGCGCAAAGTCGCTCAGGTTGTCCACGATCAGCAGGTAGTTGGCGTCGTAGTGCAGGTAGCCGGGAATGCCCTTCCACTGCTTGTCGCGCAGGAACGGGAAATCAAGGATGTCGCCCGGGTTCGCGTGTTCGGGCTCACCCATCCAGATCCACACCAGATGATCACGTTCCACGACCGGATAGCTGCGCACGCCCAGCTTGGCCGGGATGTTGTCCTGCCCCGGAATCTGGACGCACTTGCCCGTGGGGTCGAACTTGAGGCCGTGGTACATGCAGCGGATGCAATCCCCCTCGCGCCGGCCCAGTGAAAGCGGTGCGCCGCGGTGGCAGCAGCGGTCTTTCAGCGCGACGACCTGGCCGCTCTCGCCCTTGTACAGCAGGACGCGCTCTTCGAGCAGGGTTCGCGCGAGCAGCTTGCCGTCGATGAGTTCGTGGTCCCAAGCGGCCACATACCAGCAATTTTTCAGGAACATGAAGTACTCTCTGCGCGATGAATTCGCGCGGTGTTTTTTCGGATGGGACAATGCTAGGCAGGGTCCGCGCCCGGATCAATCGGCCCCGCTGTCTTCTGTGTTCCGAAACCTGAACAATGAACTGGGACGACTTCGACGCTTTCTGTCAGGTGGTCGAGCACGGCGGCTTTACCGCCGCCGCGCGCGCGCTCGACCGTCCCAAGTCCAGCCTGAGCGCCTCGGTGACTCGCCTGGAAGAGCAGCTCGGCACGCGCCTGCTGGAGCGCACCACCCGCAGCCTGCGCCTGACCGACGCGGGAGAATCACTCTATCGCGACATCTCCAAGCCGTTCTCGCAGTTGCGCGAACTCGCCGTCGACGCGATCGCCAAGGGCGCGCAGGTGCAGGGCACGCTGCGCATCGCCGCGCCCTATGAGTTCGGCGCGCACCATCTGGCCGAAGTAGCGTGCAAGATCATGGCGCAGCACCCGCAACTGAAGGTGCACATCGACGTCGAGCATTCGCGCGTGCCGCTGTTCGAGCGCAATTACGACATCGTGTTCTCGGCGATCGAACACAGCTTCGCGCCTTCGAGCATCGTGACGCGCAAGGTGTACTCGCTCGAGCGTGCGCTGTTCGCTTCGCCGGAACTGCTGGCTCGCCACGGCGTGCTGAATTCTCCGGAAGACCTGAACGCGCTGCCGTTGCTCGCGGGGGCGGACGACAGCGATTGGGAGTTCACGGCGGCAGACGGCACGGCCGCGAAAGTCGAGGTGCGCAACCCGCGCATGCGCAGCGGCAACGCGGGCGTGCGGATGGAAGCCGCGCTGGCGGGGCTGGGGGTCGCGCGCATCACGGCGACGTTCTGCACCGCAGCCGTGCAGCAAGGCCGGCTGGTCGCGCTGCTGCCCGACTGGCGCTGCGCCCCATTGCGCATCTATGCACTGCTACCAGGGCGTCGGCTCATGCCCGCGAAGGTGCGCGAATTCATGGACGTTCTTGAGGCGCTGCCGACTCACCAGGGCTAGTGCGCTGTCGCACAAGTCAATGTCTGCGTTGGGGACGGGATCAGTGCATTTGTCCGCCTCGCGACCCCGCAATTACTTTCGGGGGACACTAGATTGCACATGGCTCCGCGCGAAAGATACGTACCAATCCAGGCAAGCCGGGTTGGCCATGGCGTCGCGGTTCACCACCTTCTCAAGAGGCTGCCCCAACAGCAGCTTCTTGATCGGCAGCTCCTGCTTCTTGCCCGACAGCGTGCGCGGGATTTCGGCGACTGGGAAGATGCCGTCGGGCACGAAGCGCGGCGACAACGCAGTCTTGATCGCGTTGTTGATCTTCTCCTTCATGGCGGCGTCCAACACGGCACCGGGGCGAAGCACGACAAACAGCGGCATGTAACTTTCGAGGCCCAGGTATTCGAGGTCCACCACCAGGGAGTCCAGCACCTCGGGCAGCGCCTCCACCGCGCTGTACAACTCGCTGGTACCCATGCGCAAGCCATGTCGGTTGATCGTCGCATCACTGCGGCCGTAGATGATGCAACCGCCAGAAGGCTGGATCTTCAGCCAGTCGCCATGCCGCCACACGCCGGGGTAGGTGTCGAAGTAGGATGAGAGCAGTCGCTTGTTGCCTTCGTCGTTCCAGAAGTACAGCGGCATGGAAGGGATCGGCTTGGTGCAGACCAGCTCGCCGACTTCGCCGATGACTGGCTGTCCTTGCTCGTTCCACGCTTCGACTGCGCATCCAAGCAGGCGGCATTGCATCTCGCCCGGAACGAGCGGCAGTTCGCGATGGCCGCCGATGAAGGCACCCGCGAAGTCGGTGCCGCCGGAGATGTTGCACCACCAGATGCCGGGCTTGCCGATCTTCTCGAATTGCGCGGTGCCCCAGCGCTGCGCTTCCTCCGACAAGGGAGAGCCCGTCGTGCCCAACGCTCTCACGGCTCTCAAGTCGCCACAGTCCGACAAGTCCACCCCCGCCTTCATGCAGTTCGCGAAGAACGCCGCGCCCGCGCCGAAGAACGTGACGCCCAGCTCCGCCGCGAAACGCCACAGCACCGTCCAGTCCGGTTTGTCTTTCGAGCCTCCTGGGTTGCCGTCGTAGATGCAGCAGGTGGTGCCGTGGAGCAGGCCGCTCGTCTGTGCGTTCCACATGACCCAGCCGGTCGAGCTGTACCAGTGGTAGCGCTCGCCCCAGCTGTTGGCGTCGTAACTGCAGCCGATGTCGTTGTGCAGCGCCTTGAGCGCGAGGCCCACCAGCACGGTGCCACCGTGCCCGTGCACGATTGGCTTGGGCAGGCCGGTCGTGCCACTGGAATACACGATCCACAGGGGGTGGTCGAAGGGGAGCCACTCGGGCTCGAACGCTTCCGTCTGCGCGTCGTTCCGCGCGATGGCCTGCGCCATGCCGGTCCATGGCATCAGGACTTCCAGCCCGGAATCGGCAGCGCCAAGGTTGCGATGCAGTATCAGGTGCGTAACGCTCGGCAGCGCGGCGCGCATCTCGGCCACCACGGCGGTGCGGTCAAACTCCCGCCCGCCGTATTGCACGCCGTCGCAGGCGATCAACACCTTGGGCTCGATCTGCCGGAAGCGGTCGAGCACAGCATTGGTGCCCATGTCGGGCGCGCAAATGCTCCAGATGCCGCCGATGCTTACCACCGCGAGGAAGGCGACCATCGCTTCGGGGATGTTGGGCAGGTAAGCGGCGACGCGGTCACCCGGCTGCACACCTTGGGCTTTCAGGTGCAGCGCGAGCGACGCGACCTGTTGGCGCAGCTGCGGCCACGCCAGTTCGCGATGCTCGCCCTTCTCGTTGCGGCTGATCACTGCGGGGAAGCCCGCCGCGTGTGCCTTGTCGACATGGCGCAGCACCTGGTGCGCGTAGTTGAACTGCGCGCCTTCAAACCATTTCGCGCCGGGCATTTTCTCCTCGCGCAGTACAGTTCTGTATGGCGTGGGCGAGCGAAGGTCGAAGTAGTCCCAGACGCTCTGCCAGAACGCAGACAGGTCCGTCACGGACCAGCGCCAGAGCGCGTCGTAATCGTCGAACGACAGGCCACGCGTTTCGCGCAGCCAATCCTGATAGAGGCGGATCTGGGGAACAAAAGGGGAAGTCATGCCCAAAAGCCTAACAGCGCCGGGGTGATTTGCAATTTCGCACATGCGTGCTATATTGCATCCCATGTCCATGGACGCCAAGACCCAGAAGAGCGAACTCACCCGTGCCGCCATCGTCGGCGCAGGGCTCGACCTCGCCTCAGCGGAAGGGCTGGAGGCCATCACGCTTCAGGCAGTGGCTGATCGCATCGGCCTGTCCAAGAGCGGTGTCTTTTCCCGCATCGGGTCCCGTGAGGCCTTGCAGAAGGCCGTGATCGAGGAGTTCGGCCGGCGCTTCCTGGCGGATGTGTTCGTGCCCGCAATGCAGTTGCCCAAAGGCCTGCCGCGCCTGGACGAGATCATGAACCGCTGGATCGTTCGCACCCGCGACATCGACGCGCGCAGCGGCTGCATCTTCTCAGCAGGCGCCTTCGAGCTGGACGACCGCGAAGGGCCGCTTGCGCGCTGGTGCTGGGTCTGGTCCACGACGCGCGCTTCCTGCGCGACCCGCGTGCCGCCGAGCGGGCCCAGTCCACCTGGCGCCGCCTGCTGGACACCTACAAGAAGTAGAGCTTCGACGATGTTTCTCCCGCCCCAGCCCGTCCATATTTCGCACGATTGTGCGAAGAAAGGAACTGACATGTTCACCATCCTCCTGATCGCCGCCGTCTACGGCGGCTGGCGCGCCGTTCGCGCCGCGCTCGAATCGCTGCGCGGCTTGCCGCGCAACAACGAAGACATGATTTTCTATTGATCTTCCTTTGAAGGGGACCCCCATGACGCGCACCGCCATCGAGGCCACATCGGCCTTCTACCAGGCCAGCCCCGGCATTCGCCTGTTCCGCCTGGCCCTCGCCGCTTCGCAGACGCTGTGGCCCGCGCTCGCGGTGCGCGCCGCATGCCGCTTGTTCCTCACGCCGCTGCCGCCGAAGTGGCTGCATCGCGGCAAGGCGTGGGATGCCGCCTGGCGCGTCGAGGCCTGGCCCTTCGAGGACAGCGGCGTCACTGTTTACTCGCAGCCAGCCGCGCCCCATGGGCCCGTCGCGCTGCTGGTGCACGGCTGGGGCGGCCACGCCGGGCAGATGCTGGCGTTGGCCGAGTCACTGAGGGCTCAAGGCATGCGCCCCGTGATCGTCGAGATGCCGGCGCACGGACGCAGCCCCGGCGCGCAAAGCACGCTGCCGCAGTTCACGCGGGTGATCGACTACGTCACGGCGCGCCTGCGCCAGCAAGGCCACACGGTGCGCGCGCTCGTCGCGCATTCGCTCGGCGCCACGGCCGCCGCTTATGTCTCCAGCCGCGGGCTGGGTGTGGAACGGCTTGTGTTGCTGGCGCCCGCGGCCTCGCCGCCTGAGTACACGCGCCTGTTCGCGCATGTCTTCGGCCTGTCGGAGACGACACGCGCCGCGATGCAAAAGCGGATCGAAGCGCGTGAGGGCATCCTGATGCCGCAGTTCGAGCCCGATGCCGTGGGCCCGCGCATCCGCGTGCCCACGCTCGTGGTGCACGATCGGGAGGACAGCATCAACGTTTTCGCGGACGGTATGGCGTATTCGCACGCCATACGCGGCGCCGAGTTGTTGCCCACGCAGGGCCTGGGCCATCGCAAGCTGCTCAAGGACGCGCAAGTGCTGGGCAAGGTCGCGATCTTCGTCGCATAGCTGAAGCGCCTTCGCCGGGTGGCCCTCACCCCGACCCTTCCCAGAGGGAGAGGGATCAAGACTTGCCTGGCATGGCCATTGCCCATAGCATCGCTGCACTTTCACAAGAAGGAGCGAGAGAATGGGAATGTTCGACTGGACGGAGAAACCCTCCGACGTGCTGCACCAGGGAGGCGTGATCGCGCCCGACGAGCGGCTGCCCTGGCCGCAAACGGCGGCGATGGGCGTGCAGCACGTGATCGCAATGTTCGGGGCCACCGTGCTGGCGCCGATCCTCATGGGGTTCGATCCCAACGTCGCCATCCTGATGAGCGGCGTCGGCACACTGATCTTCTTCCTCGTCACGGGCGGCAAGGTGCCGAGCTACCTCGGCTCGAGCTTCGCCTTCATCGGCGTGGTGATCGCGGCCACGGCGTACGCGGGCAAGGGGCCCAACGGCAACATCGGTGTCGCCCTGGGCGGCATCATCGCCTGCGGAGTCGTGTACGCCATCATCGGCGCGATCGTTCATGCGATCGGCACCGACTGGATCGAGCGCGTGATGCCGCCCGTGGTCACCGGCGCAGTTGTGGCCGTGATCGGCCTGAACCTCGCGAGCATCCCGGTGAAGAACATGGCGGCGAGCAACTTCGATTCGTGGATGCAGGTCGTCACCTTCGTGTCCGTCGGCATGGTCGCGGTGTTCACGCGCGGCATGGCGCAGCGCCTTTTGATCCTGATCGGCCTCATCGTCGCCAGCGTGATCTACGCCGTACTCGCCAACGGCCTGGGACTGGGCAAGCCGCTCGACCTCTCGGGCATCGCCAACGCCGCGTGGGTCGGCGCGCCGGGCTTCGCTGCGCCGGTGTTCGACAGCGCCGCGATGATGCTGATCGTGCCGGTGGCCATTATCCTGGTCGCCGAGAACCTCGGCCACATCAAGGCCGTCACCGCGATGACGGGCCGCAACCTCGACCCCTACATCGGCCGCGCCTTCATCGGCGACGGCATCGCCACTGTCGTCAGCGGCGCGGCGGGCGGTACCGGCGTCACGACGTATGCCGAGAACATCGGCGTGATGGCAGCCACCAAGATCTATTCCACGGCGGTGTTCATCGTGGCGGCCGTGATCGCCATCGTGCTGGGCTTCTCGCCGAAGTTCGGCGCAATTATCCAGGCGATTCCGCTGCCCGTGATGGGTGGTGTGTCCATCGTGGTGTTCGGCCTGATCGCTGCCGCGGGCGCGAAGATCTGGGTGGACAACAAGGTGGACTTCTCGCAGAACCGCAACCTCATCGTTGCCGCGATCACGCTGGTGCTGGGCACGGGTGACTTCACGCTCAAGTTCGGCGGCTTCGCGCTCGGCGGCATCGGCACCGCGACGTTCGGCGCGATCCTGCTGTATGCCCTGCTCAACCGCGAGCCGGCAAAGGTTCGCCAGCCGGTCTGAAGGAAGTTGGTGCGCTCAGTCCGAGGAGCGCGCCAGCTTCTCGCTCTTCCAGTACACGTCATCGCCACCGTTCATCCGATTAAGCACGCGGGCCAGCACGAACAGCAAATCGCTCAGCCGGTTCAGGTATTGGCGCGGTGTGGCGCGCAACTCCTCGGCAGCGCCCAGCGCCACAACGGCGCGCTCGGCGCGGCGGGCCACTGTGCGGCAGACGTGCGCCTGTGACGCAGCACGGTTGCCCGCGGGCAGGATGAACTCCTGCAGCCGTGGGAGCTGGTCGTTGTAATGCGCTTGAACAGCTGGTGCTGGATCTCGACCAGCAATTCGCGCACACCCTCGGCCAGCTCTTCGCACAGCAGCAGGCCGACTTGCGAATTGAGTTCGTCCACGTCGCCCATCGCCTGCACGCGCAGGCTGTCCTTGGGCACGCGTGTGTTGTCGCCCAGGCCGGTGGTGCCGTCGTCGCCCGTGCGCGTTGCGATCTGTGTCAGGCGCTTGCCCATGTGAACCTCTCTTGGCCAATATCTTCGGAAGTAGTTCCACGGATTGTGCGTTACGCCAGCCCGCAGGTTGTATCCAACGCAACGCGACGCAAAAGTTCTAGCCCCCATCACACTCATCGGCTGCAATGCGCAGTCTTCCACTTCGAGGAACATTTTCCGATGCATGTGAAACGACGACGCTTACCCAACTTCGAATCCTGCAGCGTGGCCCTCTTCGCTTCGCTGGCCATGGGCAGCACCACGCTGCCCGCGCGTGCCCAGGGCGCACCTTCAGCCCGTTCAGTCACCTCCACCACCCCATCGGCTGCGGCCCCGCTGCGACTCACGCTGCGCAATGACCGCCGAGCCCCATTCTTCCGGGCGCCCGACGCCGCCCCCGCTGTCGTGCCTGACGGGTCCATCTCCAGCCCCGGCTTCGACGAATCGCTCAAGTAGCGCTGCGCGCAGTCCTACAGGGACTGCCGCTTTTCCCGCCTGGGGCATGCGCGCCTCGCGCCGCAAGATGGCATAAAGGGGCGCAGTGCGCTCCAGACAGGAGTCATGCCGTGAACACCCTTTCTGCCTTCCACGCCGCCCTGCGGCTGGGCTTCGCGGCGAGCCTCGCGCTCGCCGCCGGCCTGGGCCAGGCTTGGGCACAGCAACAGCCTGCCGCCCCGCCAACGCTCCCGGTCGTTCCCGCAGCCCCCGCCACGCAACCGCAGCCCCCGCATCGCTGGACTGCCCAGCAGATTCGCGAGGCCTTCGAGCTCGCGGACTCCGACACTAACGGCGAACTCACCCGCGCCGAGACTCAGCGGGTCGCGATTCTGCCGCGCAGCTTCGAAGACATGGACCAGAACAAGGACGGTGTGGTGACGCGCGCCGAATACGAAGCCGCGTTCGTTCGGTAGCCCGAAGGTTCGCCCACGGGCAGCGTCGTCAGCCAGGCGGCGGCGCAGGGAATGCCCCAAGCCTTAAACTGCGGTGAACAGGAGCCTCCCATGAACGCGCCCGCCGCCCTGACCCACCTCGTCCCTGAAATTAACCTGCGCAACATCCCGGATGCGCTGATCGAAGCGCTCAAAGCCCGCTTCGGAGCCAACTGCTCGACCGCGCTGGTCGTGCGAGAGCAGCACGGCCGCGACGAATCCTCGTTCCAGGCGCCGCCGCCCGCGGCGGTGGTGTTCGCCGAGAGCACACAGGACGTAGCCGACGCCGTGAAACTCGCCAGCCAATACGACACGCCCGTGATTCCGTTCGGCGTCGGCACATCGCTGGAAGGCCACTTGCTGGCGGTGCAAGGCGGCATCAGCATCGACGTGGGGCGCATGAACAAAGTGCTCTCGATCAACCCCGAGGACCTCACGGTGACGGTCCAGCCCGGCGTGACGCGCAAGCAGCTCAACGAGGAAGTCAAAAGCACCGGCCTCTTCTTCCCAATTGACCCCGGCGCCGACGCGACGCTCGGCGGCATGGCGGCCACCCGCGCAAGCGGCACGAACGCGGTGCGCTACGGCACGATGCGAGAGAACACGCTGGGGCTGGAGGTCGTTACGGCCGGCGGTGATGTCATCCGCACTGGCACCCGCGCGAAGAAATCCAGCGCCGGCTACGACCTCACCCGCCTGATGGTGGGCAGCGAAGGCACGCTGGGCGTCATCACCGAAGTGACGGTGCGCTTGTATCCGCTGCCCGAGGCGATCTCAGCGGCGATCTGCTCGTTCCCCAGCATCGAGGCGGCGGTGCGCACCACCATCCAGGTCATCCAGCTGGGCGTGCCAATCGCGCGCGTCGAACTGATCGACCACAACACAGTGCGCATGGTCAACGTGCACAGCAAGCTTGGCCTGCGCGAGGAACCGATGCTGCTGATGGAGTTTCACGGCTCACCCACCGGCGTGAAGGAACAGGCTGAGCTGGTGCAGGAGATCGCAGCCGAGCATGGCGGCAACGCGTTCGAGTGGGCAACCACGCCAGAGGAGCGCACGCGCCTGTGGACGGCGCGCCATAACGCCTACTTCGCGGCGATCCAGTCAAAGCCTGGCTGCCGGGCAATTTCGACCGACACCTGCGTGCCGATCTCCCGCCTGGCGGATTGCCTGCTCGATTCGGTCAAGGAAGCCGACGCGAGCGGCCTGCCTTACTTCCTGGTCGGCCACGTCGGCGACGGCAACTTCCACTTCGGCTACCTGCTGGACCCGGACAAGCCGGAAGAGCGTGAGATTGCCGAGAACCTCAATCACCAACTGGTGGCGCGCGCACTCAGCCTGGAGGGCACTTGCACTGGCGAGCATGGCGTGGGGCTGCACAAGATGGGCTTCCTGGTCACAGAAGCCGGCGCGGGCGCGGTAGACATGATGCGCACCATCAAGCGCGCGCTGGACCCGAAGAACATCATGAACCCGGGGAAGATCTTCTCGCTGTAGCTGCAGCCCGTCCGGCTAGCGTCCGAACAGGCCCTTCAATATGCCCGCCGGGTTCGGGATGGGCAGGCCACCCTGCGACGGCGCTTCCGCTTCCTGGGTCTGGCCCATCTGCGGCTGGCTGGCTTGGTTGCGTTCACCCCGCGCGGAGCGTTCGTTTTCCTGGCCGAGCATAGCCATCGTGTGCGCCTTCACGCGCACCCGCACGGCCCACTCGGGCTCCCACACCGCCTTCGGGTCGGCAGGGCGCGGTGGGTGGGCGAAGTTGCTCTCGCTGCCGTAGGCGATCATTCGCAACATTCCGCCATCGCCACCCCGGCCGCCGGGGCCGGCGAAGATGCCCTTGGGCACCGCGCACTGCGTCGTGTCCGGCTGCAGCAGCACTCGCTCCTTCAGCCAGCGGTCGATGGTCGAGTTGGGCAAATAGTCGAACATGCCCATGCCGGTATCCCCGGTTTCCGAGCTCGACCAGAGCACCATGTCCTCCCCAACCTGCCCCATCGCGTGAAGGAAGTAAGCGCGTGCATTCGTCACAGGCCGCCATCTTGCTTCAATGCTGTCGCTCACGGCACCGCGGCTTTCGAGCTCGATCGCGGGCATGATGTCTTGGGCCTGGCCGAGTGTGAACTTCATCGAGGCCGGAATGCTGTCCCCGATCACCTTGTGCTCACCCACCAGCGAGCTGTCCCGCGCCAGGGTCACCGTGTTCTTCTCGTTCGGAAAGAGCGCATAGGCAGGGCTGACGCGCGCCCCGCGGTCGGGCGCATAACGCCCCGCGAGCGCCGTGCCGAACTCAGCCGGATTGCCGCGCGCCAGGTCAATCACGCGCGGCTGGCCGGCACGAACCTGCGCACCGCACCCCCAGTAAATGAGGATGCGGCCCCTGGGGGTTTCGGGCTTGTATTCCTGAGGCACCTCGCCCGGCTCGCGTTCGCGCACTTGCGCCTTGGGCGGAACCAGGGGCAGGCTTTCGCCCATCCGCATGCCGGCAGGAATCGCCTGCGCGGCTTCCACGCCCGGCTTGCGTGTGTTGTGCAACGCGATGTCCAGCACGCGCGGCGGCATGATGTTCATCGAACGCGCCATGCCATAGGTGGTGTTGCTGTTGCCGCCACCACCCGGGCCGCGCGCACCCATGAGGCCGCCCATCATCCCGGCCATGCCCGGCATCGAGTCCATCTCCGGCATGCCCGCCATGGTGCCGGTGGACACGTCCATCCAGAGCTGGACCTTCGGGGGTTTCACGTTCTGCGCCGAGGCGCCCGTGGTGATGCCGATGCACCCGATCGCAAGCAAGGCCGCGACGGGTCTGGACGGGATTAGCTTCATGGAACCCTCCTTGAAACCTGGGCCTACCAGGAAAGGATGAGTATAAGTTTCAGCCGCGCAACTTGTCGATCAGGCCGTTCAGCTCTTCGAGCGAGCCAAACTGGATCGCGACCTCACCCATCTCCTCGACGCGTCCGTTGCGCTTGGCGCGCTTCTTCACGCGCACGTCGACTTCGGCCGTGAGCAGGTCGGAGAGTTCTTCTTCCACCCGGCGCAGGTCGCGCGACTTTTCTTTCTTCGGCTTGGGCGACGTCAGGCTGAATTCCGCACCCAGTTTCTTGACCAGGTTCTCGGTTTCACGCACCGAAAGCTTCCTGGCGGCAACCTGGTTGGCGGCCGTGATCTGCGCCGCGCGTTCCAGCGCGAGCAACGCTCGCGCGTGGCCCATTTCGATGTCGCCGGCCATCAGCATGGTCTGCACGGGATCGGTGAGGTTCAGCAGGCGCAGCAGGTTGCTCGCGGCGCTGCGCGAGCGGCCCACGGCCTGCGCGGCCTCTTCGTGCGTGAGGCCGAATTCCTTGACCAGGCGCTGCAGGCCGTGAGCTTCTTCCAGAGGGTTCAAATCCTCGCGCTGGATGTTCTCTATGAGCGACATCGCCGCAGCCGCTTCGTCCGGCACGTCGCGCACCAGCACCGGCACGCTGTCCAACCCGGCCAGCCTGGCCGCGCGGAAGCGTCGCTCGCCGGCGATGATTTCGTACTTGCCGGCGTTCGTGCCTTGCCCGACCTTGCGAACAAGAATCGGCTGCATGATGCCCTGCGCCTTGATGCTCTCCGCCAGTTCGTACAACGCGCCCTCGTCCATGCGCGTGCGCGGCTGGTAGGTGCCCGGCACCATGTCGTTCAGCAGCAGCGAAGCGGGCAAGCCGGGGCTGGTTGCCGACGTATCGGCCGCGGCGCTTTCCTGCGCCGTCGGGCCGAGCAATGCCTCGAGGCCGCGGCCCAGGCCCTTGGGTTTCTTGGTTGCCATCTTCTAGTCTTTCATCAAGTCCTGCAGCAGGACATGTCCTTCGGGCCAGCTCGCCAAGCCGGAATCGGCGTTGATGTGGCCACACTTGCCGTAATCCATGAACTGCGAGTTCCACGCGTACGCGAACAGCCGCGCGCGATCGAACTCGCAAAAAGGGTCGTCGCGGCTGGCCAGCAACACACTGGGAAACGGCAACGCGCGCAGCTCGATTGGCGACCAGGTCGGGATCAGCTCACGCATGTCCGGGCGCTCGACGTCGCCCGGCGCCACCAGCAGCGCCGCTTTCACGCGGTGCGTGTTCCTCGACAGTGAAGCCCATGCCGCCGTGAGAATGCAGCCCAGGCTGTGCGCCACCAACACCGCGGGCTCGTCTCGCGAGAGGACCATCTCTTCCAGACGCGCAACCCAGTCGCCACGCAGCGGCGTGATCCATTCATGCTGCTCCACGCGCACATAGCCATGGCGCTTTTCCCACAGGCTTTGCCAATGCTGCGGGCCGCTGTTTTCCCAGCCGGGCAGGATGAGTACGTTCGAGGGCTTCATTTGCTACTATATTGATAGCTACAAAACTAGGAACAGAGTCTATTTGCAGCGACATTGGTCACATCTTGCGGATCCGCTCCACCATTTCGTTGGCGAATTCCACATAGGCCAGGCTACCGCGCGCGTTCGGATCGAAGATGACGCCGGGCAGCCCGTAGCTCGGGGCCTCGGCCAGTCGCACGTTGCGCGGGATCACGGTGTTGAAGACCTTCTCGCCGAAGTGCGCCTTGAGCTGGTCGCTCACCTGCTGCTGGAGTGTGATGCGCGGATCGAACATCACGCGCAGCAGGCCGATGATCTGCAGGTCCTTGTTCATGTTCGCGTGCACCTGCTTGATCGTGTTCACCAGGTCCGTCAGTCCCTCGAGCGCAAAGTACTCGCACTGCATCGGCACGATGACGCCGTGCGCTGAGCACAGGCCATTCAACGTGAGCATCGACAGGGACGGCGGGCAGTCGATGAGGATGAAGTCGTAGTCCTGCGTCACGGCCGCCAGGGCCTGCTTCAGGCGCTGGTCTCGGTGCTCCAGATCCACCAACTCCACTTCGGCGCCGGCGAGATCGCGGTTGGCGCCGAGTACGTCGTAGCCGCACTTTTCGCTTTTGACCCGCGCTTCTGCCACCGATGCCGATTCGAGCAGGACGTCATAGACGGTGAGCGGCAGCTTGCGCTTGTCCACGCCCGAGCCCATGGTGGCATTGCCCTGCGGATCGAGATCGACCATCAATACGCGTTGCCCGACCTTGGCAAGTCCAGCCGCAAGATTGACCGACGTGGTCGTCTTCCCAACTCCGCCCTTCTGGTTGGCGACGCAAAAGATTTTTGCCATCTGAGTATGTGCCCCCACGCTTGGAACTTCGTGTACTTCGCCCCCCGAGGGGGCCCTTGCGTCTTGGGGCGGCCCGGCGACGCTCATTACTTCGAAACTGCGAGCTTGATGCCAAAACCCAGCAGGAAGATGCCGGCCACTTTTTCCAGCACGCGGCTGATCAGTGGGTTGGCACGCATGCGCTCGGCCAGGTGATGCGTGAGCAGTACGACGACTAGGCCGTACGAGAAGGTGAGCGCGGCGATGGTTGCGGCCATCACGCCAAAGGTGACCATGCCTTGGTGCTGGGCCGGGTCCACGAACAGAGGGAAGAAGGCCATATAGAAAACGATGGCCTTGGGATTAAGCAGCGTGATGAGGCTAGCCTGCCTGAAATAGTGGCGCGGCTCGATGTTCAGGATAGGCGCGGCGCCCGGTTTGGCCAGCAGCATCTTCGCCCCCAGCCACGCCAGGTAGGCGGCGCCCAGCCACTGGACAGCGTGGAAAGCGGCCGGGTAAGCCGTAAGCAGCGCGGCCACCCCAGCCACCGCGGCCCACATCAGCACCTGGTCGCCGGCAATCACGCCCATGGTCGCGGCCAACCCGCCGGCCACGCCGCCCTTGCCGGTTGAGGTGATCAACGCCAGGTTGCCAGGGCCAGGAATCGCCAGAAAAATGATGATCGCTGCGACGAAAGCGCCGTAGTCTGCAACGCCGAACATGAAAATCCCCCCGGCCAGAGCCGAATTTGAAGGCCGAGTTTACGTTACGCCGCGTGGCGTTTCATCCACACGATGCAGCGATCGGCGGCCAACCCGGGCACTTGTAGCTGTTCCACGTGAAACACTTCAACGCCGGCCGGTAATGTCGCGACTTCGTCAGCGGGATGCTTGCCTTTCATGGCCAGCCACACACCCTGCTCGACCAAAGCGCCCGAAGACCAATTGACGAAATCGCCCAAAGAGGCGAAGGCCCGGGAGCAAACAATGTCGTAGGGCCCGGGGAGGTTTTCGACCCGAGCGTGCACACCCTTCAGGTTGGGCAACTTCAGCGCCACCGCGGCTTGCTGGAGAAAGGCCGCCTTCTTGGCCACCGTGTCCACGCAGTCCACGCGGATTTCAGGGCAACAAATCGCGAACACCACGCCAGGCAGTCCGGCGCCCGAACCCACATCGAGCACAGAAATCGCCCGGCCGCCGGCCTGCCTACGTAACGGCCCGACAGCAGCCAAGCTGTCGAGCAGGTGATGAGTCAGCATTTCGGCCGGGTCGCGCACGGCCGTGAGGTTGTAGACCTTGTTCCATTTCTGGATCAGATCGAGATAATCCAGCAGTTGGGCAATCTGCACCTCGTTGAGCTGCAGGCCGAGTTGCCGCGCGCCTTCCCGAAGCTGCGGTTCCAAGGGGCGACTCATGCGGCCAAGCCACGAAACTTGGTCTTCTTCAGGTGAACCAGCAGCAGCGAGACGGCGGCCGGGGTGACGCCCGAGATCCGGGAGGCCAGCCCCAGCGTTTCCGGCCGGTGCTTGTTGAGCTTCTGCCGGACTTCGATAGACAGGGCCGTCACCTGCATGTAGTCCAGGTCGGCAGGCAGCTTGAGGTGCTCGTAAAAGGCCGAACGCTCGACCTCAACCTTCTGGCGGTCGATATAACCGGAATACTTGGCGGCGATCTCGATCTGCTCGACAACCGGCTCGTACAGCTCGGCCAGTGTTTCACGTGAAACATCCGGATTTGCGTAGAGACCGCCGTCCAGCGACATTAATGCGGAGTAGCTGATGTTCGGCCGCCGCAGCAGGTCACCCAAGTTGTATTCATGATCGATCGACTTGCCGAGCACTCGTTCGGATTCCGCGGCGGCAAGATTCCGGGGGCTGACCCAAGTAGCCGCCAACCGCTGTGTTTCACGTGAAACAGCGTCGCGCTTGCGATTGAATGAGTCCCACCGGGCGTCATCCACCAAGCCCATTCGCCGCCCTGCCTCGGTCAGGCGCATGTCGGCATTGTCTTCGCGCAGTTGCAGCCGGAACTCCGCCCGGCTGGTGAACATCCGATATGGCTCAGTTACGCCCTTGGTGATGAGGTCGTCAACCAGGACGCCCAAGTACGCTTCGTCGCGCCGGGGCAACCAAGCTTCCTGGCCGAGGCATTGAAGCGCCGCGTTGACACCCGCGAACAGGCCTTGTGCGGCAGCCTCCTCGTATCCAGTCGTGCCGTTGATCTGCCCGGCGAAGAACAGCCCAGCGATGGATCGCGTCTCGAAGCTGCTCTTGAGCGACCGCGGATCGAAGTAGTCGTACTCAATCGCGTAGCCAGGACGCAGGATATGCGCGTTCTCCAGTCCAGCCATGGAGCGCACCAGCGCGTACTGGATGTCGAATGGCAGGCTGGTCGAAATCCCATTCGGGTAGAACTCGTTGGTCGTCAGTCCCTCGGGCTCGAGAAAGATCTGGTGGCTTTCCTTGTCGGCGAAGCGGTTGATCTTGTCCTCGACGCTCGGGCAGTAGCGCGGACCGACGCCCTCGATCTTGCCCGTGAACATCGGGCTACGGTCGAAGCCCGAGCGGATGATCTCGTGCGTGCGCTCGTTGGTGTGGGTGATCCAGCAAGGCACCTGCCGCGGATGCATCGCGGCCCCACCGTACTGATGCGCCATGAAGCTGAACACAGGCACCGGGTCCAAGTCACCGGGTTGCTCCTCGCACTTCGAAAAGTCAATCGTCCGGCCATCCAGCCGCGGCGGCGTGCCGGTCTTCAGCCGTCCTTGCGGTAGCTTGAGCTCCTTCAGCCGAGCCGACAGCGAGATCGCTGGCGGGTCACCGGCGCGCCCGGCCTGGTAGTTGTTCAGGCCGACATGGATGCGCCCGTCGAGGAACGTCCCCGCCGTCAGCACGACCGTGCGCGAACGAAAGCGAATGCCCACTTGCGTTACAGCGCCCGTTACACAATCGCCCTCCACCATCAAGTCGTCCACGGCCTGCTGGAACAGGGTGAGGTTTGGCTGATTTTCCAGGCGCCTGCGAATCGCCGCCTTATAAAGAATGCGGTCCGCCTGGGCCCGGGTGGCGCGTACGGCTGGGCCCTTGGAGCCGTTGAGGACGCGGAACTGGATGCCGCCCTCGTCGGTGGCGATCGCCATCGCGCCGCCCAGCGCGTCGACTTCCTTGACGAGGTGACCCTTGCCGATCCCGCCAATCGACGGATTGCAGCTCATCTGGCCGAGCGTCTCGATGTTGTGTGTGAGCAGCAGCGTCTTGCAGCCCATGCGCGCCGCAGCTAGGGCGGCCTCCGTGCCGGCGTGGCCGCCGCCCACTACGATGACGTCGAATTCTTCGGGGTAGATCATCCTGGCACCAACTCGGTCTGCAGGCCCAAGCCTTGCGCCGCATGCGCCTGCCGCCGGTCCGCCGTCACGAACAAATCCACCCCGGCCACCACCGCGCTGCCCACATGCAGGGCGTCCATCGCACGCAGCGACCCGTGTTCCATGGCCGCGAACGCAAACCGCTCCACATGCGCATCCAAAGGCACCCGGGTCATATCGGCCACGTCACTCTGCGCGGCCGCCCACGCGCGGTCGAATTCTTCAGGCGGCAGGCTACCTTCACGCCGGCGACGCAGCAGGGCCGATGCCACTTCGGTCTGGCAATGGGCCGCCACCAGCAGCTCACCGGCCAACGCGAACAGGCCCAACACACGCTCGCGCCCCGGCTCCCACGCGTATCGCTTGGTCAGGGCTGAGGCATCGAACATCAGCCGCGGACCGGCCTCCCGAGCGAACACCCGTGTCACGCCCCCGGCTGTGGGGTAGGCGCGCTGGCGCTTGGTGCGGACTGTCACCATGGCGCCTCATCCCGCTCGTCCAGCACCGCCTGCGACAACAACACTCCCGGCGGCAACTTGACAGGCTCGAACGGCCGTTTCCAGCTGGGCAGGCTTTCGACCCCGTCCTGGCCCTCCGGCTGAACCGGCACCAGATCCGCCACCGGCCTGCCATGCCGCATGATGCGCACAGTCTCGCCGCGCTCCACCAAGTCCAGCATGGCGGAGGCATGTGCGCGGAATTCGCTGAGAGGCAGAACGTGCATTTGTACAAACCAGAAGTTTTGTACATTTTAGTCAAACACGGGCCACCACGCCGAGCCCTGCGGGAAAAGACCTTACCGCTCAGCGCGATGGCGGGCTCGTTGTCACTGCGGGAGCTGGATCATGGGGTCAATGCAAGCCACCCCAAGAGGTTCAAAGTGTTTGATATTGCGAGTGAGCAAGGTATGGCCGGCGTGGTCCACTGCCACAGCATCAGGGACAATGAACTTACATGTTCGAACTAAGCAAGATCGCTGGCCTGCTCCTCTCGCCCCTCACATGGGTACTCAGCCTTTGGCTGTCGTCGGCCGCGTGCTTCGTACTGCAGCGCAAGCGATGGGCAGTTGGACTTGCGTACACGGGCTTCGCAACGCTCTGGGTCTCATCGCTACCTGTCGTGGCCCACGCACTCGCCGCGCCTCTCGAGGACAAATATCCTGCGCTCACTGCGCAAGCCGCCCCCATCGCCGATGCCATCCTCGTCATAGGCGGCGCCTTATCCGGCGCCGAGCCGCCACGGCGCCCAACATTCAACCTCGGCCCCGCCGCAGGACGCGTCTGGCACACGGCGCAGCTCTACCGCGCCGGCAAAGCCCGCTGGGTCATCGTGGCCGGCGGTAACCAGCCGGGGCAGGAGCACGAACAGGTGGAAGCCGAGGCCATCGTCGAGATGCTGGGCGGCCTGGGGGTACCACGCGACGCCATCCGGATGGAAGGTCTCAGCCGCAACACGCGTGAAAACGCCGTCAACAGCCTGCCGCTCGTGCAATCAGTAGGGGGAAAACGAATCCTGTTGGTTACGTCGGCACTTCACATGCCGCGCGCACTGAAGACCTTCGCGAAAGCATGGTCCGGGTCCGGCATCGAACTCATCCCCGTAACAACCGACGTGGAGCCCAGGACTCCGCGTTTTTTGCTCAGGCCGTGGCTACCGGACGCTTCAGCGCTGGCTTTTGTGACCCGAATCATCAAAGAATACGCAGGACGCATTGCGCTAGATATGACGTGAGAGGGATTGTCGGCGCGGCCAGCTTGATTCCCGCCCTCAGCACCACGGCGCGTGAACGCCACTCGCCAAAAGGCACGCACGCTCCTACAGCCCAAAGTTCGTGAGGACCCCGCTTGTGTTCACGATCGCACTCGCCTCGGCGATCGTGACTCCGACCAGGACAACGGCAGCTTCGGTGAACCCGAGCGAATTGGCGTCATACAGCATGAGCGTGCTGGTGCCCGTCGTGTCGATTGTGAAAATGCCGCCGCTGTACGTTCCTTGATAGAAGTCATACTCTTGATCGTCCAGATTGGGATTGGCGTTCTTGGTCATCGTGCCGGTGTTCCCGAGGACAAGGGAATCACCGGTGACCAAGTCCATGATCGCCTCCACGCCCGTGAATGTATTGCCAGCGCCGGGCTTGGTGGCGCTGGAGCTGGAACCGGGTGCTCCACCGCTTGCCCATCCAATAATTGCTGCGTCACCCAAGCCGAAGTTAAAGGTGTCGTTGCCCGCACCGCCCGTCAGTGCGTCGCTGCCCGCACCGCCCGTCAGTGCGTCGCTGCCTGCGCCCCCCGTCAAGGTGTCGTTGCCCGCACCGCCAGACAGCGTGTCGCTGCCCGCACCGCCGGTCAGGCTATCGCTGCCGCCACCGCCGATCATCGTGTAGTTCGCAGTTGCGTCGAGCTCTGCCGACGCGTTGATGGTTAGCGAATTACCTGCCCCTAGTGCGGAACCGCTGATCGTGAGGGCCTGGCCTGCGGCGAGGTTCGCGTCGTGCGGTGTCAAGCTGTAGCTGCTGCCTGTCGCCAGAATGATGCTCTCGATGTTGTTCAACGTCGCCGGGCCGAAGACCACGCCCCCTGCATAGTTCCCATCAAGGTTCAATGTATCGGTGCCGCTGCCTCCGTTGATGCTGTCAGTCGCCGTAAAGGCGGCCCCCGCGTTGACAATGTCATTGCCATCGACGGCGACGACGGCATCATCACCTCCAGCACTGATGTCGATGGTGTCGTCGCCCGGTGTTCCCGTGAGCGTGTCGTTGCCAACTGTGCCGACGAGGTCCGGCGCCACCGCCGCCGACTGCGCGCTGGTCACGCTCTCGAGCGTGCCCTGCAGGTCGGCGTAGTTCACCGTCACGCTGATTTTCGTGCCCACGTCCGCTCCGACCAAGGTGTAGGTCGAGCCGCTCGCTCCCACGATCGCCATCCCTTCGCGCAGCCACTGGTAGCTAAACGCCCCCAGGCCATCGGCATCGGCCAGCCCGCTCGCGTCCGCCGTCAGCGTCTGGTCTTCACGCACCGTCCCTGTAATCACCACGCTGCCCGTCACTGCGTCGTTGACGTTGGCAATCGCCGCGGTCGAGGCGCTGATTGCTGCTTCCGCGGTGCCCCGGCCGTCGGTGTAGCTGACGACCACGCGGACCACGCCGCCTACGTCAGCGTCGCCCAGCGTGTAGGTCGCCTGGTCGGCTCCGACATTGACGAAGCCCGTGCCCGGGTTGCGTTGCCACTGATAGTGCAAGGTCCCGAGGCCATCGGCATCGGCCAGGGTCGAGACCGCAGCGAGTATCTGGTCCTCCGTCGATGCGCCGCTGATGGCCGCGCCGCCAGTGGGTGCGTCATTCACGTTGGCGATCGCCGCGGTCGCGGCGCTGGTCGCTGATTCCGCAGTGCCCCGGCCGTCGGTGTAGCTGATGACCACCCGGACCACGCCGCCTACGTCAGCGTCGCCCAGCGTGTAGGTTGCCTGGTCGGCTCCGACATTGACGAAGCCCGACCCGGTGTCGCGCTGCCACTGGTAGTGCAGCGTATCCAACCCATCTGCATCGGCCAGAGTCGAGACAGCAGTCAACACTTGGTCTTCGCTCGCCGTGCCGGTGATCGACACGCCGCCAGTCGGAGCGTCGTTCACGTTGGCGATCGCAGCGGTGGCCGAGCTGGTCACCGTTTCCGCCGTGCCCTGGCCGTCCGTGTAGCCGACGACGACGCGGACGACTCCACCCACGTCGGCCTCGCCCAGCGTGTAGGTCGACTGGTCGGCCGCCCCGGCATCGACGAAGCCCGCACCCGAGTCGCGCTGCCACTGGTAGTGCAGCGTACCCAGGCCATCGACATCAGCCAAGGTCGAGACCGCCGTGAGAACCTGGTCCTCCGTCGCCGTGCCGGTGATCGACACGCTGCCCGTTGGAGCGTCGTTCACGTTAGCAATCGCAGCTGTGGACGAGCTGATCGTGGATTCGACCGTTCCCTGGCCATCGAAGTAGCCGACGACGACGCGGAGCTTTTGGCCTACGTCTGCATCGCCCAGCGTGTAGGTTGCCTGGTTGGCTCCCACATCGATGAAGCCGAAACCGAAGTCGTACTGCCACAGGTAAACCAGCGTCCCGACGCCATCGACATCCGCCAGGGTCGAGACCGCAGTCAGCACTTGATCCTCGGTCAACGTCCCGATGATCGACACACCGCCAGTGTGAGGGTCGTTGACGTTGCCCACGTCAACCCTTACCTGAATAGCGCCCGATGAAGCCAGCGCCCCGTCATGTGCCTTTACCGTGAAGGCGTCCACTGCGCTGCCATTGACATTGGCCGCCGGCGTCCATTGCAGTTTCTCGCCTGCGCCCACCGTCGTGGTCCCCGCCAGGACAGGATCCCAGGTGGAGGTCGCGGCGTTCCACTTCGTGAGCGTCCCGCTGCTGATCAGCTCGATACGAAACGAGATTGCGTCCCCGTCCACGTCGGCCTCATTCGCAGCCGCGGCCAAGGCCGCATAGGTAATCTCGACAGGCTGGTCTTCCACGCCCCCGGTCAGCGTGTCGATCAACGTCAGCGTCGGCGCATCGTTGGTGTCGCCACCGCCACCGCCATCGTCAGGAGGCGGCACAGGCACTCCTCCGCCACCGCCCGCCGGTTCCGGTTCAAAGGCGGCATATTCCTTGTTGCCGACCCGCGCCTGGTTTTCAGGCGACATCGAAAATGACAGCGCAACGCTGGCCCGCCCGCGGACGTTGGCGAGCTCATTCAGGTAATACTGAATGCCCGCCTCTTCGCCATCGCGTCCCAGTACGACGTGGTAAAGCAATTCAACGAACTCGCGATCGCCAAGGGCCGTGTAGCCGAACCGCGTCTGCGCCTCAGGAGAATTGAGGAATCCCCAGGAGGCGGATTCCAGGGTCATGTCGCCGTCGCGGATCTGGTTGATATAGAACCAAAGGCCCTCCGGCTCGGGGTCTCGCGACAAAAGGGCCGTGTACAAGCGGGCGATCGGGAGGGTTTGCGTTTGGTATAGGTCCTGGCCGTAAAGCGCGGCTGTCAGCGCCTCGAGGCTGAAGTACGAGGAGTAATGGGCGGCTTCTTCTGTCGTGGCCTCGCGGGCAAAAACGATTTTGAAAGCGGTGCTAACGGTATTGAGGTCGAGGGACATATGGAATTCGGTTTGTGGCAAATGCGAAGGTCCCGTGCGGGCACCAGTAACCAATCGTAAAGTAGTGTTTCGCAAATACCTAGGCTCCTTAAGGAATTTACCTAAGGATCGGCTCTATGTATGCAATAAGGCACGCTGCCGTGACGTTCCACGGACCATGTGTTGCAATCAGGGAATGAAACTTCTCGTCTTTGCGGGCAGCACCCGCCTCAATTCCTGGAACCGCAAGCTGGCCCACGTCACCGTCTCGATGGCGCGCGCCAGCGGCGCCGAGGTCACGCACCTCGAACTCGCCGACTTCGACGTGCCCATGTACAACGCCGACCTCGAAGCGCGCGGCACGCCGGCCGACGTGATGAAGCTCAAGCAGATCACTTACGAGCATCCTGCCTGGATCATCTGCACACCTGAATACAACGCGAGCTACCCGGCGCTGCTGAAGAACACGCTGGACTGGATCTCCAGCCCGGTGAAGTCCGACCCGGTGTGGAACGACGACTTCCGCTCTACACGCGGCAAGGTGTTGGGCGTGCTCAGCGCATCACCCGGCGCGCTGGGCGGCCTGCGCTCGCAAAGCCATCTCGTGCCGCTGCTGCTCAACCTGCATTGCTGGGTGGCGCCCACCAACTACGCGCTGGGGCGCGCCGCCGATGCGTTCGACGCGCAGGGCGGCCTCATCGCCGACACCGCGAAGAAGAAGGTGCAGGCGGTGATCGACGAGGTGCTGTGGGCCGGGGAGCGCCTGCAACGCTGAATGGATTGCGGGTCAAGCCCGCAATGACATCCCTGGAAATGTCATGCCGGGCTCAACCCGGCATCCATCAGAACGGGTAGTGCCGCGGTGTCGTCTGCACCGTAATCCACCGCAGCTCGGTGAACTCGGCAATGCCCGCCTTGCCGCCGAAGCGGCCGATGCCGCTGCCCTTCACGCCGCCGAAGGGCATCTGCGCTTCGTCGTGCACCGTGGGCGCGTTCACGTGGCAAATGCCCGAGTCGATCTTGCGCGCCACGTTGAAGGCCCGCGCGATGTCGCGGCCGAACACCGCCGCCGACAGGCCATACTCGTTGTCGTTGGCGCAGGCGATCGCCTCCTCAGTGTTCTTCACGCGCACGATGCACTTCACGGGGCCAAACGTTTCCTCATGGTAGATGCGCATCTTGGGCGTCACGAAGTCCAGCACCGTCGCGGGCATCAGCGTGTTCTCGGCCTTGCCGCCGCACACCAGCTTGGCGCCTTGCGCCAGCGCGTCGTCGATCAGCGCGTTGCAGTGATGCACGGTGCTCATGCCAATCACGCTGCCCAGCACCACGGGCTCGGGCTTGCGCGGGTCGCCCAGTGGCAGCGCGGCGGCCTTGGCGCCGAACTTCTTCACGAACTCGTCGGCGATCTTCTGGTCCACGATGATGCGCTCGGTGGACATGCACACCTGCCCGCTGTTGGCGAAGCAGCCGAACGCCGCGCCGTTCACCGCATCCTCGATGTCTGCGTCGTCCAGGATCACGAGCGGCGCCTTGCCGCCCAGCTCCAGCACCACGGGCTTCAGGTACCTGGCGCAGGTCTGCGCAATGATGCGGCCCACCTTGGTGGAGCCCGTGAAGTTCACGCGCCGCACCGCCGGGTGCGACACCATTGCCTCCACCACGGCGCCGGCATCGGCCGGCGCGTTGGTGATGTAGTTGACGACGCCCGGCGGGAAGCCAGCCTCCTGGAAGGCCTCGATGATCAGCTGGTGCGTGCGCGGGCAGTTCTCGCTGCCCTTCAGGATCACGGTGTTGCCGCAGGCCAGCGGCACGCAGATGGCGCGCACGCCCAGGATGATCGGCGCGTTCCACGGCGCGATACCCAGCACCACGCCCGCAGGCTGGCGGATGCCCATGGCCAGCGAGCCGGGCACGTCCGACGGGATCACCTCGCCCGAGATCTGCGTGGTGAGCCCTGCCGCCTCGCGGATCATCCCGGCCGCGAGCATCACGTTGAAGCCGGCCCACATGCCGGTGGCGCCGGTCTCGGCCGAGACCGCCTCGATGAACTGCGGCACCTTCGCCTCCAGCTTCTCCGCGGCCTTGAGCAGCAACATGCGCCGCTCGCTCGGCCCGGTTTCGCTCCAGGTCTTGAAGGCTTCGGCCGCCGCTTCGACGGCCATCACGGCATCGGCGGGCGAGGCTGCGGGCGCGCGCGTGGCGACAGTGCCGTCGAGCGGGTTGCGCCGCTCGAAGGTCGCGTTCTTCTCGGCCGTGACTTTGAGGCCGTTGATCAGCATGGACAGGTCCGACATGTGTACTCCTTCAAGTGACCGGTTCGGTCTTCTTCGCGGCGCCGGCCGCGGTCGTGGTGTCGGCGCTCGCCGCACCCAGGTAGGCTTCGCGGACCACGGTGGACCGCGCCAGCAGTTTGGATGGCCCGCTGGCAACCAGCGTTCCGCGCTCCAGCACATAGCCGCGATCGGCCACGGCCAGCGCCTTCTTCACATTCTGTTCGACCATCAAGACCGTGGTGCCCGCATCGGCAATACGGCGGGCGATCGCTAACAGCTCATCCACCATGCGCGGCGCCAGGCCAAGCGATGGCTCGTCCAGCATCAACAGGCGCGGCGAACTCATCATGGCGCGCGCCACGGCCACCATCTGCTGTTCACCGCCGCTCATGGTGCCGGCCAGCTGCTGCGCGCGCTCGCGCAGCTTGGGAAAGTCGTCGAACGCCCGCGCGAGCCGCCGCGCGCGCTCGGCCTTGTCCACCAGCCAGCCGCCGAGCTCGACGTTTTCCTCGACGGTCAACTGGGGGAACAACTGCCGCCCCTCCGGCACCAGCGCCACGCCGGCCCGCACGATCTCGTGCGTCTTCTCCGGCAGGTCATCACCGTCCAGCAGCACGTCGCCGCTGCGCGGGATCAGGCCGTTCAACGCGCGCAGCAAGGTCGTCTTGCCCGCGCCGTTGGGGCCGAGAATCACCGTGAGGCCGGGCTTGGCCTCCAGTGTCAGGCCGCGCAGCACCAGCATCGGCCCGTAGCCCGCGCTCAAGCCCTCGACCTTGAGGTGGGCGCGGCCGGTGCCGCCGAGCTCGAAGGGCGACGCATGCCACATCATGCGATCACCTCTCCTTCGCCCACCATCTCATCGCCGAGGTAAGCCTCGATCACCTCCGCGTTGCGCACCACGTCACGTGGCGTGCCGTCGGCGATCTTGCGGCCCTGGTGCAGCACGATCACGCGCTCGACATGGCGCAGCAGCGTGGTCACAGCGTGCTCGATCCAGACCACCGTCAGGTCCAGCTCGTCGCGCAGCCGCCGGATCAGGCGCGCCATCTCCTCGATCTCCGCCTCGGTCAACCCGGCCGCCACCTCGTCCAGCAGCAGCATGCGCGGACGCGTCCCGAGCGCCATGCCGATCTCCAGCAACCGCTGCTGCGACGGCGTGATCGCCGCTGCGGGCAGGGCCGCCTGCTGCGTCAAGCCGATCAGGGCCAGGATGCTCGGCGCATCGCGCAGCGCCCAGGGCACGGATTGCTCCTCGCCCCACAGCCAGTACTTGCGCGGCCGCCGCCCCGCGAACTTCAGCCCGAACTCGATATTGGTCAGGACAGGCATGTCACCGAACACACGCGGCGTCTGGAAGGTGCGCGCCAAGCCGTGCGCGGCGTAGCGGTGCGGGCCCTTGCCGGTGAGGTCGTGCTCGCCCGCCACGAGGCGGCCGGAAGTCGGAGCGATGACGCCCGTGATCGCGTTGAAGAAGGTCGTCTTGCCCGCGCCGTTGGGCCCGATGATGCCCACCAGCTCGCCGGCGTGGAAGCTCGCGCTCACCGCATCGACGGCCACCAGGCCGCCGAAGCGCACCGTGACCTCGCGTGCGTCGAGCAGGGGTTTGATCCGGTCGCCGCCGGGCCGCCCCAAGGCGACCGCGGCCCCCGCGGGGGGCAGCGCAGTACGCGAAGCGACAAGCGTGGGGGCTCTATTACTAGACAAGGCGCCGCTCCCTCTTGCGCCGCTTGTCGCGCACTTTGTCGCCGCTCCACTCGTAGCGGCGCAGCCGTGCCCATTCCTTCGTGCCCTGCCACCAGCCGCGGAAAGTCTCCCAACGCAGCGACGCAAGGCCGCCCGGCAGATACAGCACCGACAGGATCAACAGCAGCCCCAGCGCCATCATGTAGATCTGCGGCGCCTTCAGCCGCAGCGTCTCTGCCAGCAGGCTGAACACCACGGCGGCGATGAGCGGCCCCCACAGCGTGACGGCGCCACCGATGAGCGCAATCAGCACGGTCTGGAAGCCGATGAAGGGATTGAACACGGTGTGCGGGTCGATGTAGGTCCAGCGCACCGACATCGCCGCGCCCACCGCGCCGGCCACCGCGGCCGTCATCGCGAAGCCGGCGATTTTGACGAGCCGTGTGTTCACGCCCAGCGTCTGCGCACGCTGCTCGTCGGCGCCAATGCCCAGCAGCGCCAGGCCGAAGCGCGTGCGCCGCACGAAGATGGAGAGCGCCACCGTCGCCACGGCCAGCGCCAGCACCGTGAGGTATACCGTGTCGCGCTCGGGCACCACCGCGAGCACGCGGCCCACGGTGCCGGTGACCTGCTTTTCGAAGTACGTGACGGCATGGCGGATCAGCTCGGTCATCCCGAAGGTCAGCACCGCGAAGTAGGTGCCGCGCAGGTGCAGCACGGCCGCGCCCATGACGATCGCGACCACGGTCGCAATGCCCGCACCGGCCGCGATGGCCTCGATCCACGACAGCTTCTCCAACGCCAGCGCACTCGTGTACGCACCTATGCCGAAGAAGGCGGAAGTTGCGAGCGAGAGATAACGCGTGCTGCCGCAGAAGAGCCCCCAGCTCGACGACAGCGCCACGTACATCAGGCAGGTCAGCGCCATCGACACCATGAACTCGCTGCCGAAGTAAGGCAGCGTCAGCGCCCAGCCGGTGAGGCCGAACAGCACGAGCAGATCGCGCACGAGCAACTGGCGGGAGTTCATGCCTTGCGGCCCTTGCGCGTGAACAACCCCTCGGGCCGCAGCAGCAGCACGGCGATGAACACCGCGTATGACAGCAGCGCCTTGAGCGAAGGATTGGTGAAGTGCATGCCCAGCGCCTCGATCACGCCCAGTAGCAGCCCGCCGGCCAGCGCGCCGCTCATGCTGCCGAAGCCGCCGAGCGTGATGACGATGAGCGCCGTCACCGTGTAGGGCTCACCCATCGAAGGCGATATCGTGTAGGCCATCGACAGCAGGCTGCCCGCCACGCCCGACAGGCCCAGGCCGATGCCGAACATCATCGGGTGCAGCCGTTGCGTGTCGATGCCCACCAGCTGCGCGCCGACTTGCGATTGCATCAGCGCGCGCACGCCCTTGCCCAGCAGCGTCATGCGCAGCAGCACGATCAGCGCGCCGCTGAACACCAGCGCCAGCGCGAACACCAGCAGTTTGTTGCCCGCGAACTGCGCGCCGCCGATCTTCACCGGCTCGGCCAGGTAGTCATAACCGCGCAAGTCGCCGCCCCACATCCAGGAGGCGAAGTTCTGCACCAGGAACATCAAGCCAAAAGCCACCATCAGCCCGCGCGCCTCGAAGATGTCCAGGTTGGGCGAGGTGGCGGTGAGCCGGCGAAAGCACAGCCAGTGGATCGCCACGCCGAGCGCCATCAGCATGAGGAAAGACACCGGCACCATCCACAGCGGCGAGAGGCCCAGCGAGGTCTGCGCCATCCAGGTGAGGTAGGCGCCCACCATGAGGAACTCGCCATGCGCGATGTTAAGGATGCGCATCAGGCCGTACTGCAGGTTCAGGCCCAGCGCGACGAGCGCGTAAATGCCCCCGGTGATCAGGCCGGAGGCGATGAGTTCAAGCCATGCGGAAAGGGACATGTGATGCATTGTCATTGTGGGCCTGACCCGCAATCCATGCACCGCACGCCGAGGCATCGGCACGCCGCCATGGATGCCGGGTCGAGCCCGGCATGACAGTGTGTGGCGCCTTCTTTACTTCCAGGCGGGCTTGCTGGGGTTCAGTTTCGCCGTTGCCACCTTCGGTGGCCACACCACCTCGAACTCGCCGTTCTGCCACTGGCTCACCGTGCCCGGCGTAGCGGTGTTCTCGCTGCCGGTGAACTTGATGTCGCCCAGGATGGTCTTGTGCGTGGTGTTGGCCACGTAGTCGCGGATCGCCTTGCGGTCCAGGCCGGCTTTGCCGACGGCGGCCGTGAGGATCTCCAGCCCGGCCCAGCACGCGCCGCTGGCCCAGCGGTCGGGCTCCTTCCCGCCGAACTTCTTCGTGTGCGCATCGAAGTAGGCCTTCGCTGCCGGACTGGTCTTGCTGTTCCATGAGCCCATGCCCAGCACGCCTTCCGCACCGGCCGGCGTCATCACGTTCTTGTAGAGCTGGAAGGCCGTGCCCACCGAGGCGTAGAAGAACTTCGGATTCAGGCCGACTTCCTTAGCCTGCTTGCTGGCCAGGATGGTGTCGGGCGGGTAGGTGAAGCCTACGAAGGCATCGGGGTTCTTGTCCTTGATCGAGCGCAGCACCGGCGACAGGTCTTTGACGCCGCCGGGGTAGCTGGTGTCTTGTACCAGGGTGATGCCGCTGCCCTGCAGCGCGACCTTCAATGCCGAGTAATTCTCCAGCCCGAACAGGTCGTCCACGTAAATCACGGCCAGGCTCTTCGCGCCGTTGGCCTTGAGCATGTCCACCAGCGCGTTGGTCATCGGTGCGGGCTGCTGCAGCAGCAGGAAGAAATACGGCAGCTTCATCTCGACCAGCCGCCTGGACAGCGCGGTAGGCGCAAGGAACGGGTAGCCGAAACGATTGGCCAGCGGCGCGACGGCGAAGTTGGCGTTGCTGCCCCAGGGCGGAAGCACCAGGTCGACCTTGTCGCTGCCCATCAGTTTCTCGTAGGTTCGCACGACAGTTTCGGTGTCGCTGCGGTCGTCGGAACTGATCAGCTCGATCTGCCGCTTCACGCCCTTGACGTTCAGGCCGCCCGCGGCGTTCTGCTGCTCGGCCCACAGCAGGTAATTGGGCTCCTGGCTCACCTGCGCGCCGCCGGTCCACGGCCCGGTGCGCGACATGGTGTAGCCGATGCGCACCGGCCCGGCCTGCGCGAGAAGGTTCGGCGCGACGGCAAAAGCGCCCGCGGCTGCGGCTGCTCCCTTGATCAAACTGCGGCGTGTGGACTGGACCATGGTTTGTCTCCTCGTTGCGCCCGGTATGGGCCTGCTCTCCGATGCTAGGAAGCCCCGACGGGGCGCGCTTTGCTACGGGCGAATTAAGCGCTTGCCTGCCCGTGCACGGACGCTGGGGTTTACCCGGGGAGGCCGTAGCCGCAGCATAAGAAACCGGCGAACATAGCGCCATGGCCGCCTCCACCCTGCTCACTACCGACGACGTCGCGCCGCGCGACCGCGCGCCCGCTTGGTGCGAGTGGATCCACAGCCATTTCGGCGGGCTCGAATCCGACCTGTACGGCGACACCGAGTTCGACGGCCGCATGGCCGCCTCGCATGCGGGCGACGTGATCCTCACCAAGCTCGAAGCCAACCGCCACCGCGTGCTGCGCAGCCCGCACCTGGCCCGCACCAGCGACACCGCCTACCTGAAAATCGTCGCGCCGTGGCAGGGCGAAGCCTGCGTCGAGCAGCAGAACCGCCAGGCCAGGGCGCGCAACGGCGGCTGGGTGATCTACGACACCACCGGCAGCTACGCCATCGCCAACCCGCAGCGAGTGGAACACCTTATCGTCATGCTGCCGAAGGAGCAGATGGAAGAGCGCGGCGTGCGTCTGGGCGAGCTGATGGCCCGGCACGTGGGCGGCGCCAGCGGCATCTCGCGCGTGGCGCTGGAAACCATGCGCACCACCTACCAGGAGCTGCCGCACATGAGCGAGGAAGCCGCGCGCGGTGCGGGCGAGCTGATCATGCAGCTGGTGCGCCTGTCGCTGCTGGAATTGGCGGGCCATGAAAGCGGTGTGACGCAGCGCGAGGCGCTGAAGGACCGCATCCGTGGTTACGTCGCGCGCCACCTGCGTGATCCGCAACTGACCATCGACGGCATCGCCCGCGCGCTCAACTGCAGCCGCCGCCACCTGTACAACGCCTTCGCGGGAGGCGACGACACGCTCGCCGGCTATATCCAGCGCCAGCGGCTGATGGCCTGCGTGCGCGAGCTGCGCGAGGACCCGCAAGGCACGCGCCCGATCACCGACATCGCGCTGTCATGGGGCTTCACCAACCTCTCGCATTTCAGCCGAGTGTTCCGTGACCATGCAGGAATGAGCCCCAGCGAGTTCCGCCACCGCGCTGTCTAAAGGAGAATCCATGGAAATCGCATCCCTCAAACAAGTCGTCAGCGCAGAAGAATGGCAGCTGCGCGTCGATCTCGCCGCCTGCTACCGCCTCGTTGCGTTGTACGGATGGTCCGACCTGGTCTTCACCCACATCAGCGCGCGCATTCCGGGCCCGGAACACCACTTCCTCATCAACCCCTACGGACTGATGTTCGACGAGATCACCGCGTCGTCATTGGTGAAGGTCGACCAGCAATGCAACAAGGTGATCGACTCACCCTTCCCGGTCAACCCCGCGGGCTTCACCATCCACAGCTGCATCCATGCCGTGCGCGATGACGCGGGCTGCGTGCTGCACACGCACAGCCGCGCGGGCGTCGCAGTCAGCGCACAAAAGTGCGGCGTGCTGCCGATCAGCCAGCAGAGCACCTTCGTGCTGGCATCACTGGCGTATCACGAGTACGAAGGCGTAGCGCTGCGCGAAGATGAGCGCCCGCGCCTGCAGGCCGACTTGGGATCGGCCACCTTTCTGATGCTGCGCAACCACGGCTTGCTGACCGTCGGCAAGACGATCCCCGACGCGTTCCTCAGCATGTACACCTTCGAGAACACCTGCCGCATCCAGATCGATGCGCAGGCAGGCGGCGAACTGGTGCACGTCAACCCGAAGATCATGGAAGGCATGGCGCAAGTGATGAAGACCGTCACCGCCGGCCAGGGCGCCAACATCGCCTGGCCCGCGCTGATCCGCAAGCTCGATCGCGTGGACGCGAGCTACCAGAAATAGGTGGGTGACGCTCGCTACCGCTTCAGCGCATTGGCTCGAGTAGTCATCTGCGCCATGGCTATCTCGAACAAGTCGTCGGCAATTGCCCGGCGGCGCCTTGCTTTTTCGAGGTGATAAATCGCCGGCGAAGTCCCCATGGCGTCTGGAGAACGGAGCGAATCCAGCAACACCGCCTTTTCCGCTGCGGAGGCGGCGCGATCCGCGGCACGCCACTCTTGAAAGAGGTCGTGTGTATCAGGTGTCTTCACAGTTGCGTCCCCCAGTGGGGCACTCGATCATTTTATCAAGCGGAACCCACCGCCGCCAGCTCAACAACCTCGCGGCCACTGTCGGCGGTCTTGCGCGGCTCATGCTCCAGAACATCGAGCTGCATGCGCGTCATCGTGACATCGCCAAAATAGGTACTGAAGGCCACGTCCTTCGCGTCGCGCCCGGTGCCGGTGCGCACCAGCCGATCCACCGGCGCCATCCCGGTCGGGTCGAACAGCACCCAGCGCCCGCCGAGCCAGGCCTCGAAAGTGGCGTGGAAATCCTGCGGCGGCTCGTCGAACCAGACATAACCCACCACGATGCGCGCCGGGATGTTCAGCGCGCGGCACAGCGTGATGCCCAGGTGCGCAAAATCGCGGCAGACGCCCGCGCGCTGGACGAACACCTCCTGCGCCGTCGTCGTCGCATTGGTGCTGCCCGGCCTGTATTGAATCGAGTCGTGGATCCAGCTCACGATCTTGCGCACCCGACTGATGCCGGGCGGCTCGTTGCCGAACATCTGCCGTGCCACGCTGCCCATCACGTCCGATTCGCAGAAGCGCGTGGGCATCAGGTAATGAAAGATCTCGTCGGGCACTTCGCTCACCGGCGATTCCGGCAGGTGCTCGTCCACATGTTCGGAGTACACCTCGACGTCGGCCTTGTAGTCCACCACCAGCGGGCCGGGCGGCGCGTCGAAGCGGATGAAGCGGTTGCCGCTTACCTTGTCTTCGAACGTGCGCACGGCGATGCCCGAGGGCAGGGCCAGCCGCTCGCTCAGGATGCGCTGGGTGGGCCAGTGCGCCGCTTCGATGTTGAAGCAGAAATGGGTGGGGGCCTTGACCTCGTATTCGAGGAGGGTCTCGACCGTCGATACATGCATGGCTGCTTACCTTGTTCGCGGGCACATGCCTCGCAACAACCATGCTACGGCTGGGGCTGCGGCAATCGATCAGCAGCCGGCGCGGCGCACTGTAGGACGGCGCCTGTAAGCGCTACTTGCCGAACAACCCTTTCAGTCCCTCGCCGAGCCGGTCGCCGAGTTTCGCGCCGGCGCCAGTGCCGACACCGGGCGCCACCGCGGTGCCGATGGCCGCGCCGAGCAGCGCGCCGCGTGTGAGCGTCACGCTCGGCGAATCCAGCGTGCCGCCCACGGCGAGCGGCACGCCGATCACGCCGCCGGCCGCGGCGGCCGCGAGATCCACCGTTACGCGGCCGCTCAAGGTCTTGTCCGGGGCCATCGCGATGTTGCCGTTGGCGGACAGCGCGCCGGATGTCGCGACCAGGTTGGTCAACTGCACTGCGCGTCCGCGTGTGCTGACATTGCCCGCCAGCGTGTCCAGCCGCGTCTCGCCGCCGCGATTGAGGCCCACCGACTTCACGGCCTGTGCCAGGTCGATGCCATGCACCACCGCGTTATGCACCGTGAATTTGGTCTGGCTCTGCATCGCATCGGCCAGCCCGCTGAGCTCGCGGAACTCCGCGTTCAACGTGGTGCGCGCCTCCAGCCGTCCGGTCAGCGTGCGGCTGGGTGCCGTCAGCGCCGCCACCTCGACGTTCGCTGTGTCGAACTGCCCCTGCAGCGAGTGGCCGCCCTTCGCGCCCGCGCGCCACTGCAGCTTGCCTGCCACGGTGCCGCCGCCGATCGCCGCCTTCAGCGCCCAGTGATCGGGTTGCCGCTGCAGCGTGGCTTTCACGCCGGCCAGTCGGCCCTTCTGCACATCGACCTCCGCCGAAGCTGGCAAGCCATCATCGTCCAGCCGCGCCTGCGCATTCACGGTAGTACTGCCGCCCTTCGCTGCCACCCACGTCACTTGCTCCAGCACGGTGCGGCGCGGAAGGAAAGCCATGGTGTTGCCGTCCGGCGCCTTCGCCGGACGAGCCTGCGCGCTCCGCCTGGCTTTCTGAAACGATGTGGCGATGGCCGAAACGGCAAGCTCCGGCACCACCGCGTTGCGCACCACGAGCGTCGCAACTTCCAGGCGGCCCCGCAGCAAGCCCGCCCAGACGGGTCGGGCCTCGATGCGCTCCAGCGTCAGCGGGGGCTGGCTCTTCACGCGCACGCCGTCCAGCGCCACGGCCGGCAGTGGCCAGAGGTCCACCGTGATGCCACCCAGCTCGACAGGCACGCCCAGCGCCGCCGACACCTGCTGGCCGACTCGCGCGCGAAAGTCCTCACTGCCCACCCAATACTGCAACGCCGCCGCCACCCCGCCCAGCAGCAGCACCAGCCCCAGCACAATGCCCAACACCCATTTCATGATTCGGTTCATGTGCGCATTGTCGCGATTCCGCCGCCGCCCGCCAGCGAAGAAGCCACGCAGCCGCTAGCATCGGCAGTCACGCATTCAAGGCCAAGGATTTCCTGATGAAGCTTTACTACTCCCCCGGGTCGAGTTCACTGTCGCCGCACATCGCACTGCGCGAAGCGGGCCTGGCTTTCGAGGCGGTGCTGGCCAGCACCAAGACACACAAGCTGGCGGACGGCACCGACTACTACGGCATCAACCCGCTGGGCTATGTTCCCCTGCTCGAGCTGGACGACGGCGCGCAGCTGCGCGAAGGCCCGGCGATCCTGCAGTACATTGCAGACCAGGCGCCGCTCAAAAACCTCGCGCCGCCCAACGGCACGCTGCCGCGCTACCGCCTCCAGGAATGGCTCACCTTCATCGGCATGGAGCTCCATCGCAGCTTCTCGCCGCTTTTCAATGCCGCGATGCCGGAAGACGGCAAGCAGATCTTCCGGGACCGCCTGTCGCGGCGCTACGAATGGCTCGACGGGCAACTTGCGGACCGCGAGTACCTGATGGCTGACCACTTCACCGTGGCAGACGGCTATCTGTTCACCGTCACCCGCTGGGCCAAGGCGGTGGACATCGACATTTCGCGTCGCTCTCATGTGTTGGCGCACTGAACGAATAGCAGCGCGGCCGGCGGTCCAGGAGGCGCTGAAGGCCGAGGGCCTGGCCGGCAAGTAGCTACCGGCAAATCCTTGCGCCAGCGCAAGGGACCTGCGCGTTTCGGTAGCGACGCGCCGGCTTCCGCACTACGCTGAAGGCAGTTCTCGACCCTCCGCCGAGCGCAAGGAGTTTTTCGCCATGGCCAGCCTCTTCGATCCCCTGCAGGTAGGCAGCCTGCGACTGCACAACCGCATCGTGATGGCGCCGCTGACACGCAACCGCGCACCGGGCGGCATCCCGACGCCGATGATGGCGCAGTACTACGCGCAGCGGGCCAACGCCGGCCTGCTGATCAGCGAAGGCACCGCCATCAGTGCGCAGGGCCAGGGATATTCCGACGTGCCGGGCCTGTATGGCAGCGAGCAGCTGGATGGATGGAAGCAGGTGACGCACGCGGTGCACGAGCACAAGGGGCGCATCTTCGTGCAGCTGTGGCATGTGGGCCGCGTATCGCATGTGGACCTACAGCCGAACGGCATGAGACCCGTGGCGCCATCGCCGATCGCGGCGAAGACGCGCACCTACATCGTCAAGAACGGTGTCGGCGGGTTCGCCCCGACGTCCGAGCCGCGCGAGCTCGATGCCGACGAGATTCCCGGCATCGTGCATGAGTTCCGGCATGCGGCTCGCCACGCTGTCACCACCGCCAGCTTCGACGGCGTGGAAGTACATGCCGCCAACGGATACCTGCTGGACCAGTTCCTCAAGACCGGCGCGAACCAGCGTCGGGACGACTACGGCGGCCCCATCGAGAACCGCGCCCGCCTGCTGCTGGAAGTCATGCGCGCGGTAGCCGGCGAAGTGGGCGGCGGCCGCACCGGCGTGCGCATCTCGCCGGTGACGCCGGCCAACGACATCGACGACGAGAACCCGCAGGCGTTGTTCGAATACGTGGTGCGCGAGCTCGCGCCGCTCGGCCTGGCCTACATCCACGTGATCGAAGGCGCCACCGGGGGGCCGCGCGAGATCCCCGACCGGCCGTTCGACTACGTGGCGCTGCGCACCGCGTACCGAGACGCGGGCGGCAAGGGCGCGTGGATGGTGAACAACGGTTACGACAAAGTGATGGCCGAGCAAGCCCTGGCGCAGGGCGCCGACCTGGTCGCTTTCGGAAAAGCCTTCATCGCCAACCCGGACCTGGTGGACCGCATGCACCGCGACGCACCGCTCAACCCGCCCGACAAGACGACGTTCTTCGGCGGCGGCGCGAAAGGCTACATCGATTACCCGGCGTTCGCTTAGCTGTCATGCCGGGCTTGATCCGGCATCCATCCTGGCGAGTTCAGGGCCCGACGCCGATGGGCGAGGGCGCTGTCATCACGATCCGCGTGAAGAGGCGGTCGTAGGAAGGCTCGCGCGCGCCGCCGGCCAAGGGGTCGCGCGTAGCCTGGAACTCGGCGTCGAGCTCGTCCCAGTCTGCCTGCGTCAGCACGCGCTCGGCCACGGGCAGCAGTTCGGCTTCTTCCGTGCGCATGTGGTCCAGGTAGAAGCTCACGTAGTTGTTCGCCGCTTCCACGAATGCAGCGCGGCGCGTGTCGCCCAACAGCTCCCAGCCCAGCAGCAGATGCTGAAGCGAGCGCACGCGGCCCTCGCCGTTATGGTGGTCCAGGTCGAGGCGGGCGATCACCGGGCGAAGTTCCGGCGCGGCGCGCTCGAGCTTGGGGAACAGCAGCTCCGTCTCCTTCGGGTGGTGAAGCTTCTCGGGAAACTCGTCGATGTAGAACAGCATCGCCCGCAGCACGTCGAAGAAGCGTTCGGGTTCGTCTTGCGGCCCGCGCTCCACGAGCATCAGCAGCGAGCGCAGGACGGCGGCGAGGGCTGCGTGCTCGTCGCGGATGATCTGTAATGTGAGGTGGGGCATGGTGGAGTCTCGGCTTGTCGCAGCATCTCAGATCGCCGCCGCCCCTGCGTTGACAAAGATCAACGACCGCCAGGTCCCCAGCGCTTGAGGAGCAAGGCGTTCGCCATCACGCTCACGCTCGATAGCGCCATCGCGGCGCCGGCCACCACGGGGTTGAGATACCCCAACGCGGCCAGCGGAATGCCGGCCACGTTGTAGGCAAAGGCCCAGAACAGGTTCTGCCGGATCTTGCGCACTGTGCGGTGCGAGATGTCCAACGCGGCGCCGACCAGGCCGACGTCCCCGCGCATCAGCGTGACGCCCGCCGCGTGCATCGCGACGTCGGTGCCGGTGGCCATGGCCATGCCGACATCGGCGGCCGCCAGCGCCGGCGCGTCGTTGACACCGTCGCCGACCATCGCAACCACGTGACCCGCGGCCTTCAATTCAGCCACCTTCGCGGCCTTGTCACCGGGCAGCACATCGGCCAGCACCTCACCGGGTTCCAGGCCCAGCCGCCGCGCCATCGCGGTCGCGGCATCGCGGTTGTCGCCGGAGATCATGGCCAGGCGCAGCCCCCGCGCGCGCAGCGCCGCCAACGCCTCGCGGGCGCCGGGCTTGGGCTCGTCGGCAAACGCCATCAACGCGCGAAGCGCCAGGCCTTCAGTCACGCGCTGAAGCAGCACGGATACGGTGGCTCCTTCGCTCGCGTGCCTGCGCGCTTCGTCCTGCAGGCCGCCCAGTCCGACGCCGAGTTCTTCCATCCAGCGCAGGCTGGCGATCAGGTAGCTCGCGCCGCCCACCTCGCCTTCGGTGCCGCGCCCTTGCACTGCGCGAACGCCCTCGGGCTGCGCCACGGCCAGGCCTTGCTCCTGCGCGCGCGCCACGACGGCGCGCGCCAGCGGGTGTTCGCTGCCGCTTTGCACCGAGGCCGCTGCGGCCAGCGCGGCCGCCCCGTCGACGCCCGGCGCGGGGGAGAACGCGACCAGCCGCGGCCGGCCCATCGTCAGCGTGCCTGTCTTGTCGAAGGCGACCAGGTCGACCTTGTGCGCCAGCTCCAGCGCCTGCGCATCCTTGATCAGGATGCCGTTCTTCGCGGCCACTCCGGTGCCCGCCATGATCGCGGCGGGCGTCGCCAGGCCCAGCGCACACGGACACGCGATCACCAGCACCGCCACGGCGCGAATCAGCGCCGTCTCCATCGGCAGGCCGGCCCATAGCCAGCCCAGCAGCGTCACCAGCGCGATGCCCAGCACCACAGGCACGAACACGGCCGATACCTGGTCGACCAGCCGCTGGATCGGCGCCTTGGCCGCCTGTGCGTCTTCGACCAGGCGGATGATCTGCGCGAGCACGGTCTCGCTACCGACCGCCGAGACGCTCATCACCACACGGCCGTCGCCGTTGATGGTGCCGCCCGTCAGGCGCGCGCCTTCGGCCTTGGCCACCGGCAGGGGCTCGCCGGTGAGCATCGATTCATCGACCTGCGTGTGACCGCTCTCCAAGTCGCCGTCGGCGGGGATGCGCTCGCCCGGTCGAACCACGAGCTTGTCGCCGGCCAGCACTTCCGCCACGGGGATGTCGGCCTCTTCGCCACTGCGCGTGATGACGTGCGCGATGTCGGGGCGCAAGGCGTGCAATGCGCGGATCGCGGCCGTGGTCTGGCGCTTGGCGCGTGCCTCGAGCCATTTGCCCAGCAGCACCAGGGTGACGACGACGGCGGAGGCCTCGAAGTAGAGATGATGCCCCGCCCCCGAGGTCAGCCACAGCCACACCGACAGGCCCCAGCCGGCGCTGGTACCGATGGCCACCAGCAAGTCCATGTTGCCGGTGCCGGCCTTCAGTGCATGCCAGCCCGCCTTGTAGAAGCGCGCGCCCAGGATGAACTGCACGGGCGTCGCCAGCACGAACTGCAGCCACGCCGGCAGCATCCAGTGCTGGCCGGCGAGGTCTCCGATCATGGGGATGACCAGCGGTAGCGACAAAGCCAGCCCCACACCCACGGGCAAAAAGCCCGCCCAGGGCGATAGGTCCTCGGCCTCGGCTTCGTCCGCCACGCGGGGCTCGTAACCGGCGTCGCGCACCGCGCGGCGCAAGCGCGCCTCCATCTCGTCCGACGGCGCATAGGTGACGCGGGCGGATTCAGTGGCAAGGTTGACTGTCGCGTCGGTCACGCCCGGCACCTTCTTGAGGGCCCTTTCGACGCGGGCGACGCAGGAGGCGCAAGTCATCCCCCCGACGCCGAGGTCAACGGTGGGAGCGGTGGCTGAAGTGTTCATACCCGAAGGATGCACCTTGCCACGATGGGAAGGTCAAGCCTTGATTTGCATCAACCCGGGGGGTTGACCTTCCCACGGTGGCAAGGTTCACGATATGCTTTCCTCATTCACTATTCAAGAGAACATCATGAACCAGACTTTCAACGTCCAAGGCATGACCTGCGGCCATTGCGAAAAGGCCGTGACGCAGGCCGTCAAATCCGTGGACCCGGCGGCGGTGGTCAAGGTCGACCTGGCCACGGGCAAGGTCGAGGTGCAATCGGCCCAGGCCCGCGAGGCGATCGCGAAGGCTATCGCCGAAGAAGGCTATCCGGTCGCCGCATGAACGCCGCCGCCCTGGCCTGGCCAGTGAACATCGGCATGGCATCTCGCCTGTCGGGCGTGTCCACGAAAATGGTGCGGCATTACGAATCGCTGGGCCTGCTGCCCACGGTCGGGCGGACGGATTCAGGCTACCGACAGTACAGCGAGCCCGAGGTGCACACGCTGCGCTTCATCAAACGCGCCTGCGAGCTGGGTTTCTCGATGGACGACATCGCCGAGCTCGCGGGGCTGTGGCACAACCGCCGCCGCGCGAGTTCGAGCGTGCGGCGCATCGCGCAAAAGCATTCCGACGAGCTGGCTCAGCGAATCGAGGCGATGCAAGCCATGCAGCGCACACTGAACCATCTCATTCATTGCTGCCAGGGTAACGACCGGCCTGATTGCCCGATCCTGGACGACCTTGCAGGCTTGCGTACCTGACGCCCGCTTATTTCGGCGTCATGCCACCCGCGCCCCTGCGATAGAGGTCGGCGGCTTCGGTTGCACGGGCCTCGGCCAGCTCCGCTTGCGCCTTGGCCTTCATCGTCTGGCGCATCACGCCGCGACCTACGGAGGCCACCCCGGTACGCGCCGACGTGCGCTCGAAATCCCGGTCGCGCTGCGCGCGCACCAGCGAATCGTCCAGCACGATCGCGCCGATGCTGCCGCGCTCTTGCGCAGGTGCCGGACCCACATCGCTCACGACCGGGGCGGCATCGGCGGGCACCGGCGCGGGCGCGGGTGCGGTCTGCGCCATCACGCCGCCCGCGCCCAGCACTGCCGCGAGAACGGCCAGGCGCATTGATTGGGGGTAGTTCATGAGGCTTGTCCCTTGCCGAGTGTTGACTGCTTTCATGATGGGCACCCCGGCAGCACGCGCCTGTCGCCAATCCCGCGCACTTGCGGTAGGAACCTTCCCACAGTGCTTTACACATCAGCTACCGTGCCGCCATGGGGCCGTTACACAGGGCACGCACACTAACATCCCAACCCGCAGAGCTTTCTCCGGTTCAACGAAGCAAGGAAGATTCATGAAACACGCCCACAAGCACTTGATCGCCGCCGCCCTGCTTGCGCTCGGTTTTGCCGCGACGGCGCAGCCCGCGCCTGCTCCCGCCCCGGTTACGCCCGAGGCGCGTGCGGGCGGATCCCATCACGGCAACATGGGACACCATGGCCGCATGGACCCGGCGAAGATGCAGGAGCGGATGCAGCAACACATGGCGCAGCGCCAGGCGCAACTGAAGCAGAAGTTGCAGATCACCCCGGCGCAGGAAAGCGCATGGACGGCCTATGTCGCGGCCATGCAGCCGCCGGCCAACATGCAGCGTATTGATCGCGCGGAGTTTGCCAGGCTCACCACGCCCGAGCGAATTGACCGCATGCGCGCGCTGCGCGCCGGGCACCACGCCGAGATGGACAAGCGCGGCGAGGCCACCAAGACGTTCTATGCCGCATTGACGGCGGAGCAGAAGAAGGTGTTCGACGCTGAGAATTTGCGCGGACGGCGCGGCGGCCATCACCGCGGCCACCACGCCTGACGGCTCCCTTTATAGGACGGCGGCGGCATTTGTAGGACATCGGCCTGCAGGCCGCGGCTGAGCCCCACGGACATCCATGCGCGGCCTAAACTGCTGCGCATGACCCAAGTGCGCAAAGGCCAGGCCCCGGCCCCGGTGGCTCGCGAGGCGTTCCACGAACGCTTCATGCAGGTATTTTTCGACCCCGCCTACCAAGGCGACAGCGAGGCGCTGGCACGGCTCGAGCAGGTCGCCTGGGACGCGTACCGTGAAGGCAACAAGGCCCCGCTGACCAGTAAGGCCGGCCCCGGTTTCGCGGACCCTGATTACGAGCTTTCCGACGAGTGGCGTGCCACGCGCGATAAGTTGCTCGCCGCGCAGCAAGCGTGGTCGCAAGCAGGCACACCCTCGCGCGTGCTGCTGGTCTGCGGATCATCACGCAACGACGGCACCTGCCCCGGAGAAATCTCCAAGACCTTCCGGCTCGTGCAACTGGCGCAGGAGGTGTTGCAAGCCGAGGGCATGGAAGTCGATGTGCTGGACTTGAGCCGACTGACTTCCGACTACGACCGGCACATCCATCCCTGTAAGGGCTGCGTCTCTACCGCCATGCCGCTGTGCCACTGGCCCTGCAGCTGCTACCCGAACCACGCGCTGCGCCAGACCGGCGACTGGATGGACGAGATCTACGAGTTGTGGGTGCGGGCGCACGGCGTGATCCTCATGACGCCGGTGTACTGGTACCAGGTGACCAGCCCGCTCAAGCTGATGATCGACCGGCTGGTGTGTGCCGACGGCGGCAATCCCGATCCCACCAGCACCCACGGAAAGAAACCCGAAGAAGCGAAGGCCCTGGAGCTCGCGGGCTGGGGCTACCCCAAGCATCTCGCTGGCCGCGCGTACGGGGTGGTAGTGCACGGCGACGTGGAGGGCGCAACGGGTGTGCGTCACGCGCTGTGCGACTGGCTCGACTGGATGGGGCTGGTCGACGCCGGCCAGCAAGCGACGCTGGAACGCTACATCGGCTACTACCAACCTTACGCACTGAGCCACGACGCGCTCGATGAAGATGCCGGTACCCAGGAGGAAGTGCGCAACGTCGCGCGAGCGGTGGCGCAAGCGGTGCGTGAGCTGCGCGCAGGTCGTCTCGTGCAACCGGACCGTCACCTGGAGCGGCCGCGCCCGAAGTGAGCGGCGCGGCAACTGCCGTCAGAACTTCACCGCGTAACGCAGCTGCAGGAAGTTCTCGCCCGGATTGGGCTGTTTGAGTTTTGCATTGGAGATGTGCGCGACGCGCACGCTGAGCTCCCTGCGGCGATCCGCGCCGAGGCTGCGGCCGACACCGAACACATCGACGAAGTTGAAGCGTGTGCTGAACTCCTTGCCGTGGTTGCGATAGAAGTTGTCCATCATCGACACGCCGATACCTCCCTCCATGAACCAGGGCGAGCGCCCGACGTCCAGCCGTAGCCGCAACAGCGGCACCAGTGCGGCCTGGGTGACGACCTCGCCGCGAGCGCTCCAGCGGCTCACGTAAACCTCGGTGAGCGCTGACGCCTCTGCGTTTCCGAACCGAGCCCGCCAGTCCCAAGTCCACATCGCGCCCGCCGTGACGCTGTGCGAGCTCGACGGCGCCACCCCACCTTCGGTGAACATGCCGTCCGGCGCCCAGCCGGCCGCATGTGCCGGCAGCGGCGCGGCGCATGCGATGGCGAGCAGGCGGGCACGTGGAAAGCGGTGTTTCATGTGCTGGGAGTGTTATCAAACCCGGGCGTAGCCGGGGCCTGGTTCAGCGCCGCTATGCAAAAAATGGAAATGCGCCGTCATGGCTCATCAGCGCCGGCTGTCGCAACGTTTGCACGCAGTCCTACAAGGCAATCCCCTTCGCATCGGCCCTCGATTTTTTGCGGATGCGGGCAAGTGCGAGAGCGCTGCGGGGGGGCGACACCAAGTCTGCGCGCCGTCCTACACCTCCATGTGTAGCCCGGCAGTACAACGAACTTTCCCCCTTTGAGAGACCTCCCGGATTGCCTATGACCGACACCGTGGCCACCGCCCCGCCGCAGTTGACCGTGATGACGGTCAACACCCACAAGGGGTTCACCACCTTCAACCGCAAGTTCATTCTCCCCGAGCTGCGCGACGCCGTGCGCAAGGTGGGGGCAGACGTCGTGTTCCTGCAGGAAGTGCTGGGCACGCACGAGGAGCCCGGCAAGAAGGTCAACGGATGGCCGGAGGCGCCGCACTACGAATTCCTGGCCGACAGCATCTGGCCGCAGTTCGCCTACGGCCGCAACGTGGTGTACCCGAAGGGGCACCACGGCAATGCGGTGATGTCGAAGTTTCCTATCGTGCACTACCAGAACCACGACGTCTCGATCGCCGGCCCGGAAAAGCGCGGCCTGTTGCACTGCGTGCTGAGCATACCGGGGCACGAGCCCCAGGTGCATGCGATCTGCGTGCACCTGGGCTTGGCCGAGGCGCACCGCCAGCAGCAGCTCGAGCTGCTGTGCGAGATCGTGCGCACGGAAGTGCCGCCCGAGGCCCCCCTGATTGTTGCGGGGGATTTCAACGACTGGCGGCGCCGCGCGCATGACCTGCTGTGGCGCGAGGCGGGACTCAAGGAGGTCTTTGTCACCGCGTACGGCGAATCGGCCCGCACCTTCCCCGCGCGCTTCCCGATCCTGGCCCTGGACCGCATTTATGTGCGCAACGCCTCGGTCCACCTGCCTGTCGTGCTGCCGCGCCGCCCCTGGTCACACCTGTCCGACCACGCGCCGCTGGCCGCGGAGATTCACCTATGAACAGCCGTAGATGGATCGAGGGCAACGACATCCGCCTCCTCGAGAACGGCGAGGAGTTCTTCCCGCGCGTTTTCGCCTGCATCGCCAACGCGAAGCAGGAGGTGATCGTGGAGACCTTCATCCTGTTCGAGGACAAGGTCGGCCTGCAATTGCACCATGCGCTGGTGGCCGCCGCCAAGCGCGGCGTGCAGGTCGACGTGACTGTGGACGGCTTCGGTTCGCCTGACCTGTCGGACCGCTTCATCGGCTCGCTCGCGGAATCCGGCGTGCGCGTCCATGTGTTCGACCCGGGCAAGCGCTTCATGGGTTGGCGCATCAACATGCTGCGGCGCATGCACCGCAAGATCGTGGTGGTGGACGGGGCCACCGCCTTTGTCGGCGGCATCAATTACTCAGCCGACCATCTTGCGGACTTCGGCCCGGAGGCCAAGCAGGACTACGCGGTGGAAATCCACGGACCGCTGGTCGCGGAAATCCACCGGTTCACGCACAGCACGCTGGCCCAGGGCCAGCGCTACGAGCCCCAGCGGCAATGGTGGCGCTGGCGCCGCAGCATGCGCGCGAGCCCGAAGACCATGCCGCACGCCGGCTCGGCCGCGGCCATGCTCGTGGTGCGCGACAACGCCGAGCATTCCAGCGACATCGAGCGCCACTATCGCATCGCCATCCGGGCGGCGCGACAGCGCGTCATCATCGCGAACGCCTACTTCTTCCCGGGCTACCGCTTCATGCGCGAGCTGCGCCGCGCGGCACGGCGCGGGGTGGAAGTGAGCCTGATCCTTCAGGGCCAGCCCGACATGCCGATCGTGAAGACCGCCGCCACGATGCTGTACCACCAGCTGCTGAGAGCGGGCGTGCGCATCTATGAGTATTGCGAGCGGCCGCTGCACGGCAAGGTGGCGCTGATGGACGACGAGTGGGCGACTGTCGGCTCCAGCAACCTCGACCCGCTGAGCCTGTCGCTGAACCTCGAGGCCAACGTCATCATCCGCGACCGCGCCTTCAACCAGCATCTTCATGAACGGCTGGAGCTGATGATGCAGCGCAGTTGCACGCAGGTCGAGCCCGAAGCCCTCGGCCCGGTGAGCGGCTGGCAGGTGGCGCGAAGCTTCATCGCGTACCACTTCACCCGCCTCTACCCGGGCCTTGCGACCTGGCTGCCTCGCCATGTGCCGCGCCTGCTGCCGGCACTGGCCAGCAGTTTCCGGCAAGCATACGGCAGCCACGCGGGGCATGCCGGCAACGGCAGCAAGGAGTAACCCCGTGTCGTCTCGCACGCTGCCCCGCAACGCCCTGGTCAAGCCCCGGCCGCGGCGTGCCGCGGCCGCGCAGGACGAGTCGGTGCCGTTCGGCATGCCGCTGCACCCGCACCCACGTTGGACGTGGATTAAGCGCGGTCTCTCACTCTTGTTCTTCGCGGCAGTCACCACCCTGCTCGTGCGCTATGCACGCAACATAGACTGGGACGATGTGTGGGCCTCGGTCGTCAGCATACCCGCGCCCGCCCTGGCGGTGGCCGCTGTGCTGGCCGCCTGCAGCCATTTGCTGTACAGCTGCTTCGACCTGATCGGGCGCCGATATACAGGACACAGCCTGCCCACACTCACGGTGATGGCGGTGAACTTCGTGAGCTACGCGTTCAACCTGTGCATCGGCTCGCTCGTGGGCGGGGTGGGGTTCCGCTACCGTCTCTACAGCCGTCTCGGCCTGCGAAAAGGCGTGATCACGCGCGTCGTGTCGATCAGCATGCTGACCAACTGGCTGGGTTACATGCTGCTGGCCGGCCTGCTGTTCCTCGTCAAGCCGCTTGCGTTGCCGCCGAGTTGGAACATGGGCAACCATGGCCTGCAGTGGGTAGGCGCGGCGTTGGTGGCGATCTCGCTGGGCTACGTCGTCGCGTGCGTGCGGCTGGGCGACCGTGTCTGGACACTGCGCGGGCACGACCTGTACCTGCCGCCCTGGCGCATGGCCCTGCTGCAAATGCTGATCTCCTGCATCAATTGGAGCGTGATGGGGGGCGTGGTCTTCATCCTGCTGCAGCAACGGGTGCCGTACACCGACGTGCTCGCGGTGCTGCTGATCGGCGCCATCGCGGGCGTGATCGCCCACGTGCCCGCGGGCCTGGGCGTTTTCGAGTTTGTGTTCGTCGCGCTGCTGTCGCATGTGGTGTCCGAGGGCCGGCTGATCGGCGCGCTGCTGGGCTACCGCGCCATCTACTACATCGTGCCGCTCATGGTGGCTTCCCTGCTTTACCTCGCGATGGAAATCAACGCGAAGAAGCTCGCACACAAATAACGGAGCATCCCCATGGCATTCATCATGACAACCCCGCAACCCTGCTTGAAAGCCTGACGTGGAAGCGCGGCTGGCCAGCGAAACCGACCTCGCAGGCTTCCGCGAAGAGGCCCGCGCCTTGCTGTCGCAGCAAGTGCCGCCCGAGGCCGTGCACTGGCAAACCGCGCGTGCGCAGAACTCCGACCTGTACGCCGACCCGGCGGCGGCGGCCGACAGCCGCCCCCATGGCGTGCCCAAGGCCGCCTCGGCGATCGTGCCCGCGTCGTTCTTGCGGTTGTGCGAAATCGTGGTGCTGCACCATGATCCCGATCGCTTCGCCTTGCTCTATCGACTGCTGTGGCGGCTGGTGCATGAACCCGGCCTGCGCCACGACCCGATCGACCCTGACATGCTGCACGCGCACCAGATGGGGCAGGCCGTTCGCCGCGATCTCCACAAGATGAAGGCCTTGGTGCGCTTCCACGCCGTGGACGATGGACAGACGCCGCCGCTCCAAGTGGCCTGGTACGAGCCCGTGCATCACATCGTCGAGGCGGCCGCGCCGTGGTTTGCCAAGCGTTCGCGCGATTCGCGCTGGGCCATCCTCACGCCCGAGCGTTCAGTGGAGTGGGACGGCAAGCAGCTGCATTTCGCTCCGGGCCTCGCTCGCGCCGAGGCGCCGCCTCAGGATGCTCCGGAGGATGTGTGGCTGGCCCGCTATCGCAGCGTCTTCGGCGCGCGCGCGAGGGATTCGTCCGGTAACGAGGGCGCCATCGCGCCGTGAAGGCTGGCGATGCCCAGAATCCGCTCGCTCGCCGGGTTGAAGGCCGCCACGATGGCCTGCCGCGAGTGCCCGATCGGTCAATACGCGACACAGTCGGTGATCGGCGAGGGCAACCCGAAGGCGCGTTTGATGCTGGTCGGCGAACAGCCCGGCGACCAGGAAGACTTGCAGGGCCATCCCTTTGTCGGGCCCGCGGGCAAATTGCTCTCACAGGCGCTGGAGCAGGTGGGCATTCCGAGGGAGCAGGTGTTCGTCTCCAATGCCCTGAAGCATTTCAAGTTCGAGCTGCGCGGCAAGCGGCGCATCCACAAGACTCCGACGCAGCGCGAAGCCGCGGCATGCCTGCATTGGCTGGCGGATGAAATCGCCTTGGTAAAGCCCGAAGCCATCGTCGCGCTGGGCTCTACGGCCGCGCGCTCGCTGGTGGGCCGCGCTGTTCCCGTGATGGCCGCGAGAGGCCAGTGGCTGGACCGTGAGGATGGCCGACCGGTGCTGATCACCCTGCACCCCTCGGCGCTGCTGCGCGTTCCGCCCGAGGACCGCGACGCGGCATTCACCGCCTTCGCCGCGGACCTCGCCAAGGCAAGAGCGATCCTTCGGTAGGTCTGGGGATTTCGGATGATGGTGGGCACAAGTGCCCACCCGCCTGTTACTGCAACACGCCGTCCTGGTAGGACGCGCCGAAGTACACGTTGACGCTCGCGATGCGGCCATCGACGAAAGTGAGGAACTCGGTGTTGCGGTAAGACTTGCCCGCCGATGAGCACAGGTAGGTGACGAAGGCCTTGTCACCGTCGATCAAGATCTTCTCGATCTGCTGGTCGCGCGCGATGTCGCTGTTGGGCCAGCAACGCTCGAAATATGTGGCGCGATCGATCGCGTCGTCGTTGGGGCTGGTGAAGGTGAAGTCGTCGGAGAGCAGCGTCTCGGCAACTTCGCGGTTTTCGCTTTCGTATGCGCCAAAATAGGCGTGAACGATGCCGGTCAGTTTGGTGTCTTGCATGGGCGATGTTAACCGTCCCATGTAAAGGCGGCCGTCACCGCGAAGATGCCCCTACTTGATAGAGTCCACAGGGCTCGTGCCGTGCCTGGCGCGGCTGATGCTGCGCTTGACACCTCGCACCGCTTTCTTGGCGCTGCGCTGGTCCTTCGCCAGGCTCTTGTCGCGTTGCGGCGTCACTTCCTTGCCCTTGCGCACCGTCATATCCGTGGTGGCACCGGCGACGCTCGCATCGGCGGTGCCTTCGCGCCCTTGCCCATGGACCTCCGTCAGCGTCAGCAAAAAGGCCGCCAGGACCAGAGCCACCACGACCCAGTGGGACGGACGATGGTAGATCTTCATGGCTGCTCCTTGAAGTGGCTTCCGGATTCAGTGTGGTGCCCGCTCCTTGCGCGCGGCAGGTGCAATTGGCAACAGAATCTGTAGGACGGCGCTGGCGCGTGGCTGTTAAGATTCGCCGCTTTTTGCTTCAGCTGGCCACCGCCACACGTTACGTTCAATGACCGTTGCCCTCGCAGGACGCGCCCCTGCCACGTTCGAGATCAAGAGCGCGAACCTTCCGCTGGTTGCGCTGCTGCTCAAATCCGCCGATCTCGGCGCGCTTGCGGCGGAGCTCGCCACGCGCTTCGGAGACCTCCCCGATTTTTTCGACAACGATCCGCTGGTGATCGACTTGTCGCCACTCGGCGAGGCGCAACTTGACTTCGCGCCGCTGATTTCGCTGCTGCGTGGTTACAAGGTGATGCCGGTGGCGGCGCGCGGCGGCAACGAGCAGCAGATGCGTGCGGCGCTCGAAGCGGGGCTGGCGCCTGCGCAGGATGCTGCCCCCACCCCACCCCTCCCCCGCAAGGGGAGAGAGCAAAACAGGAGCCCGGCACCGCCGCCCGTTCGCACCGAGCCTGTCGAAGGGCTCGCCACCGCCCTCATCATCGACAAGCCCCTGCGCTCCGGCCAGCAGATCTACGCGCGCGGCCGCGACCTGGTCGTCCTCAGCATGGTCAACGCGGGTGCCGAAGTCATCGCCGACGGCAGCATCCATGTGTACGCACCGCTGCGCGGCAAGGCCATCGCCGGCGCGCGCGGCAATACCGAGGCGCGGATCATCTCACTGTGCCTCGAACCCGAACTCATTTCCATCGCCGGTGTGTACCGCACCAGCGAAATCCCCCTGCCCGCCAACGTGCTGGCCCGGCCAACCCAGGTGCGACTGGTGGGCGGCGCCGAAGGCAAGCTGGTGATGGACCCTCTTCAATGAAACCTAGGACTCAACCCATGACAAGAATCGTCGTCATCACTTCCGGCAAGGGTGGGGTGGGCAAGACCACCACCAGCGCCAGCTTTGCGTCCGGCCTGGCGCTTGCCGGACATAAAACCGCCGTGATCGACTTCGACGTGGGCCTGCGCAACCTCGACCTGATCATGGGTTGCGAGCGCCGCGTCGTGTACGACCTGATCAACGTGATCCAGGGCGAGGCCAACCTGAACCAGGCCCTGATCAAGGACAAGCAGTGCGACAACCTGTTCGTGCTGGCCGCGTCCCAGACCCGCGACAAGGACGCGCTCTCCAAGGAAGGCGTGGAGAAGGTGCTGAAGGATCTCGGCGAAATGGGCTTCGAGTACATCGTCTGCGATTCGCCGGCGGGCATCGAAACCGGCGCGCTGATGGCGATGCATTTCGCCGACGAAGCCCTGGTGGTGACCAACCCCGAAGTCTCGTCCGTGCGCGACTCCGATCGCATCCTGGGCATGCTGGCTTCCAAGACCAAGCGCGCGATCGAGGGCAAGGAGCCGGTGAAGGAACATTTGCTCATCACCCGTTACAACCCGACGCGTGTCGGCCAGGGGCAGATGTTGTCGCTCGAGGACATCAAGGACATCCTGCGCATCAAGCTGATCGGCGTGATCCCCGAGAGCGAAACGGTGCTGCAGGCCTCCAACCAGGGCACGCCTGCCGTGCACATGAAGGGCAGCGATGTGTCCGAGGCGTACAAGGACGTCATTGACCGCTTCCTCGGCCAGGACAAGCCGATGCGTTTCGTCGATCCGCAAAAGAGCGGGTTCCTCAAGCGCCTGTTTGGAGCGAAGTGAAGCATGGCGTCATTCCTTTCCTTCCTGCTGGGCGAGAAGAAAAAGACCGCCAGTGTCGCCAAAGAGCGGCTGCAGATCATCCTGGCGCACGAGCGCACCGGCCGCAACACGGGCCAGCCCGACTACCTGCCCGCCCTGCAGCGTGACCTGATGGCCGTGCTGTCGAAGTACATCAAGATCGACCTGCAGGACATCAAGGTCAACGTCGAGCGCCAGGACAACCTGGAAGTACTCGAAGTGAAGATCGAATTGCCCGATAGCAAGTAAGTGTGGGCTTGACAGGGGGCATCCCACACGGGATAAACGACGGATGCCCAACCCAACCACAGTGCGTGTGACGCACCGTTACAACGTGTCCTCGGTGCGCTTGTTCGATGCGTGGCTCACCCCGGCGCTGGCGGGGCGCTTCCTCTTCGCTACGCGCACCGGCAACGTTCTGCACTGCGAGATCGATCCGCAAGTGGGTGGCCAATTCACCGTCACCGACCGGCGCCCCAACGCCGATGGAGACGAAAGTTTCTTCGACGCGCAGCACCGAGGCGTGTATGTGGAAATCGAAAGACCTCATCGCCTGAGTTTTGACTTCAGTGTCGAGCCCTATTCCGACGCAGCCACGCGTGTAACGATCGACATCGTTTCCATGGGCCCCCAGATGTGCGAGCTGGTGCTGACACATGACATGGGCGACGACGAAACCGCGCACGCGAATGCCGAACGGTCCCGCAAAGGTTGGGACACGATGCTCCAGCAACTCGACAAGGTGCTCACCACCCGTGTCTGGGGCATGGGCGGCTTCAAGATCCCAGGAAGCGCCTGACCTCGGCAACGGTGCGCGAGGGGTCTTCCTCGTGCGGCACGTGGCCCAGGTTGTCGAACATCACCAGTTTCGAGCCGGCGATGTCGCGCGCGAAACGCTGAGCCACCTCCGGCGGGACAACGCGGTCTTGCCCGCCCCACAGGATGAGCGTCGGTGCCTGAATACTCTTGAGCAGGGCGACATCGCCCGCGTAGCCCTGCTCGAGGCGGCGCCCCAGCGCCTTGCGGTTGCCCTGGCGCAACGTCATCGCCGAATACAGGTCCACGAGTTCCGGAGTGACCTTGGCGGGATCGCCGTACACGTCTCGTATGCTGCGCTCTACAATGCCGCGCGGCAGCGTGTACTGCGCCAGCAGCCGCAGCCCCGGCGTCGCCGCGATGCGAAAGCCCACGGGCACGGATTGCCGGGTAAACGATTCCGGCGGGTAGCCGGTGGCGTCCACCAGAATCAAGGCCGTCACGCGATCGGGCAGCGCCGCAGCCGTGGCCCAAGCGACCTGCCCACCCAGTGAGTTACCGCCGATGACGAAGCGCTGCACGCCCAGCTGGTCCATCACCGCCCTGACGAAACGCGCGTAGGCGTCGATCGAATAGTCGTTCTCGGGGTTGGGCCCGGTGAGCGCGAAGCCCGGCAGGTCGAAGCGGATCACGCGCCGCTTTTCGCGCAGCGCCTGCGCCCAGCCGTCCCATGTGTGCAGGCTGGCCGAAGTGCCATGAAGCAGCACGATGGGCGCCGGGTCGTCGTGCGGCCCTTCATCGCGCAGGTGCACTTGCATGCCATCCACCGCGATGAAGCGCGAAGGTGGCCGCGCCCAGCGCGCCTTCAGCTCATCCACCGGCACGTCAGGCGCCCACGTCATGACGATGCCGACCGCCGCGAAGAACAGGGCTCCTGCAAGGAGCAGGAGCAACGAGCGGACCAGGATCGATTTCATGCGCTTCCTGCTTCGGCTTCGGGCCAGAGGTTTGGGAAATAGAAACGCAAGGCATGCTGCGGCACGCCGAACCGGAGTTTGCCGTAGGGCGAATCCGTGGCCAGCAGCCCGCGCCTGAGCAATGCCGTCACCTGGGCCGTCGCAAGCCGATCGCCCAGCCCCAGCAGTGCCTTGAATTCGCTGCGCTCGAGTTCCGCCTGAGTGGCAAAGAGGTAATGCAAAGCCCTTGACGATGTGGCTCGCACGCCTTGCCTGACAACGCTCTCCTCGAAATTTAGGCACGCGGCGATACGGTGCTTCATGCCGTCGAGGTCCAGCACGCCCGTCATGAACCGGCATTGGTCGAGGCAAAGCCCGAGCACATAGCCGATCCAGTCCACCAGGGCCTGTTCCGACAGGTTGCCGCGCCCATCGAGGTCGCCGGCCCGGGGCGCGTCGGCTGCGGCGAGGCGTGCGTAATACGCCTCATGGGTCCGCGCGAAGCCCCGCAGCGGCGACCAAATCCCATTGGTGAGGCCGAGCTTGCCGAAGGCCAGGTGCGCGTGCAGCCGTGCCACCCGGCCGTTTCCATCCCGAAAAGGGTGCATCCACGCGAGCCGATGGTGGGACGCACAGGCCGCCACGATCTGAAGCTCGCCGCGGCGCACGTTGCCGTAGAACTCGGCCCAGCGCTGCAGCATCGACGGGATGGCCTGCCATGAAGGCGCCGCATGCACGCCAACCGACACGTCACGGGCGCGCAGCGCGCCTGGCTCGAGCGTGCCGCCTTCATTGAGTGCGCGGTCCGCCTGCGGCAAGCGAGCAAACAAGTCCTGGTGGATGTCGCACACCATCTGCGGCGACCACACGTGCGCGTCGGACCAGGCATGCCACTGCCCCTCCAGCTGCTGCTCGGTAGCCATATGGGCCAGCGCCAGGCGCTGGCGCCGGGCCTTGTCCGCGTCCGACGAGTAATCGTTGTGCAACGCCTGTTCGATCTCCAGCGGAAGGGTGTGCTGCCCTTCGATCTTGTTGCTGTAGTAGGAATTCATTGCACGCAACAGCACGCGCAATTCTGCCAGCGCCCCGGACCGGCACAGGCCCGCCAAGCGGTCGGCCGCGCGCTGCAGGTCATGCGCACGCTCGAGCAGAGGGCCCAACTTGTGCTCCGCCGGCAAAAGGGGCTCCATCTGCGCGGGGTGATCGTAAGGCTCTAACTTTTGCGACTTTGAAGCCATGGCTAACTGTATGTCGCTATTATTGTTTCTTCAATATGTGCGACTTTAAATGCGAGATTGAATGCGCGAAGCTTGACGCAATCGTTCTCCGTTCGCCAACCGTCAAGTTTTGCTTTCCTACAACACTCTGGTAACAGTAGGGCTCGTTTTCACGGTTTTGTGGCCCTCGCGACATACCGGCGCTTGCGTGACGCGCAAAATCCGCTCCAGCAACAAACAAGAACACCGCGCAGGGATACCGTCCATCGGAAACGCTACCGGAGTGACATGCAGTACGTACAAGACTCGTTTGATGCAGGATGTGTGGTGGCCGCCTGGCTCGACCCGTCCACGCTGGGGCAGTTCGAACCCGTGCTGCGCCGGCTCATGGCCGGGCAGCAGCTTTTTGTGAAGCAGCCCGACGGCACATGGCGGCCCAAGGGCTCGGAGCTGGGATTGCCGCGCTCCTTCGAATTTGCCGACCTGCAGGGCCCCGCCCTGCGCACCGCCGGCATCTAAGAGCCGCGCTCAGCGGCTTTTGTTGGGCGCGTGGCTCGTGGTGCCGCGTCGCATGCTCGTCTGGTTGTCGCTGCCAATATGCGCCTCCCGGTCCGTCCGGCTCTCCGGGGTGCGACGGCCCTCGTTTTTCTGCGTGGGCACCTGCTCGCCTTGTTTATTGAAATCGTTCTCGACCTTCCCCGTCATGGGCGCCTGCTTGTCGGCGGGGCTCTGGTTCCTGGACTTCTTTGTCATGCTGCGCTCCTTGTATAGCTAGGGCATGGATTCATTCTGGATGAGCACCGTCCGCATTGTTGTCGGACGGCATCCCCTGTTCAACCCTTGCTGCCTTCCTTGACCATCAACATCGCTTCGATCTTGTTGCCGTCCAGGTCGCGCACGAACGCGGCGTAGTACTCGGGCGTGTACTCAGGACGGTAGCCGGGCGCTCCGTCGTCCTTGCCGCCGAGCTCCAGCGCCTTGGCATGGAAAGCGTTCACCTCGTTGATCGTGTTGGCCAGAAAAGCGATGTGGACGCCGTTGCCCGCGTTCGCGCGACCGCCGTCCAGCGGCGACTGGATCCAGAACTCCGGGAACTTGCGGCCATAGCCCGCGCCCCCATCGAAATCCATCACGCAGCGGATCTGCAGCGTGGCCAGCACGGCGTCGTAGAACGCCTTGGCGCGTGAGTAATCGTTGGTGCCGAGAGAGACATGCGACAGGACACTGGGCGGAAGGTCGGATGAAGCCATGGGTTGTTCCTCGCGGTGGGTGGTCAGTGTTTTAAACATAGCCCCACCACGCGCGGTCGACAAGTGCACCCGTCGGCGCTGCTGACAGGTTCAGGCCGAGGCCAGGTGCTGTTCGATCGCGCGCGACACTGCCTTGCGGGCGCAGGCCTGCAGCTTCATCAGCAGCGCATGGCGCGGCTGCGGCACGCCGAACTGTTGGCGCAGATCCATGCGGATCTGCCCGAGCAGTGCGGCGGCCGTCTCCGCATCGGCCATCGCCCGGTGGGCCCGCCCATTGATGGGCAGCGCGTGGAAGGCGGCCAGCGAGCCCAGCCGGTAATTGGGCGCCTGCGGATACAGGCGACGCGAGAGCAGCATGGTGCAGGCAAAAGGCTCATCGGCGGGCCGGTCTGCCCGCTCCATCTCCGCCATCCAGAAGCGGCGGTCGAACGATGCGTTGTGCGCCACCATCGGGCGCCCGCCGACGAAGCGGCTGGCCTCGGCCATCACGGTTTCGGCGCGAGGCGCGGTGGCGATCATGGCGTTGCTGATGCCGGTGTACGCCTCGATGAAGGCCGAGATGCGCACACCCGCGTTCATCAGGCTCTGGAAGCGGTCCACCACCTGGTCGCCCTCGATCAGCACCACGGCGATCTCCGTCGCGCGGTCCCCCATCGCGGGCGACAGGCCGGTAGTCTCGAAGTCGATGACGGCGACGGTGGTCACGGCCCGTTGCCCGCGCCCACGTCCGACTCGCGCTCTTGCCGCGCCACCAGTTCCTTGAACCCTGTCGCAGCATCCAGCTCGCGCCGGAACTGCCAGCCCGGCAGCAGCGCGATCACCACTTCGGCCGTGGTGCGCACGATGCAGCCCGGCAGAACGTGGCCGCCCTTCACCTGCCCTTGCGAATCCGCCACGCTGCCGTGCAGGTGGGCGCCGTCAGGGCTGAGGGTGCCCGAGAGCATCAGCAGATCCAGTGGCCCGCTGATTTCGCTGCCGCCCGGCTTGTCGGCATAGCGCAGCACGGCATGCGAAAGGCTGCCCGCCGCCGAAACGATGCATGCGGCGGCGATGCCGTGGGTGATCGCCAGCTTGGGAAACAAAGCCTCCAAGGCGACCCGCAGGTCGTCACCGGGGACGAGGCGAAGAACGTGAACTTGCATCAATACCCCAATGGCCGCACGCCGATCAGCGGCCCGTGCAGCAGCAGCGCAAACACCGACCATGCCACCAGCCCGGCCGCCACGGTGATCGAAGTGCCGATGGCATTGGGCCGCGCATAAACGGTGTTGTTGGCGCGATCGCGCTGGCGAGCGGCACGAAAGCTCAGCACGGCCCACAGCAGGAAGGCGCCAAACAGCAGAACGTCGGCCGCCACCCCATTGGCAAGCAGGTGCGCGATCGACCATGTCTTCACCGACAGCACCTGGGGGTGATGAAACTTGGCCTTGAACCAGTTGTTGGGGATGTAGGCGGCGACGAACAGGATCATCGAGATGACCATCAACAGCGCCGTCACATGCGTCATCCAGCGGGGCGTGGAGTAAAGCACCAGCGTGTCCTGCCGCGCGATGCGAAAGCCCCACACGATCACGATGAACCCCAGGATGGAAGCTGCGGCGTAAAGACCCTTCCAGGGCAGTGGTCCCAGCCTGGAGATCATGGCGGTGCGCCAGTCGTCCGCGAAGATGCGGGTGGAATGCACGCCCAGGAACAGCACGAGACCTAACAGCAGTATCAGCATGGCAAGGGCCTTGTGGAGTTGTCCGCAGGGATTATGGGCCACGGGGGCCGTTACGTGAGACATGTCAAGCACAGCGACAGGATGTCGGCCTACAGTAAATGTTGCGGCCGGTGTCCATACTCTGCAATATCAGGAGTTCTATCCATGGCTAGCATCACACGACGCATCGCGAGTATCGGCCTCGAGCACCCCGGCGCGCAGCTGCAGCCGGGCGACAAAACCCTGGGCGACCGGGCCAAGGAAGCCCTGCGCTCCCTCTACCCGCGCCCCACCACGGGCCGAACCGGGGTGCTGGGTCGCAGGGCCGAAAGGCCCGGCAAGGATAACGCCAGCGGCCCGAGCGGCCAGCCTGATTCGTGCTGGCACGACAGCACGCACACGAACAAGTAAGGGGCTTCAGGCCAGGTGGTCGAACCGCCCCACCTGCTGCAACTCCACCGACTCCGGCTGCTCCACGCACCGGTCCTTGATGCCGGCGGTGAACGCCTTGAAGGCATCCAGCTTGGTTAGCGGATTGCTGTCCGGGTTGTCGAACGCCGACATGTGCACGAAGCTCACGCCATCGGCCTGCTTGAACACCTGGTAGCGCATGCCCGCCGGCTTGTCGCGGGCGAGCTGGACGAACACCTGCTTGATCAGCGCCTCGTTCTCGGCGACCGATTCGGGCTTGAGCTTGTAGCGGACCATCACGGTTTTCATGGGGGGCTCCTGTGACGCTGGGGTCACTGTACTCCGCGCTGCGCTCATGGGGGAACGCTTCTGCTAGGCATCCGCCCCCGACAGCTGGCGGCAGAACGCCTCGGCACTGAGCACAGGACACAGCCCGCGCACGCCCGCCAGTGTCAGCAAGTCCTTGTCGCCCGACACCAATGCATGCGCCTTGCCCGTGATGGCCAAATGCAGGAAAGGCAGGTCGAACGGATCGCGGCAGGGCGGCGCCAAGGGCGGCGGATGAGGGATGCGCACGACCCGCACCCAGGGGAGGTAGTCGGCCAGCAGGTCCTCCTGCTCGGCCGCCGCCAGCTTGAACTTCGGATAGGCGAGCACGCGCACCAGCTCCTGTGCCGTCGCCGCGCTTGCCAGGGGAACGAAGCGTCCTGCCAGCCAGGCGGCCCTCACCTGCGCAGGCGGCCCGCCCCGGAACAGCAGCGCCGACAACACGACGTTGGTGTCCAGCACCACCGGCGGCGCCTTCATTTCCGTTGCGCTGGCTTCTTCTTCGGCGCTGTCTTTCGCGCACCGCGCGTGCCCGTGCCGTAGGCGGGCTGAGGCTCGGCCACGCCATGGCCGACCGCGCCCTCACGCGCCCACTGCACGGCATCGGCGACGTCCATTTCGGTCAGCCCGAGCTGCGAGAGCTTGGCACGCACGGCATCCCCGCGCTGAATGCGTACCGGCGTCAGGATGATTTGCCCTCGCAGCACTTCGACGTCGAAATATTCCGTCGCGCCCACGGCAGCGACCACAGCCTTGGGCAAGGTCAGCTGGTTCTTGGAAGTGATCTTCGCGAGCATTGCGGGATTTAAGGAAGCAAGGATTCCTTACTTTAGCAGTTTCCATGGCGTCGGCTACCAAGAGGAAGGCCCCGACGGCAACGCCATCGAGTTGTTCGAGCCGGCGGCCCGATAGCCCGTGCCATGCCGGGCCTGACCCGGCATCCATGCCTTCTACTGCGGCGCGAACCCCTTCTCCTTGATGATCCGCGCCCACGTCGCCGTGTACGCCCGCTCCCGCTTGCCCAGCACCTGCGCGCTCATGTAGCCCGGCGCCAGCCCCATGCGCTGCATCTGCTCGCGCACGGCCGGCTTGGCCAGCACCCTGTTCATCGCCGCGCCGAACTCAGTGACGAAAGCGGCCGGCACGCCCTTGGGCGCGAACACGCCGTAGTACGGCACGTCCTCGAAACCGGTGAGCCCCAGCTCACGGAAGGTCGGCACGTTGGGCAACACGGCCTGGCGCTCCTTGCCCAGCACCGCCACCACGCGCAGCTTGTCGGCGCGATGGTTCTCGATGAAATCGGGCACCGAGCCCACGCCCGCGGCGATCTGGTTGCCCAGCATGTCGCCCATCATCGGCGCGCTGCCGCGGTAGGGCGCGGCGGCCAAGTCGAGCTTGTACTTCTCGGCAATCAGCTTGACCAGGAACTCCGGCGTCGAAGCCGGCGCCGGCACGCCCACGGTGCCGCGATTGCGCGCCGCGTTGCCGCCGGCCTTGTCGCCGCCCTCCTGGATCCACTTGACGTACTCGGCAAACGTGCGCGCCGGTGTGCCGCCCGACAGCGCGAATGCGTTCACGAAGGTGGCAAAGCCCGCCACCGGCGCAAAGTCCGTCGCCGGATCGAAGCCTGGGTTCTTGGTGACCAGCGGCAGGATGGAGATGCTGTGGTCGTGCGACAGGAACAGCGTCGTCCCATCGGCCGGCGCCGCCTTCAAGGCCTGCGCCGCCAGCTGCCCGCCCGCGCCGGGCTTGTTGTCCACGACGACGTTGGCGTTCAGGTACTCCTTGAGGTGCTCGGCGAGGAGGCGCGCGACGGCGTCCGTGCCGCCGCCGGGGGGGAAGCCGACGAGGAGGCGGATGGTGCGGGGTTGCGAGAGGGCGGGGAAGGCTGCGAGCGAGGCGCTGGCGGCCAGGAGTTGGGTGGCGAAGTGGCGGCGGGTGATCGTCATTGGGAAACCCTCTTTGTTGGCGGAGACAAAACTACTATTTTGCAAGATGCCATAAGGCCAAGGGTCTGGGGTTGAGCTGCGTCATGTATGGCGCTAGGCAAAGACCTACTCTGTATAGTCCTTTGACGGGAGACACTATGGGACTTGCGGACAAAGACTACATGGAAGACCGTGAGGAGCGAGACTACCCGGGACCATGGGGCCCGGCGGACTTGTCTGTGACCTACACGCTTTGGCTGGTCCTTGCATCGTGCGCCATCGCGTACACCGCGTACAAGGCCTGGGATTGGTGGGTCGACACGCACTCCAAACGCATCGCGCCCGTGGCGACAGCGGCTCCTGCTTTCCGCAGCCCAGTGACTCACCCGAGCTTGACGGAAAAACCGCAGTCCAACCGGACGGTGGTAAACGCCGCGTCCACCGCAACGGGTACGGTTGTCATCAAGTGTGTTGTTAACGGCAAAACCGCCTATGTAGCGTCAGAAGCTGATTGCGCCGCTCAAGCGAAGACGACCAAAGTCAGCGTCGACCCCAGACAGAATTTGAGTGATGGCTTGCCGAATGCAGAGCAAGTCATTCGCAGGCCCTCCATCTCTGGGCAGGTTGAGATGCAAATCGCCGAACCCGATCCAAACGTGCAGCGAAGGGCACGCTGCCAAGCGTATGAGCAGGAAATCAAACTGATTGACGAACGCGCTCGCCAGCCACTGTCAGGCCAGGAACAGGACTGGCTTGCGGCAAAGCGGAAGAAGGCGCGGGACGAGCAATTTCGGCTGCATTGTTGAGCACAACCGGGCCATTCCCTACTTAGACATCTAAATTTGCTGCAAACCTAAAGCGGCTAGATACGCATAGGTGTCGTCATAGAACTCCGGCAGGCGAGTTTTGTCGCTTGCATCCCCTTCGGGCACGACGATCGCCATGCCTTGCCGAGCACGCGTCAGCAGCACGCGATACGCGTTCTTTTGAAATGCCCGTCGTTCGGGCTTGGAAATTCGCTCCCAACGGTTTCCACGGAAGGAGGAATGCACCCACCCGCGCTTTGAATATCGGAAATCTCCGTCCCATACCACGCAAGACCAGTCGAGCTCCAATCCTTGAACGTCAAACTCCGTTGCGACGTCCTCCAAATAGAAAGAGGATCGAACGTCATCCTTGCCTTTCAAGAACCAGTGAACTGGATTAGTTGCCACACGAACATCTATGGCGAGAGGCTTGAGTCGCTGCGCCTGCGACGACACCATCATCCCAAAGCGTTCACTGCCGCGGGCTTGTTTTCGCACCCACTCCTTAGCCATGGTCACTGAACGGGTAAGCACGATCGGGTACTGATGTCCAATCTCCTGAAGCAAACGGCTCGCGTTTTCTGCATCCAGGTCCAGCATATTCTTGACTAGGCCCGAGAGCCCACTTGCCCGAAACGACCGCATTGACGTAGACAAGTGCAGCGTCCTATCCTCGTCAAAATCACCACGCTCCCGCAGTCGTTCTAGAGCTTCACCCGCTTCGTACTCCGAGTCAGTCAGCTCTGGAGAGACGCTCACGCTCCAATGCGGAAATTTCTCGACCAAGGCATTGATCCAGCCAGATATGCCAGCTTCCCCACGATTGATCTCTTGACCACCCCCTACCAAGCACACGATGACAGCCCAGGCGTGCCTGTCCATGCATGAAATCAAGAACTCCGGTTCGGACATTGCAAAATCTGGTTTGCCCTTCTTCTCCTTCATGAACCTCGCTGTTTCTGCAAGATCCCAGGCGCGCTGAGCTTCATCGAAGATCGATATGTGGTTGTGAGGAGCAGTCAGGTCGTCGATGTACGCGTCCCGAAAATGATGCACATTCTGTATGAATGAAGTCACCGCGCGTCTTGCGTCCCCCTTCGTAATCGCTTGATCAGTGCCGCGCAAGGATTCAAAGCGATCGGTCGCAAGTACCTCTCGCAGCACCTTCACTAGGGGCCCATTGCCAGATAAGTAAACGGCCTTTCCTTCTGCATCTGCAAGCCGCGTATTTGAGATGTTCAATCCGACCAACGTCTTACCAGCGCCCGGTACTCCTGTGACGAAGCAAACAATCTTCCTCTGCTCACGGTGTGCCTTATGAACAAGCGCAACTACAGCGTCAGACGTTTCGGCGAGGTTCTTGGCTTCCGCGCCTCGGGAAGAGATGTCTTCAACGGAGTGCCCGGCGTAGAGTGCGCGCGCCGCTTCGATGATGGTAGGCGTCGGCCGATATCTCCCTTCGTGCCAGCTTGCTGAAACCGCAGGGTCGGCTCGTCCCAAATTTAGAATACGTTCAACGACAACCCCCAGCTGCGCTGGAGCAATCAGGATCGGGGTTAGGACGTTGTCGTTCCGTACAGAAAATTGCGGGGCAACTGGCCGCGTATTTGCCGCTGTTGCAACCAGCACTGGAGCGATGAGCGCGTTGTGACTTGTCTCATGAAAATTCTTCAAATCGAGTGCGTAGTCCCATGCCTGCTCGATTGCCGACCTTTGAAAATGGTTCTCACCAACTTTGAACTCGACGACGAACACGACACTGTCTAATACCAGAACAACGTCAATGCGCTTCCCGATCCGTGGAACAGAAAATTCAAAGTAGACGTAGCCCCGCCCAATAAACGGCGGTAGTTGGGCCTGTAGGATTGTGACTTGCGAGAGCCACGCGTTTTGCTGCATAGCCTCCGCTGTCATTAGTGCCGCCACGTTGATGGCGCCAAGAATTTCCTCAGGAGATCTTGCGAGGAATCCGGCAACGGAGTCGGAATAGAAGAACCGAGCCATTGCCAGGAAGTTTACACGTCGCCCGAGGGCTTCAACCCGCCAGCCCGTACGCCGTACTCCTCCCGCCCGCCCCCGACTTCACCAAGATCCCAAGCAATACCAATTCATTGATATCCCGCAGCGCCGTATCCGGCGAGCACTTGGCGATCGCGGCCCACTTGCTGCTTGTGAGCTTGCCTTCGAACCCGTCGAGCAACCGGTTCAACAGCTTGACCTGCCGTTCGTTCATCGGTGTGCCCGCCCAGCGTTGCCAGAAGCGGGCCTTCGTCAACACGGTATCTAACGTCGACTGTGCACTGTTTACCGCGCGACCCAGCGTGGCCAGAAACCAGCCTAGCCACTCGGTGACGTCCATCGTCCTCTTCTGCGTTCGCTCGAGCACGTCGCAATACGCCTTGCGCTCGCGCTGGATCTGGGCCGATAGGCTGTAGAAGCGCTGCGGGCTGCCGTCGGCACGCGCCAGGAACAGGTCGCCCACGGCGCGCGCGATGCGGCCGTTGCCGTCGTCGAACGGATGCAAGGTCACGAACCACAGGTGCGCCAGGCCCGCCTTGATTAGCGCAGGCTCCGATGCGCTCGCGTTCGCCGAGTGGATGAAGCGGGCCATCTCCTTTTTCAATGCGCCTGCGGGCGAAGCGTCGTAATGGACCTTGCGGCGATGGTCCGGGCCCGAAATCACTTGCATCGGTCCGGTGGCGTCGTCGCGCCACGCCCCCACGCGGATACGCGTGAGGCCGCTGTAGCCCGTGGGGAACAGGGCTGCGTGCCAGCCGAACAGGCGTTTTGCGGAAAGCGGCGCACTGACATTGGCCGTGGCGTCCAGCACCATCTCCACCACGCCCTCTACGTTCCGGTCTACCGGCGCAAGCGAGCCGATGTCCACTCCCAGCCGGCGCGCGAGCGAGGAACGCACGGATTCCACGTTGAGGTGCTCACCCTCGCGATCTCGCTGGTCTTGATCACATCGTCCGTTAGTGCGGCCAGGCTTGCCTGCTGGCGCAATGACAGGGGCAAGGTAATCGCCGCATTATTTGCGGAGATTGACACGAGGATTCGCCGCGCTGAGGGGCCCCCCAGAAGCTTTCTTGTCATCAAGCCCTTAATCTTATCGACAATCTTGTCATAAACTTGTCAGAGCGATAAGATTTTGTCTTATTCTTGTCATAATGACGAGATTCAAGTCCTAATCTCCTCAGCCGACAAGATTAATAAGGATTCCCTAGTCCATGACCACCCCTACCCTGTCGCCCCGTCACGATGCGTTGCTGCGCGTGGTCCTTGCCGCCGGGGAACCTGTACAGCCTGGTGCACTGGAGCAAGCCCTCCCGGCTTCCCGGCCCACTATCAACCGGGCCTTGCGAGACCTCCTGGCCTCTGGCTTTCTGGAAAAGCTGGGGGACGGCCGGTCCACCCGCTACGTGGCCACAGATGCGGCCAAGGCTGCACTTGGGGCCTTGCCTCCATCCGCACGCACGCCAGCGGGGCTCGGCCTGCTGCAGTGGTCGCCGGCTGCTCTACCCTTGGTCGAAACGCTTCGCGCGCCTCTGGGAACTCGCACCCCGGTAGGCTATGAGAGCAGTTTTGTGGACAACTACGTACCGAACCAGTCCAGCTTGCTGCCACCGCAGCTGGCCACGGACTTGTTCAACGCCGGCCGTAGCCGAGACCAGCAACCCGCGGGAACCTATGTCCGCGAGGTTCTGGAGCAACTGCTCATCGACCTGTCCTGGTCGTCATCGCGCCTGGAGGGCAACAAAAAGAGCTTGCTCGACACCAAGGAACTCTTCGAGCTCGGGGAGCAAGCAGGCCCCTTCGACGAAGACACCCTGATGCTGCTCAACCACAAGAACGCCATCGAGTTTATGGTCGACGCTGTGCCGACAGAGGGCATCACGGTGACCGTAATCGTTGACCTGCAAGCCAAGTTGATGAGGGACCTCTTGAAGGACTCGCGGGACATTGGCAGCATCCGCCGGCGCTTGGTGAACATCGACGGCTCTGTCTACTCCCCGAGCAACATCCCCACGCTCCTGGAAGAAACGCTGAAGTCCATCATCGACAAGGTCCGCCACATCCGAAACCCGGTAGAGGCCGCATCCTTCCTTTGGGTCAACGTGGCCTACCTGCAGCCCTTTGCGGATGGCAACAAGCGAACGAGTCGTCTGAGCGCCAACATGCCGCTCATGCTGTACAACTGCGCACCCCTGTCCTTCCTGGATGTGGAGCGCACGGACTATGCGACAGCCATGCTCGGCGTCTACGAACAGCGCAACGTCGCCGCGGCAGTGGAGCTGTTTGAATTCATCTACCGTCGCTCGATTCAGAAGTACAGCGTGCTGCGAGCCTCCCTGGCCATGCCCAACCCGGTTCGAGCCCGGTACCGACAGGCCCTGAATGAGCTCATGCAGTCCGTTGTCTTCTACGGCCGAAAGCTGGAAGACGCATTTTCGGAGGTGCCCGTCGACGCCGCTGACCTGGCGGCGTTGCGCGTCATCGCGAACACCGAACTGGACCACCTGGAGCAATACAACTGCGCCCGCTACAACCTCGCGCGAGGCATGACGCAGAGATGGATTGACGCCGGGCGGCCCAGGTAACCTGCCACGGAACTCGCATACCCTGGCAGGACACTAGGAACTACACGTCGATATTCGCCGCCCGGAGCGCGTTGGTCTCGATGAACTCCCTGCGCGGCTCCACCTCATCCCCCATCAGCATCGTGAACACACGGTCGGCCTCGATCGCGTCATCGATCTGCACGCGCAGCAAACGCCGCACGGTCGGGTCCATCGTCGTCTCCCACAGCTGCTGCGGGTTCATCTCACCCAAACCCTTGTAGCGCTGGCGGGCGGTGGCGGATTCGGCCTGGGTGATCAGCCAGCGCATGGCCTGGCGGAAGTCGCTGACTTTTTCTTCCTTCTGGCGCTCGCCTTCGCCGCGGACGACGCGCGCGCCTTCGTGCAGCATGCCTCGGAACGTGTTGGCGGCTTCGGCCAGGGCGGCGTAGTCGGCGCCGTGCACGAAGTCTTGCGTGATCACGCTGCTCTTGATGTTGCCGTGGTGCCTGCGGCTGATGCGCAGGATGGGCTTGTCGGTGCGCACGTCGAATTCACCCGCCACTTCGGCTGGGGCGGCGTTGCTGGCCTTGTCCAGCTCTTGCAGCTTGGTCTGCAGCGCCACTGCGGATGCTTCGGCGTCGGGGACGGTGTCCAGGTTCAGGCTGACGCCGTCGGCAATCGCGCGCAGCGCCTCGGCGTCCATGAAGCTGGAGAGGCGTTTGATTACTGCCTCGGCAATCTGGTGCTTGCGCGCCAGCTCGGCCAGCGTCTCGCCGTTGATGATGGTGCTGTTCTCTCCGCCCGTGTGCACGCCCGCGCCATTGAGCGCGATGCGCAGCAGGAAGGTGTCTAGCTCGCTCTGGCCTTGCAGGTACAACTCTTCCTTGCCGGCCTTCACCTTGTACAGCGGCGGCTGCGCGATGTAGATGTGGCCGCGCTCGACCAGCTCGGGCATCTGGCGGTAGAAGAAGGTCAGCAGCAGCGTGCGGATGTGCGCGCCGTCCACGTCGGCGTCGGTCATGATGATGATGCGGTGGTAACGCAGCTTGGCCACGTTGAAGTCGTCCGCGCCGGTGCTGGTCTGGCCGTTGGCCATCATGTTGCCGCCGGCCTTGCCAATGCCGGTGCCCAATGCAGTGATCAGCGTCAAAATCTCATTGCTGGTCAAAAGCTTCTCGTAGCGCGCCTTCTCCACGTTCAAAATCTTGCCGCGCAGCGGCAGGATGGCCTGGAACTTCCGGTCGCGGCCCTGCTTGGCGCTGCCGCCGGCGGAGTCTCCCTCGACGATGTAGATCTCGCACATCGCCGGGTCTTTCTCCTGGCAGTCGGCCAGCTTGCCGGGCAAGCCCATGCCGTCCAGCACGCCTTTGCGGCGCGTCATCTCGCGCGCTTTGCGCGCGGCCTCGCGTGCACGCGCGGCCTCGATGATCTTGCCGACGATGATCTTGGCATCGTTCGGCCGCTCCTGCAAAAAGTCGCCGAGGGTGCGCGCCACCACGTCTTCCACCGGGCCGCGCACTTCGCTGGAAACCAGCTTGTCCTTGGTCTGGCTGGAGAATTTTGGCTCGGGCACCTTCACGCTCAGCACGCAGGTCAGGCCCTCGCGCATGTCGTCGCCCGTCACTTCCACCTTGGCCTTCTTGGCCAGCTCGGTGTCGTCGATGTACTTGTTGATCACGCGCGTCATCGCGGCGCGCAGGCCCGTCAGGTGGGTGCCGCCGTCACGCTGCGGGATGTTGTTGGTGAAGCAGAGTACCTGCTCGTTGTAGCCGCTGTTCCACTGCATCGCCACTTCGACGCCGATGTTGGTGTTCTGGTCCGATTGACGGTCGCCCATCGCGTGGAACACGTTGGGGTGCAAGACTGACTTGCCCTTGTTGATGAAGCCGACGAAGCCCTTCACGCCGCCCGCGCCGGAAAAGTCGTCGCTCTTGCCGGTGCGCTCGTCGAGTAGGCGGATGCGCACGCCGTTGTTCAGGAACGAAAGCTCGCGCAGCCGCTTGGAGAGGATCTCGTAGTGGAAATCCGCGTTCTCCTTGAAGATCTCGTTGTCCGGGAGAAAGTGCACCTCGGTGCCGCGCTTGTCGGTGTCGCCCAGCACTTGCATGGGCGAGACTTCGACGCCGTCGATCTTCTCGACGATGCGGTTCTGCACGAAGCCGCGCGAAAACTCCAGCACGTGCACCTTGCCTTCGCGCCGCACCGTCAGGCGCAGCATTTTGGAAAGCGCGTTCACGCAGCTCACGCCCACGCCGTGCAGGCCGCCCGAGACCTTGTAGCTGTTCTGGTTGAACTTGCCGCCGGCGTGCAGTTCCGTGAGGGCAATTTCCGACGCCGAGCGCTTGGGCTCGTGCTTGTCGTCCATCTTGATGCCGGTGGGGATGCCGCGGCCGTTGTCGACGACCGAAACGGAGTTGTCTGAGTGGATGGTGACGACGATGTCGTCGCAATGGCCGGCCAGCGCTTCGTCGATGGAGTTGTCCACCACTTCGAACACCAGGTGGTGCAAGCCAGTGCCGTCGGACGTGTCGCCGATGTACATGCCGGGGCGCTTGCGCACGGCCTCCAGGCCTTCCAGGATCTGGATCGAGGCCTCGCCATAGGCAGCGCTCGCGCCGGCCTGGTGGGCATCGATATTGGGCTGGTAGTTGGAGCTTTCTTCGCCGCCGGCACCTAAGTGAACACCGTCGCTGGGCTTGTTTTCTTCAGACATAAATCGCTTTTCAGAAACTCTTTAAGGACCAAACCCGCCTGCGATGGCGGGTCCGGGTTCCTTGTCTGTCATGCCGGACTTGATCCGGCATCCATGCGGGCGCGCCACGATGGATTGCGGGTCGAGCCCGCAATGACAGGCCATTGTTAAATCCGCATGGGCATGACCACGTACTTGAACGTCGAATTCTCGGGAATGGTGATGAGCGCGGAGCTGTTCGAATCGGCCAGTTCCATCTTGACCATCTCCTGGTCCATGTTGGAGAGCGCGTCGATGAGGTATGTGACGTTGAAGCCGATCTCGATCGCGTCGCCGCCGTAGTCGATGTCCAGCTCGTCCACGGCTTCTTCCTGCTCGGCGTTGTTCGAGGCCACGCGCAAGGTGCCCGGTTCGATGTTCAGGCGCACGCCCTTGAACTTCTCGCTCGTGAGGATGGCGGTGCGCTGCAGGCTGGCCAGCAGCGGCGCGCGGCCCAGCGTCACGGCGTTCTTGTGGTTCTTGGGGATGACGCGGTTGTAGTCGGGGAACTTGCCCTCGACCAGCTTGGTGACGAACTCCATGCCGCCGAAGCTGAACTTGGCCTGGTTGCTCGCAAACTGCATCTCGATCGCGCCTTCGGCATCCGACAGCAAACGCTGCATCTCCAGCACCGTCTTGCGCGGCAGGATGACCTCTTGCCGCGGCACTTCCACGTCCAGCGTGGCATTGGCGAAAGCCAGGCGGTGGCCGTCGGTGGCGACCAGGCTCAATTGCTTGCCCTCGGCCACGAACAGGATGCCGTTGAGGTAGTAGCGGATGTCGTGCACCGCCATCGCGAAGGAGACCTGGTTCAACAGGTCCTTCAAGGTCTTTTGCGGCACGCTGAAGACGGGGCCGAAGCTCGCGGCTTCCTGCACCAGGGGGAAGTCTTCGGCCGGCAGCGTTTGCAGGGTGAACTTGCTCTTGCCGCCCTTGAGGATCAACTTGTTCTGGTTCGATTCCAGGCTGACGGTCTGGTCGCTCGGCATGGTGCGCAGGATGTCGATCAACTTGCGCGCGCCGACGGTGGTGGTGAAGTTGCCGTTGTCGCCGTCGAGTTCCACCGTCGTGCGGATCTGGATTTCAAGGTCGCTGGTGGTCAACTGCACGGAGCTGCCGGTTTTGCGAATCAGCACGTTGGCCAGGATCGGCAGGGTATGCCGGCGCTCGACGATGCCCGCAACCGATTGCAGAACCGAGAGCACTTTGTCTTGCGTTGCCTTCAGGACGATCATGTCTTCCTCTTCTTTAATTTCTTTAATTCAAATTAGTAGTAGCTAGTAAAGGGGGGCACCTTCTGTGGACAACCGCCATTTTCCCCTTTTTTATCAAGCACTTGCCCGATTTAAAACCATGTGCGTGGAGCCCTCTTCCTGCTGTCCGGCATGCGGGGACAACTTCCCATTTTCGCCGTTTGTGTGGATAACCCATCAGTTGTGCCGGATCGCTCCACAGGGTTGTTAGACAGGCCCAAAATCAGCCCTTCAGCGTCTGTTCCAGCACATGCAGTTGCTGGTTCAACTCGGTGAGTTGCTGGCGCTCGCCGGAGATCTTGCGCACGGCGTGCAGCACGGTGGTGTGGTCCCGCCCGCCAAACAGCTCGCCGATCTCGGGCAGGCTTTTCTGGGTCAGTTCCTTGGCCAGGTACATGGCAATCTGGCGCGGCCGCGCGATCGAGGCCGGCCGCTTCTTGGAGTACATGTCGGCGACCTTGATCTTGTAGTAGTCGGCCACCGTCTTCTGGATGTTCTCCACGCTGATCTGCCGGTTCTGGATCGACAGCAGGTCTCGCAGGGCTTCGCGCGCCAGCTGGATGGAGATTTCCTTCTGGTTGAAGCGGGAATAGGCCAGGATCTTGCGCAGCGCGCCTTCGAGCTCACGCACGTTGGAGCGAACGTTCTTGGCCACGAAGAAGGCGACTTCCTCGGGCATCTCGGCGCTTTCGGCGCGGGCCTTGTTGATCAGGATGGCCACGCGCATTTCGAGCTCGGGTGGCTCGATGGCGACCGTCAGGCCGGAATCGAAGCGGGAAATCAGCCGCTCATGGATGTCCGTCAAGCCCTTGGGGTAGGTGTCGGACGTCATCACGATGTGCGATTTCTTGGCCAGCAGAGCCTCGAAAGCGTTGAAGAACTCCTCCTGGGTGCGGTCCTTGTTGGCGAAGAACTGGACGTCGTCGATCAGCAGCAAGTCCAGCGAGTGGTACCGCTCCTTGAATTCATCGAAAGTCTTGCGCTGGTAGGCCTTAACCACATCGGATACAAATTGCTCCGCGTGGATGTAGAGAACTTTGCTGCCCGGCTTGTCCGCGAGTAGCTTATTGCCCACCGCGTGGACAAGATGGGTTTTCCCCAAGCCGACGCCGCCGTAGATAAAAAGCGGGTTGTAAAGATGGCCTGGGGTGCCCGAGACATGCATCGCCGCGGCCCGGGCCATTCGGTTGGCCGTGCCCTCGACCAGCGTGTCGAAAGTCAGCGCAGTGTTGAGGCGGTTCTTGAAGGCGACGGCAGCGCTGTCGTCGCTGATCTCGGCCGGTTCGGGGGGTGAACCGACTTCCATCGACGCGGGGCTGGAGTAAGTCCTGGCGTTGGCCTCACGGAGAGCAAGCGCTAACTCAAGCTGCACCGGTTGGCCGTAAAGCTTTTCGAGCAGGCTGGCGATGCGGCTTGAATACTGGGCCCTAACCCAGTCCAGTTTGAACCGGTTGGCCACGAAAATCGTGACCTTGGAGAAGTCGTCCGAGACCTGGGCCACGAGGGGCTTGATCCAGGTGTTGAACTGCTGCTCGGGGAGTTCCTGCGCCAGCTGGTCCATGCAGGCCTGCCACAGGCTGTCGCCCGCACCCAGGCTGGCATTGGCTGCCAGGCCATGTTGTTGCCCCTCGCTCATTATTGGCTGACGCCTCTGTGGATATATTTCATTCGGCAAGCCGGCAATTCTAGTTTATGAATAGCTTATCCACAAAGACGATTTCGCCATGAAGCGGGGCTCTGGAAGGGCTTGAAATGACAGGCAATTTCGCCAGATTCGCAGCTATCTCGTTGCCGCCATTGGCTTTTTCCGCGATAATCGCGGGTTTCCCCGAGCAATCCCGAGATAACAGATCATGAAACGCACCTACCAACCCTCCAAAGTGCGCCGCGCACGCACTCACGGCTTTCTCGTTCGCATGAAGACCCGCGGCGGCCGCGCCGTCATCAACGCACGTCGCGCCAAGGGCCGCAAGCGCCTGGCTGTCTGAGCCGCGCGCACCGTAGTGCAGCGGCTCAAGACCCGCGTGCAGTTCCAGGCCGTCATGGCGGGCAGCACAGTGTCACGGACCGCGCATTTCGCCCTTCACCGCCTGAATCTGGAATCAGGGCCTGAGGCCGAGGGGTCTCAGGCCCTGTTTGCCGTGCGCACTGAACCTTGGGTCGGCGCGCTGCTGCCCAAGCGGTGGGCCAAGCGAGCCGTGACGCGCAACGCCATCAAGAGGCAAATCTACGCCGTGAGCCAATCCGTCGAACCCACATTGCCCGCCGCCGCCCATGTGGTGCGGTTGCGTGCCGGCTTCGACCGCTCGCAATTCGTGAGTGCCACGTCCGATGCGCTCAAGCAGGCGGTGCGTGGCGAGCTGCAAGAGCTTTTTTCCCGGGCGACAAAATGATCCGCGCCGCCCTCATCGCCCTGGTCAAGGGCTACCGCCTGCTGCTCTCACCCTGGCTGGGCTCGAGCTGCCGCTTCACGCCCACCTGCTCCGCTTACTCGTTGCAGGCGCTGGAGCGGCACGGCGCCGCGGTGGGCACGTACCTCACCGTGGCGCGCCTGGCGCGCTGCCACCCCTGGTGCGAAGGCGGCGTCGATGACGTTCCGCTTGATAAGCCGCGCCTGTTTTCTCATCTGCTCTCCCCTATTTCCAAGAAGAAGTCTTCATGAACGACATTCGCCGCACCATCCTGTGGGTGATCTTTGGTTTCTCCATGGTGTTGCTGTGGGACCAGTGGCAAATCTATAACGGCAACAAGGCCACTTTCTTCCCCAGCACGCCGGTGCAGCCCGCGGTCACCGCCAAGGGCCCCGCCTCGAGCGTGCCCGCCGCGTTGCCCAGCACGGTGCCGGCAGCCACCGCGCCCGGCACGCCAGCTGCGCCCGCCGCATTGCCGCCCGGCACTGCGGGCGCCGCCGCGGCGCCGGTCGTGCCGCGCGAAAGCATCACCGTCGCCACCGACGTGCTGCGCGTGACGTTCGACACCGAGGGCGGTACCCTGGTGCGCGCCGAGTTGCTCAAGCACTCCGTCGACAGCGCCGCGGACAAGTCCACCTCCACCTTCGTTCTGCTGGATCAAGGTCCCAACGGCGTCTACGTGGCGCAGTCGGGTGTGATCGGCGGCGATTTCCCGAACCACAAAACGCCCATGACCTTTAGCGGTGACCGCTCGCTGAAAGACGGAAGCAACGACCTGGTCGTCCGGTTCGAGTCGCCGGTACAAGGCGGCGTGAAGCTGGTGAAGACCTACACGCTCAAGCGCGGCAATTACGACGTGGCCGTCAGGCACGAAGTGATCAACCAAGGCGGCGCGCCGGTCGCGCCGCAGGTTTACCTGCAGCTGGTGCGGGGCGCCACCACGTCCGGCGGCTCGTTCATCACCAACCCGACCGGAACCTTCACCGGCCCGGCGGTGTACACGCAGGCGCAAAAATACCAAAAGGTGGAGTTCGGCGACATCGACAAGAACAAGGCCGAGTACGAGAAGGAAGCGACCAGCGGCTGGGTGGCCATGGTGCAGCACTATTTCGCCAGCGCCTGGATCCTGCCGGACGGCGTCAAGCGCGAGAACTTCGTGCGCAAGCTCGACGCCACACAGTACTCCGTGGGCATGATCGCGCCGTTGCAGCCCGTCGCTCCGGGCGCGAGCCAAGCCGTCGACGCGACGCTGTTCGTGGGCCCGCAGGAGGAAAAAACGCTCGAGCGTGTCGCACCGGGCCTGGACCTGGTCAAGGACTATGGCATCTTCACCATCCTGGCCAAGCCGCTGTACTGGCTGATGGACAAGATCCACAGCGTGCTGGGTAACTGGGGCTGGTCGATCATGGCGCTGGTGCTGGTGATCAAGATCGCCTTCTACTGGCTGCAGGCCAAGGGCTACGAGAGCATGGCCAAGATGAAAGCCATCAACCCCAAGGTCATGGCGATGCGTGAGCGCTACAAGGACAACCCCCAGCAGATGCAGCAGGAGATGATGCGCATCTACCGCGAGGAGAAGGTCAACCCGATGGGCGGCTGCTTCCCCATCATGGTCCAGATTCCGGTGTTCATCGCGCTGTACTGGGTCCTGCTGTCGAGCGTGGAAATGCGCAATGCGCCGTGGATCGGCTGGATCCGCGACCTGTCCACGCCCGATCCGTATTACATCCTGCCGGTCATCATGACCGTGACGACCCTGTTGCAGACCGCGCTGAACCCGCAGCCGCCGGACCCGATGCAGGCCAAGATGATGTGGTTCATGCCGCTGGCATTCAGCATCATGTTCTTCTTCTTCCCGGCCGGCCTGGTGCTGTACTGGATCACGAACAACGTGCTGTCGATCGCGCAGCAATGGCTGATCAACACGCGCATGGGTGTGCCGCCGCAGTTCAACCTGCCTAAATTCAACTAAGGCGACTGTCATTGCGGGCTCGACCCGCAATCCATCGTGGCACGCCCACATGGATGCCGGATCAAGCCCGGCATGACAGACCCAGGGGCACGACAATACAGTCATGCTCCCGCGCCACGACCAGCCCATCGCCGCCGTTGCCACCGCCCCCGGCCGCGGCGCCGTGGGCATCGTGCGCGTGTCGGGCGCGGCAGTGCAGGAGGTCATAGAAGCTGTCTGCGGCCGCAAGCTCAAGCCGCGCGAGGCGACGTACCTGCCTTTCCTCGCGGCCGACGGCAGCGCGATCGACCAGGGCCTCGCGATTCACTTCCCCGGGCCGCACTCCTTCACCGGCGAGGACGTGCTCGAGCTGCAGGCCCATGGCGGACCGGTGGTGTTGCAGCTGCTGCTGGCGCGCTGCCTGGAGGCGGGCGCGACGACGGGCCTGCGCTTGGCCGAGCCGGGTGAATTCACCGAGCGCGCCTTTCTCAACGACAAGATCGACCTGGCGCAGGCCGAGGCAATCGCCGACCTGATCGACGCCAGCACCGAAGCCGCGGCGCGCAGCGCCGGCCGCTCGCTCTCCGGCGAGTTTTCGCGCGAGATCCACGCATTGCGCGATGCGCTCATCCACTTGCGCATGTTGGTTGAAGCCACACTCGATTTCCCCGAGGAGGAGATCGACTTCCTGCAAAAAGCCGATGCACGAGGACAGCTGGAGCGCCTGCGCGAGACGCTCGCACGCGTGATGCAGCGCGCGCGACAGGGCGCATTGCTGCGCGAGGGCATCAAGGTCGTGATCGCAGGCCAGCCGAACGCGGGCAAGAGCTCGCTGCTCAACGCGTTGGCGGGCGCCGAGCTGGCGATCGTCACGCCGATCCCCGGCACCACGCGCGACGTGGTGAGCCAGACGATCCAGATCGAAGGCGTGCCGCTGCATGTGATCGACACCGCGGGCCTGCGCGAGAGCGAAGACCACGTCGAGAAGATCGGCATAGAGCGCGCGTGGGGCCAGATCGAGACCGCTGACGCGGTGCTGTTCCTGCACGACCTCACGCGCGTGAACGAAGCGGACTATGCGGCGGGGGACGCGGCGATTGCGCAGAAGCTGCCGAGGGCGGCGCCTGTGATCGAGGTGTGGAACAAGGTGGATCTGGCTGCCCTCTCCCGGAGGGCGAGGGCGCAAGAGGTCCACTTGTCCGCCAAGACCGGCGCCGGCCTCGACATCTTGCGCAGGAAGCTCCTCGAAGTCGCCGGCTGGCAAGCTGCGCCCGAGGGCGTCTACATCGCGCGCGAGCGTCATGTACAGGCGCTGCGGCGAGTCGAGGAGCACCTGATTCAGGCCACGGCCCACCTGGCCGCGCAGGCTCAGGCGCTGGACCTGCTTGCCGAGGAGCTGCGCCTGGCGCAGAACGCGCTGAATGAAATCACGGGCGAGTTCACATCGGATGATCTGCTGGGCGTGATCTTCTCCAGCTTCTGCATCGGTAAGTAGCGACTACGTCACACCATCCCGCGCGCAGACGCTATCAGGTAGCCAATCAGGCAAGATGTGCCGACACCGATCAGGCCGGGCAATATGAAGCTGTGGTTGATCACGTACTTACCGATGCGCGTGGTTCCGGAACGGTCGAACTGGATCGTCGCCAGGTCGCTTGGGTAGGTCGGCAGGATGTAGTAGCCATAGCTCGCGGCGGCGAAAGCCACGACGTAGCCGGGTTCCACGCCGATCGACAGCGCCACCGGCACCATCGCGCTCACCGCCGCGGCCTGGGAGTTGACCAGCTTGGACACCACGAGCAATGCCAACGCGTAAGCCCAGGGATGCGTCTTCACCACTTCCGAGAGCGCGGCCTTGAGGCCGGGCAGGTTCGCTTCGAACACCGTGTCGGCCATCCAGGCGATGCCGAACACCGCGATCACGGCGATCATGCCGGCGCGGAACACCTCGTTCTTGCCAATCGCGGTGGGGTCTGTTTTTGTCAGCACGATGATGAGCGCGCCCGCCATCAGCATGAACATCTGGATGGTGAGAATCATGGACAGCGGCTTGCCATTCACCAGCGGGCGCAGCGGCTCGAACGCGCCGAGCACCGCGACCAGCACGATGGCGCCAACGAAAATCCACATCGCAACCCACTGGCCCGTTAGCAGTTGCTTGCCCATCAGTGTGGCGGAGTCACCGTACACACGGGCGCGAACTTCCGGGTCGGCGATACGCGCCTGGAACTCCGGGTCCTTGTCCAGGTCTTTGCCGCGGAACCAGCTGAAGATGCCGATCATCAGCACGCCGACCAGCGTCGAGGGAATAGTGACGGACAGCAGCGTGACGAAATCGATCACCTTTCCATCGACCGGCGCCTTCGCAAGGAAGGCCGCGAGCGACACCACGGCCACCGACACAGGGCTCGCGAGGATGCCCATCTGGCTGGCGATCGACGCACCGGCCATCGGGCGCTCGGGGCGGATGCCGTTCTTGATCGCCACGTCATAGATGATGGGGAGCATCGTGTACACGACGTGGCCCGTGCCACACATCATGGTGAGCGTGCAGGTGGTGAAAGGCGCGAGGATGGAAACGTACTTCGGGTTGCGGCGCAGCAGCTTCTCGGCCGCCTGCAGCATCACTTCGAGGCCGCCCGATGCCTGCAGCGTGGCCGATGCCGCGACGACCGCGATGATGGTCAGCATCACCTCCACCGGCGGCTTGCCCGGCGGGAGCTTGAAGCCGAACACGAGGATGACGATGCCGATGCCGCCCAGCAGGCCGAGCGCGATGCCGCCCTTGCGCGCGCCGTAAAAAAGGCACGCCAGGATGACGACGAGTTGTAGTGTGAATTCCATGGGGGGTTCTTCCTGTCGGCGCCGAATCGGCCGATGCGTGATGGTTCTTGTTGTGGTGTGAAGTCATTGTCCGACTGCAGCGCCGCGCGGCCGTTGAGGTTCGTCAACGGCGCGTGTGGGCCCCGCGATGGTGCATGGCGCACCTACAACCTCCGCTTCACTCGCAGCTCACAACTACCGCGCCGCCGGCTGATCCGGTGGTTACACGCGCCGCGAGCTCGGTATCAGGTGTAATCGCAAGTTAACGTCGCTTGTGTACTGCTGAGCCGACCGCTACTGTCGCGCACATGAACGCACCCCTGCGCACCCCGATCAAGTTCGACATCCAGGGCTTGGTCCAGGCTATCACCCATAACCATTCGGACGACAGCTTCGCACCCACGCTGACGCCGTTGCAGTGGGAACTGCTGGGCAGCTACATGCAGCCTTTCGCGTTGATGTCGGGTCAGAAGCTGATCGAGCAGAACGCCGTGGACCGCACGCTGTACCTGATCGAAGCCGGCGGCCTGACGGTGCACTACGAGGACGCGAAAGGGCGGTTGCGGCTGGCCTTCGTTGGTCCCGGCTCCGCGGTGGGCGAAGGCGCGTTCTTCACGCGGCAGCCGCGCTCGGCCACGGTGCAGGCAGCCCATGCCAGCAAGGTCTGGTCCCTTACCCCGATCCGATTCACCGAGCTGAGCAATCGCCAACCGGCTGTTGCGCTTGAAATCGCCATGGCCTTGGGCTCCCTGGTTTCGCGCCGCCTGGTCAACAAGCCCAAGCGCGTCGCCGTCACCTGAGCCATCCGCGCCGCCTGGAGCCGGCGGCAACTACACTACCAATTTGGGGGAACCAAAGTCTACGTTCCCGTGACCGCGGCTTCCCCGTCGCAGAAAGACCGCCATGTCCCTGTTCAGCTGGCTGTTTCCAGCCCCCAAGCCGTCGAAGGCCCACCCCGAAAGCTCCGGCCTATCGCGCATGGAGGCCACCCGGCCTGTGGCGCGCTCGGCGAAAGATGGCCCCGTCAACAACGCCCAGCCGGCCAACCGCAAGAGCGAACGCATGGCGCGGCGCGAGCTGCTGTATTCGGTCGTGCGCGAAGCCATGACGCGTGCCGGAGTTCTCTCCTCCGGCTACAAGTTCAAGGTGCTCTCGCTCGATGCGCGAGGCCGCCAGTTCCTGGTGATGGTCGACCTGGCGCGAGACCACGGCGGTGAAACCGCCCTCCTGGCCGAGTTGGAGGCATCGATTGCACAAGGTGCGAAGTCGCGCCACGACATCCTGGTGACCGCTGTGTACTGGCGCATGAACGAACACGTTGCCGTGGGCGACCTCAATGCCCGTGCCAAGTCCGGCGATTCCCATCCCGTCCCGCTGGAGGCCGCACCGGCGCCGGTTTCCCGTCCCGCTGCACCGGTGGAAGCGCCTGCACCGCGATCGCGGTTCGAACCGATCCAACCCGATGAGGTCGCCGCATTCAAGCAGGCGCTGGCTGCTGGCGCGTCCAATCCCGGCGCGGCCGCTGCGGCCGCGGTGGGCGTGGCCCAAGGTGCGTCGGCGCGCGCCTTCGACGGTTCCAACCGCCATGGCCCGCAGAGTTACACCTTGCTTACCGGTTTCGAGGACACCGAGTTGCCCGATTCCGACCAGCGCACGCCGGCCCTGAGCGGCACGCAGTACGGCGACCTGCGCTGACGGGCGATTGCCCGGAACGTAACTTCGCGCTTACACTTCGTTCCAAGCCTCGGCGAGGCCCGAGGAGACATGATGCGAGTAGAGCAACTGGTGGACGCGATCGCGGCGCTGGATTCCGCGGACGCGCTGCAGTGCCGGCTGACACTGGCGGACTGGCAGTTGCTCGCGCCTTACCTGTCCGTGCGGTTCCTGAAAGTCGGGGACGCGCTGATGCGCGAGGGCGACACCGATCGCGAGCTTTTCATCGTCGCGGAAGGCGAGCTGGAAGTGCGTATCCAGGGCAACTATATCGCCACGATCAAGGCCGGCAACGTCGTCGGCGAAGGCACTTTCTTTTCGGCGTCCCCGCGCAGCGCGACCGTAACGCCGCTTCAACCCGGCGTGGCCTGGGGTCTGAACTGGGAGAAGTTCGACGCCATGACCAGCAAGCATCCTCACCTCGCCGTCGATCTCGTCAAGGGCCTGGCCGCCGTGCTGGCGATCCGGATGCGCGAGGCCTTGCTGGTCGGCCAGTTCACTTAGCCGCGCAACAGCTTTTCTTCCGCCATGGCCAGCGTGTCGGGCCGCCCCGACAGCACCAGGATGTCGCCGTCCTCGAGCGACGGGTCCGCGCCCGGGTCCACCGACTTGCCGTTGCTGCGGCGCAGGCTCACCACGCGCACCTGGAGCATCTGCAGCGCCACCTGACTGAGCGCGCGGCCGCGCGTGCGCGCGCCCATCGGCAGTGTGATGGTGGTAAGGCGCTCCGTTTCCAGCTCGTCCACGGTGTCGTCGTCGGCGCCGTGGAAATAGCCGCGCAGCAGGTTGTAGCGCGCGTCGCGCTGGTCCTGCACGATCCGGATCACCCGGCGCATGGGCACGCCCACCAGCGCCAGCGCGTGGCTGGCCAGCATCAGCGAGCCTTCCAGCGATTCCGGCACGACTTCTGTGGCGCCGGCGGCGCGCAGCTTCTCCAGGTCGCGGTCGTCCTGCGTGCGGATGATCACCGGCACCTGCGGCGCGTGGCTGCGGGTGCATGCGAGCACTTTGTTGGCGCTTGGCACGTCCAGGTAAGTCACGACGACGGCGCTGGCCCGCGCCAGGCCGGCTGCTACCAGCGCCTGCAGCCGGGCCGCATCGCCAAACACCACCGAATCGCCCGCGGCGGCGGCCTGCCGCACCCGGTCGGGATCCAGGTCCAGGGCGATGTAGGGGATTCCTTCGCGCTCGAGGATGCGCGCCAGGTTCTGGCCGCAGCGGCCGTAGCCGCAGATGATCACGTGCTTGTTGGTGTTGATCGATTTGCGCGCGATCGTCGTCATCTGCAGCGACTGCAGCATCCACTCGCTGGCCACCAGTTTCATGACGATGCGGTTGCTGTACATGATGATGAAAGGGGTCGCCAGCATCGACAGCACCATGCTGGCCAGGATCGGGCTGAGCAGCGCGGGCGGGACCAGATCGTGCTGCTGCGCGAGCGTCAGCAGCACGAAGCCGAACTCTCCCGCCTGCGCGAGGTACAGGCCCGTGCGCAGCGAGACGCCCGCGGATGCACCGAACATGCGCGCCAGCACGGTGACCACAAGCAGCTTGAACAGCACCGGCAACGTCACGAGCACAAGCACGAGAAGGATGTTGTCCCCCACAAGGCGCCAGTCCAGGCGCATGCCGATGGTGATGAAGAACAGGCCCAGCAGCACGTCGTGGAAGGGCCGGATGTCCGTCTCCACCTGGTGCTTGTACTCGGTCTCGGAAATCAGGATGCCCGCAATGAAGGCGCCCAGCGCCAGCGACAGCCCCGCCAGTTCTGTCAGCCAGGCCAGGCCCAGCGTGACCAGCAGCAGGTTCAGCACGAACAGCTCATCGCTCTTGCGGCGGGCGACGAGCGTGAGCCACCAGCGCATCACGCGCTGGCCGCCAACCAGCAGCAGCGTGATCAGCGCCGCCGCCTTCACGGCGGCGATGGCCAGCGAGCCGAACAGCATTTCCGGTGGGCTGCCCAGCGCCGGGATGACGACCAGCAGCGGCACCACGGCCAGATCCTGGAACAGCAGCACGCCGATCACCCGCTTGCCGTGCTCGGATTCCAGCTCGAGCCTCTCGGCCATCAGTTTCACGACGACCGCCGTGCTGCTCATGGCCATGGCCCCCGCGAGCACCAGCGCGGTCTGCCAGCCCATCTTCCACAACCCAGGCGCCAGCGCGGCGAGGAACAACGAGCCGAACGTCACCATGACGATCGTCAGCAGCACCTGGAACAGACCCAGCCCGAATACGTGGACCCGCATCGCGCGCAGCTTGGAGAGGTTGAATTCCAGTCCGATCACGAACATCAGGAATACCACTCCGAACTCGCCGAGGTGGCTCACGGTCTCCGAATCCTTGTCCAACGCCAGGGCGTTGGGACCGATCACCACGCCCACCACGAGATAACCCAGCATCGGTGGCAGCTTCAGCAAACGGCAGCCCACCACCCCGAGCACCGCGGCCAGGAGGTACAGCAGCGTGAGTTCGAGCGAGGTCATTCCTGCATGCTACCAAGGCTGCGTGACGGGCCTCTATAGAATCGCGCCATGGTCGCCCGGCAAGCTCAGGACAGCACATTCGACGCGGCGCGTGCGCTGCGCCTTGCGCAGGAAACGTTCGACATCGAGGCGGCCGCTATCGGGGGCCTGAAGGCGCGCACCGGCGAGGCCTTCGCGCGCGCGGTACATGAGATGCTTGGGGTGCGTGGCCGCGTGGTGGTGATGGGTATGGGCAAGAGCGGCCATATCGGCCGCAAGATCGCCGCGACACTGGCGTCCACAGGCACCCCCGCCATGTTCGTGCACCCCGCGGAGGCCAGCCATGGCGACCTGGGAATGATCAAGTCGGTGGATATGGTGCTCGCCATCTCCAACGGTGGTGAGAGCGAAGAGATCACCGTCATCCTGCCCGTGCTCAAGCGGCTGGGCGTTCCACTGGTCGCCATGACCGGCGGGCTTGACTCCACGCTGGCACGCCACGCCGACATCGTGCTGGACAGCGGCGTCGAGAAGGAAGCCTGCCCGCTGAATCTCGCTCCCACGGCCAGCACCACGGCGCAGCTGGCGCTGGGCGATGCGCTGGCGGTGGCCCTGCTCGACGCGCGTGGCTTCAGGTCCGAGGACTTCGCCCGCTCGCATCCCGGCGGCGCCCTGGGCCGTAAACTGCTCACGCACCTGGGCGATGTCATGCGCACCGGCGACGCGGTGCCGCGGGTCGGCCCGGACACTTCCTTCAGCGACCTGATGCGCGAAATGAGCGCGAAGGGCCTGGGCGCCTCGGCCGTCGCCGACGCAGAGGGGCGGGTGCTGGGGATCTTCACCGACGGCGACCTGCGCCGCCTGATCGAGAAGGGCATGGACCTGCGCGGCCTCACGGCGCGCGAGGTCATGCACCCGCGGCCGCGCACCATCCGGCGCGACGCACTGGCCGTAGAGGCGGCCGAACTGATGGAACAGTACCGCATCACCAGCGTGCTGGTGATCGACGAGAAGGGCAAGCTCTGCGGCGCGGTCAACAGCAACGACCTGATGCGGGCTAAAGTCATCTGATGGGCCCCGTCTTGTCCTTCCCGCCCGAGCTGCTGCTGGCGGCGCAGGGGGTGCGCGTGGCGTTCTTCGACGTCGACGGGGTGCTGACCGATGGCGGCATTTACCTGTCCGAGCACGGCGAAACGCTCAAGCGCTTCCATATCCTGGACGGCCTGGGCCTGAAGCTCCTGCAGAAAGCCGGCATCACGCCTGCTGTGATCACAGGGCGCGATTCCAGGCCGCTACGCGGGCGGATGGAGGCGCTTGGTATCACCCACGTCCACTACGGAACCGAAAACAAGCTGCCCGCCGCCGAGAAGACGCTCGAGGCGCTTGGCGCCGGCTGGGCCCAGGCTGCTGCCATTGGCGACGATTGGCCCGACCTGCCGGTGCTGCGCCGCTGCGCTTTTTCGGGCGCGCCGGCCAACGCCCATTCCGAAGTGAGAGCGGCTGTGCATCATGTGACCCATGCGGCGGGGGGCCATGGCGCGGCGCGTGAGTTCTGCGATGTGCTGTTGATGGCCTCGGGCCGTTACGGCGAATTGCTGGAAACCTACGAGTGAGCGCCGCCGCCCGACGGTCGGCCCCCGCCAGCCCCTGGATGCTTGTGCGGGCGGCGTGGGAGCGGCTGACGGTGTACCTGCCGATCATGCTGATGGGGCTGATGGCGATGGGCACCTACTGGCTGGCCCGCAATACGCCCACGCTCGGTGCGCCCGAGGCGCAACGCCCGGCGACGCATGACCCGGACTATTTCATGCGCGGATTCTCGGTCAAGACTTTCGACGCAACCGGCCGCATCAAGAGCGAGGTGTACGGCGCCGAGGCGCGCCATTACCCCGACACCGACACACTGGAGATCGACCAGCCGCGCATCCGCTCGTTCAACGCCCGCGGCGAGCTGACGGTGGCGACCGCGAACCGCGCGCTGTCCAACGGTGACGGCTCCGAGGTCCAGCTGTTCGGCAACGCGGTAGTGACGCGCGACGCCACCGACGCGCAGGGCCACGCGCGGCCGCGGCTGGAGTTCCGGGGCGAGTTCCTGCATGCATTCGTGAACACCGAGCGCGTCAAGTCGAACAAGCCGGTCGAATTGATCCGCGGCAACGACCGGTTCACCGCCGAAAATCTCGACTACGACAACATCGACCAGGTGCTGGAGTTGCGCGGCCGGGTGCATGGCGTGCTGAACCCGCGCGCGGGGCAATGACCCGCCGACCCATGGGCATGCTGGTCTTCATCACGGGCGCGTCCAGCGGCATCGGCCAGGCCCTTGCCTGGCGCTACCACCAGGCGGGCTGGCGGCTGGCGCTGGCTGCGCGTCGCACGGGTGAGATCGAGTCCTGGGCCAGCGCGCAGGGCATCGCGGCCGACCGCTACGCGATCTATCGCGCCGACGTCGCCGACGCGGACAGCATCGTGGCGGCAGGGCAGGCCTGCCTGGAGCGGCAGGGCGTACCCGACGCGGTCATCGCCAATGCCGGCATCAGCATCGGTGTGGACACGGCAGCGCGCGAGGACATCGACGTGATTGCGCATACGTTCGCCACCAACAACGTGGGCCTGGCAGCGACGTTTCATCCCTTTGTCTCCGCGATGGGCAAGCGCGGCTCGGGGGCGCTGGTGGGCATCGCGAGCGTCGCGGGTATCCGCGGCTTGCCCGGGCATGGCGCTTACTGCGCCAGCAAGGCCGCGGTGATCAGCTATTGCGAGAGCTTGCGCGGCGAGTTGCGCGCGAGCGGCGTGAAGGTCGTCACGATCTGCCCGGGCTATATCGACACGCCGCTCACGCGCCAAAACCGATACTCGATGCCGTTCCTGATGAAGCCGCAGGAGTTCGCCGATCGCGCCTTCGAGGCAATTGAAGTGGGCGCCAGCTATCGTGTCATTCCGTGGCAGATGGGAGTGGTAGCGAAGTTGCTGCGCATCCTGCCCAACCCCCTGTTTGACAGGGTGCTGGCCGGTCGGCCGCGTAAGCACCGAAAAACCGCCGGCTGAGCTAGCGTCAAGACAAGTAGGTCGCTCGTGCGGGATACCAGCTCCCGACTTGCAATTAATTTAATTAGAATTAAAATTAAATTAATTAAAGCAAGGACGACGCATGGCACCCCGGGCTTACAACAACGAGACACGGCAACAGCAGCAGGAGCAGCTCAAGCAGCGCATCGCTGAGTCGGCGGCGCGGCTGCATGCCGAACGAGGTGTCCTGGCCACCAGTTACGCCGAGATTGCCCAAGCCGCAGGGGTCTCCCTGCCGACGATGTACAAGCATTTCCCCGACCTGGGCCAGTTGGTGCGGGCCTGCTCCGGCCACGTGACCGCGCACGCCCCGGCGTTCCCCACCGATGAGATCCTGGCCGCGTCCGAACTGCGTACAGCCGCGCAGGTGCTGGTCGATGCGGCGGACCGCCTGCACGCCTATTTCGAGCCGTGGAAGTCATGGCGCGAGGCGAACCGGATTCCGGTGGTTGCCGAGAACGCCGAGCAGCAACGCGTGCGGATGGTCCAGCTATGCGAGGCGCTCATGGCGCGGCATGGTGTCGAAGGACCGCACCACGAGATCGCCGCAGTGTGGGAGTCGCTGCTGGATTTCGAGCTGTGGCACCGCCTCGTGCGCGGCCACGGCCTGTCGCGCCAGACCGTGCGCGCCCACCTTCTTTCGCTCGTGCTGGCTGTTACCGGACCGCAGCCCACGACCCCCCCACTGCGTCCGAACCAAAGGAGCCTCCCATGAATGCACCGCAAGCCTCGATCACGGCGATCGCCCCCGACACTTACCGCATCAGCGTCCCACTGCCTCCAGAGGTGTTTCCTGGGGGTTTCTCGTTCAACCAGTATCTGGTGATGGACGACAAGCCCCTGCTCTTCCACACTGGCCCGCGCAAGCTCTTCCAGCAAATCTGCGAACAGATCGAGAAGGTGATGCCGGTGTCAAAGCTGCGGTATATCGCGTTCTCGCATGTCGAATCCGATGAATGCGGCAGCCTGCCGGACTTCCTCGCGCGCGCGCCCCAGGCCCAGCCCGTGTGCAGTCGGGTGGCCGCCGATGTCTCGGTGAGAGACCTGGTTGACGTGGAGCCGATCGGCATGGAGGACGGCGATGTACTCGACCTGGGCCGTCACAAGCTGGTGTGGCAGTCGACACCCCACTTGCCGCATGGCTGGGAGTGCGGCTACCTTTTCGACCAGACCACGCAGACCCTGTTTTGCGGCGACCTGTTCACGCAGCCCGGCATGGGGGAGAAGGCGATCGTCAGCGACGACATCCTGGGCCCCAGCGAAGCATTCCGGCGCCAGCAGGACTATTTTTCGCACACGCGCGATGCGGCCTCGATGATCGACAAGCTGGCGAAGCTGGAGCCGACGGTGCTGGCCTGCATGCATGGCAGCGCCTGGAAAGGCAATGGTGCCAGTATGCTGCGCAGCCTCGGACAGGCGTTGGCCTGACAAGAAAAAAGCCCCTCGGGAAGCCGAGGGGCCTTGCATTCGATTCGAGCGGTGCGGGATCAGTACCCGCCGCGGTTGCCGCCGCCACCGCCGCCGCGCGGGCCCGAGCCGTAGGGGCTTCGAAAGCCACCGTCCCCACCACCACCGCCGCCGCCACGGCCGCCGTAGCCGCCACCGCCTTCGCGACGGCCGCCGCCACCGCCGGATCCACCACCGCCGTAGCCGCCGCCACCGCCACCATAGCCGCCACCGCCGCCGCCGTAACCACCGCCACCGCCGCCATAACCGCCAGAACCGCCAGAACGCGGGGGACGCGATTCCATCGGGCGGGCTTCGTTGACGACGACGCTGCGGCCGCCCAGGGGCTGGCCGTTCATGCCATTGATCGCGGCCTGCGCCTCGGCGTCACTGCCCATTTCCACGAAGCCGAAGCCCTTGGAGCGGCCGGTGTCGCGTTCCATCATCACCTTGGCGCTGGTGACGGAGCCGAACTGGCTGAACGCTTGTTCGAGATCGCTGTCGCGCACGGAATACGGCAGGTTGCCGACGTAGAGTTTGTTGCCCATCGATTGGGACTCCTAAAAAGACGTATGACCTAAGCGATGGAGTCCCGAAAACGCATTCAACTGAAACATGAGCGACGCGAAAAGTGACCTGTACACCGCAATCCTTGCGTGGTACTTCCCAAGCCACGCTTTTCCATTATGAACAAATATTGCGTTTCGGGGGAGCGCCCGCAAGGCCACGGTCGACCGCAAAAACCCTAAATCAGGCGGGCATGAAAAAAGGGCCCGTAGGCCCTTTTGCTGCATTTGGCAGGAGGTCTCAGTAACCGCCGCGGCTACCGCCGCCGCCGCCATAGCCGCCGCCGCCGCCGCGGCGTTCACCGCCGCCGCCGCCGCCACCACCACCGTAGCCGCCGCCACCACCGCCGCCGAAGCCGCCGGTGCGCGGGGGACGCGATTCCATCGGACGGGCTTCGTTGACCACGAGGCCACGGCCGCCAATCTGCTGGCCGTTCATGCCTTCAATGGCAGCCTTGGCTTCTGCCTCGGTGCTCATTTCGACGAAGCCGAAACCCTTGGAGCGGCCGGTGTCACGTTCCATCATGACCTTGGCGCTCGACACGGTGCCGTACTGGCTGAAAGCCTGCTCCATGTCACTGTCGCGGTAAGAATAGGGCAGGTTGCCCACGTAAAGTTTGTTGCCCATTTGAAGGACTCCTGGAGAAAAGAAACGCTACTGAAGCGATGGGAGTCCGAAAAACGCTTAGAAACAAACCACGCGAAACCGACCAATCACCGCAAACCATGTGCCACGCTTTGCGCGACACCCCGCGATTATGGGGCATAAGGGAGTTTGGTGTACGCGATGGCCTTTTATTCGTCCGTGTAATGGCGCCAGCGGTCCAAAGCGTTGCGCATGGTCAACAGCTGGCGCTCGAAGCGCGGGCAGGCCCCACAGATGGCCAAGTGCAGGCGCAAGGCTACCCGTTCGAGCGCGGGTAACGGCCGATCCTCCCTGGCGATGAGCAGCGCGGCGGCTTCCTTGCAGGTACGCTTCAGCATCATGGGGCGGCGCGGCTTTCAAACCAGTTGAGTTCCAGGCATTCGCGCAGGCGTAGGCGTGCGCGGTGCAGCTGGACATAAAGGTTCGTCGGCGTGAGTTGGAGTTCCTTACAGATATCCTCACTGCTCATTTCGAGCCACTCGCGCATCAGGAAAACGCGGCCCATCGCTGCCGGCAGCTTCTCGGCGCAGGCCTCCAGCACGGCGAAGAACTGGCGCGAACTGAGGTCTTGTTCCGGGTTGCCCCAGTCGGCGGGTTGGCTGGCGTAGTGGCCGTCCGCCTTGAACATCAGCGCCTCGAGCTCCTCGCTGCCGTCGCCTTCGTCGTCCGCCAGGCTGACCTCGCGCTGGCGCTGGCGCAGGATGTCGACCACCTTGTGCTTGAGGATGCCCACGAGCCAGGTCTTGAGCTGGCTGCGGTTGCCGAACGACTGGGGCTTGGCAAGGGCGGCCAGCATCGTCTCCGACACCGCGTCTTCCGCCCAGGCGTCATTGCGCAGCTGCAGCCGCGCGAAACGCAGGAGGTACACCCGGTATTCGGCCAATTGGCTTTCGATGGTCATGGTGCGATCTGCCAAGGCGAAATGATCGCATACGACTCATGGGCCCATGAATGCGCGCGCGATCCGGTTCACCAGGTCGCTTCGCGCTCCGGCGTCGAGCCGATCTTGTGGATCGCGAGGTCGGCGCCTTCGTGCTCTTCCTCGGGCGAAAGGCGCAGGCCCATGAAGGCCTTGATCGTGCCGTAGACGGCGAAGCCCGCGACGAGCGCCCAGGCCACGCCCAGCAGCGTGCCCAGCAATTGCGCCCCCAGGCTCACCCCGCCCAAGCCGCCCAGCGCCTTGCTGCCGAAGATGCCGGCGGCGATGCCGCCCCACGCGCCGCACAGGCCGTGCAGCGGCCACACGCCCAGCACGTCGTCGATCTTCCACTTGTTCTGGGTGAGCGTGAACATCACCACGAACATCGCGCCGGCTACCGCGCCGACGCCGAGCGCGCCCAGGGGATGCATCAGGTCCGAGCCGGCGCACACGGCCACCAGCCCCGCCAGCGGCCCGTTGTGCACGAAGCCCGGATCGTTGCGGCCCAATGCCAGGGCGGCGAGCGTGCCGCCCACCATCGCCATCAGCGAGTTGACGGCGACCAGGCCCGAGATTTTGTCGATGGTCTGCGCGCTCATCACGTTGAAGCCGAACCAGCCCACCGTGAGGATCCAGGCGCCCAGCGCGAGGAACGGTATGTTCGACGGCGGGTGCGCGGAGATTGCGCCGTCCTTGCGGTAGCGGTTGCTGCGCGCGCCCAGCAGGATGACCGCGGGCAGCGCCAGCCAGCCGCCCATCGCATGCACGACCACCGAGCCGGCAAAGTCATGGAACTCTTCGCCGGTGGCGGCCTTGATCCAGGCCTGGATGCCGAAGGCCTGGTTCCAGGCGATGCCCTCGAACAGCGGGTAGACGAAGCCGACCAGGACGGCAGTGGCGATCAGCTGCGGCCAGAAACGCGCCCGCTCGGCGATGCCCCCGGAGATGATCGCGGGGATGGCCGCGGCGAACGTGAGCAGGAAGAAGAACTTCACGAGGTCGTAGCCGTTCTTCGCCGCCAGCTGCTCGGCGCCGACGAAGAAGCTGGTGCCATAAGCGACGCCATATCCGACCACGAAGTACGCGACGGTGGAGACCGAGAAGTCCACCAGGATCTTCACCAGCGCGTTGACCTGGTTCTTCTTGCGCACGGTGCCGAGTTCCAGGAACGCGAAACCAGCGTGCATGGCGAGCACCATGATGCCGCCCAGGAGAATGAACAAGGCGTCCGAGCCCTGTTTTAGTGCTTCCATAAGACCCTCTTTGGATGAATTGCCTGTTATTGGTGCGCGCGGAGGCGATTGCCGACTTGCGCACCACAATGAAGCAAAAACTGCGCCACAAGCGTGCGACGTACTGGGCGGGCTACAATGACGGCCTGTCATCGGGGAGTAGCCTCCCTTCAAGCTTCGAGAGGGGCTTGCGTCAACACACTTGGATGTCTTTCATCCATGGCGCAAGCGATTTCCGGATTTGGCGAGACCTTTGACTGCGCAGCCTCCGTTTTTGGCCGGGGATGCTGTGCGGTCAATGCGTGCTCGTGCCGGCCTGGACCCGACTCATGGAAGCTTTCCTCATCTCCACCGGCATCGTCGCCCTCGCCGAAATGGGCGACAAGACGCAGCTGCTCTCCCTCGTCCTCGCCGCGCGCTTTCGCAAGCCCTGGCCGATCGTCTGGGGCATCCTCGTCGCCACCCTGGCCAACCATGCATTGGCCGGGGCCGCCGGCGCCTGGGTGACCACCATGTTCGGCCCCGACGTCCTGCGCTGGGTGCTGGGTGGCTCGTTCATCGCGATGGCCGCGTGGATGCTGATACCGGACAAGCTGGACGAAGGCGACGGTGACAAGCCGCTGCGCCTGGGCGTGTTCGGCACCACCCTCGTCGCATTCTTCCTTGCCGAGATGGGCGACAAGACGCAGATCGCCACGGTGATGCTGGCGGCGCGCTACAACGTGTGGCTGCCGGTCGTCATGGGAACGACACTCGGGATGATGCTGGCGAACGTGCCGGTGGTGTGGCTGGGAGAACGCATCACCCGGCTGGTGCCGATCCGCATCGTGCACATCGTGTCGGCGCTCATCTTCGCGGGGCTGGGCGTCGCCGCGCTGGTCTGGGGCTAGGTGCGCGGTCCGTCCGCAGGCTTCCCGGCGCGGCGGTAGATCACGTGGTACGTCAGCCCGACCAGCACGCTGCCGCCCAGCAGGTTGCCCGCGATCACCGGCAGCAGATTGGCGGCCATCCCGCCCCAGGTGACGATTGCCTGCCCGGTGGCCGCCCCACCCTGCTGGACCAGCATGGCCAGGGGCATGAGGTACATGTTGGCGATACTGTGCTCGAATCCGGCGGCCACGAAGGCGGTGATCGGGAAGATCACCGCGATGGCCTTGTCCGTGACGCTGCGCCCCGCCATCGCCATCCACACCGCCATGCAGACCAGCACGTTGCACAGCACGCCGCGGAAGAACGCCTCCCACCAGGGCAGGCCCTGCTTGGCCAGTGCGATGCGGACCACCGCTCGGCCGATGGCGCCGTCGCCCATGGCCGTGTGGCCGCTCGCGAACACCAGCAACGCGAGGCCCGCGGCGCCCGCGAAATTGGCGGCGCACACCAACAGCCAGTTGCGAGCCACGTCGGCCGATGTGATCCGCCCATCTGCCCAGGCCATCGCCAGCAGGTTGTTCCCGGTGAACAGCTCGGCGCCCGCCACCACGACAAGCATTAGGCCCAGCGAGAACACCAGGCCTCCGACCAGCTGGCTGGCCGCGAGGCCGAGCGTCGTGTCGGCGCGCACGATCACGAACAGCATCGAGCCCAGGCCGATGAACGCGCCGGCGAGCACGCCCAGCATCAGCAGCGGCAGAGTCGCCATCCGCGCCTTCGCCACGCCGACTGTCGCCACGCGCAGCGCCACATCCGCGGGCGCGTAGGCGTCGGATCCATAAAGTTCGTTCATGGTGCCTCCAAGGGTCTGCCCGTATACTAGGGGCGCGCCGATTTGCTACAGCTTGCGGGCGCTCAATAAATTCAGCTAAAGATCCGAAAGCCCGAAGACCCGGCCTCGCCTCTTTAGCGACGCCGGGTTTTTTTCATGTTTGTCACGCCTTCGTCGATGTCGTTTGCCCAGCCGCTTGCGCTGCAAAGCGGCGCGTCGATCCGCGACTATTTGCTGGCCTACGAGACCTACGGCACGCTCAACGCCGACAAGAGCAACGCCGTGCTGGTCTGCCATGCCCTCAACGCCTCGCACCACGTGGCCGGCGTCTACGAGGGGCAGGCGAACTCCGAAGGCTGGTGGGACACGATGATCGGCCCAGGCAAGCCGGTCGACACCGACCGTTTCTTCGTCATTGGCGTCAACAACCTCGGCTCGTGCTTCGGCTCGACCGGACCGATGCACCCGAACCCCGACACCGGCAAGGTGTACGGCGCCGATTTCCCCGTGGTGACGGTGGAGGACTGGGTCAACGCACAGGCCCGGCTGCTCGATGGCCTCGGCATCCAGACGCTGGCCGCTGTGATGGGCGGCAGCCTGGGCGGCATGCAGGCACTGTCGTGGACGCTGCAGTACCCCGGGCGCGTGCGCCACGCGGTCGTGGTGGCGAGTGCGCCTAACCTCACGGCCGAGAACATCGCCTTCAACGAAGTCGCACGCCGCGCGATCGTCACCGACCCGGATTTCCATGGCGGCCACTTCTACGAACACGGCATGATCCCGAAGCGCGGCCTGCGCATCGCACGCATGATCGGCCACATCACGTACCTCTCCGACGACGTGATGAACGAGAAGTTCGGCCGGGAGTTGAGGGGCGCCGTCGGCGCCGCGGCGAATGCCGGCTACCGAGAGCTACCTGCGCTACCAGGGCGACAAGTTCAGCGAGTACTTCGACGCCAACACCTACCTGCTGATCACCCGCGCGCTCGACTACTTCGACCCGGCGCGCCGCCACGACGGCAACCTGGCCAAGGCGCTGGCGGCGGCGACCGCCAAATTTCTGCTCGTGAGCTTCACCACCGACTGGCGCTTCGCGCCGCGCCGCAGCCGCGAGATCGTCAAGGCCCTGCTGGACAACCGGCGCGACGTGAGCTACGCCGAGATCGACGCGCCGCACGGCCACGACGCCTTCCTGCTGGAAGACGCGCGCTACATGGGCGTTGTGCGCTCGTACTTCAACCGAATCGCATCCGAAACTCCCTCCCCCTCTGGGGGCGGGCAGGGGTGGGGGCAAGCATGAGCGACCGCCTTACCATGCAGTCAATCGCGCGGCTCGTGCCGCCGGGCTCGCGCGTGCTCGACCTCGGCTGCGGCGACGGGGCCATGCTCGACTTCCTGCAGCGCGAGCGCGGCTGCAGCGGTTACGGCATCGAGATCGCCGATGACAACGTGCTGGCCTGCGTCAAGCGCGGCGTCAACGTCATCCAGCTCAACCTCGACGAGGGGCTGTCGATGTTCGACGACGCTTCGTTCGACGTCGTGCTGCAGATCGACACGCTGCAGCACCTGCGCAACGCGGAAACGATGCTGGTGGAAACGGCGCGCGTGGGCCGCACGGGCATCGTCGCGTTCCCCAATTTCGCGCACTGGCCCAACCGCCTGTCGATCGCGCGCGGTCGCATGCCCGTGACCAAGCGGCTGCCTTACCAGTGGTACGACACACCCAACATCCGCGTCGGCACTTACAAGGATTTCGAGGTGCTGGCCACCAAGAACCGGCTGGCCATCCTCGACAGCTACGGGCTGCAGGAAGGCCGCGAGGTGCGCTTCCTGCCCAATGCCCGGGCCGGAACCGCGGTCTTCAAGTTCGAGCGGGGATAGCTGGGTCCACCCCCGAAACGGCCTGCGGCCGCACTTGGAAAGACAGTGGTTCTTGCACTATGATTTGCGGACCGGGAACCACAGCCTCCCGGTTCCTCACGGATAGACGGTGTCCCGTCCAAGCGCTGGCAGCTTCACTCATGGAGTTTTCATCGTGGACACCACTCGCGCTTCCGTTTCGCATTCCATTTCCCCTGAACAGTTCACCGCCCTGCTGGGCCGGCCCGACGCGCCACTCGTCCTCGACGTGCGACGGCAGGAGCGCTTCGCCGAGAGCGAGCGTATGGCGCCTCGCGCCCACCGCTGTGCGCCCAGCGAGGTCGCCCGGTTCGCCGCCATGGCCGGGCCGGGGGAGGTCATCGTGTACTGCGTCCACGGCCTGGAGGTCGGCGAGCAGGCGGCGGCCGAGCTTCGCGCGGCCGGCTGGAACGCCCGCTACCTGCAGGGCGGCATCGATGGCCTCGTTGAGCGCGGCATGCCGACGGTGCGCAAGCGGCCCGACCTCGGCGTCACCGGGGAAGCGCCGTCGCGCTGGATCACGCGGGAGCGGCCGAAGATCGACCGCATCGCCTGCCCGTGGCTGGTGCGGCGCTTTATCGACCCGGCGGCGCAGTTCTTCTATGTGCCTACACCGCAGGTGTTCGATGAGGCAAAGCGCCTGGGCGCCGTCGCGTACGACATCCCCGGCGCTCCGATCTCGCACGAGGGTGAACTGTGCAGCTTCGACACCTTGCTGGCCGCGTTCGACCTGACCGACCCCGCCCTGCTGACGCTCGCGCGGGTCGTGCGCGGCGCTGACACAGACCGCCTCGACCTGGCGCCCCAATCGGCAGGCTTGCTCGCGTTTTCACTGGGCCTGTCGCGGCTGCACGCGGCCGATGATCACGCGATGCTCGAAGCGGCTATGCCGCTTTACGACGCGCTCTACGCGTGGTGCCGCAGCGCGCAGGGCGAGCCGCACAGCTGGAACCCCGACCTGTTGAAAGAAACGCCCAAGTGACCGCGGCCGCCGTCACCGGGGTACAGCCGCCCGCGCGAGAGGTCACGTTCGGGGAAGCGCTGAAGTTCTGGCTCAAGCTCGGCTTCATCAGCTTCGGCGGCCCGGCCGGGCAGATCGCGATCATGCACCGCGAGCTGGTGGAGCAGAAGCGCTGGATCTCGGAGCGGCGCTTCCTGCACGCGCTCAACTACTGCATGCTGCTGCCCGGCCCCGAGGCGCAGCAGCTGGCCACCTATATCGGCTGGCTGATGCACCGCACCTGGGGCGGCATCGTGGCGGGCGGGCTGTTCGTGCTGCCCTCGTTGTTCATCCTCATCGCGTTGAGTTGGGTCTACGTCGTGTTCGGCGAGGTGAGTTGGGTGGCCGGAATGTTCTACGGCATCAAGCCCGCCGTGGCTGCCATCGTGCTGCAAGCGGTGTGGCGCATCGGGAGCCGAACGCTCAAGAGCCCGCGCAAGGTGCCGCTGCTGTGGGCGATCTCGCTGCTCAGCTTCGTCGCGATCGCCTTTCTGCACGTGCCGTTCCCCTGGGTGGTCGGTGCAGCCGCGCTCGCCGGCGCGATCGGCGGCAAGTTCGTTCCCGGACAGTTCGCATCCGGCGGAGGGCACGGTGCGGCCGCGGGCAAAGTCCTGGCGCACGCGGACGGCGGGTACCTCATCGACGACAACACCCCCACGCCAGGGCATGCACGTTTTCGCAAGATGCGGCTGGCCGGCATCGTCGCGGTGGGCGCGCTGCTGTGGCTCCTTCCCATGACCGCGCTCGTCGCCGCGCGGGGTTGGGACGGGACGCTCGCGCAGATGGGTTGGTTCTTCACCAAGGCCGCGCTTCTGACGTTCGGCGGCGCGTACGCCGTGCTGCCCTATGTGTACCAGGGGGCAGTGGAGCAGTTCCAATGGCTCACCGGGCCGCAGATGATCGACGGCCTGGCGCTTGGCGAGACGACACCCGGGCCGCTGATCATGGTGGTCGCGTTCGTCGGCTTCGTCGGCGGATGGGCGCGGCAGGTGCTGGGGCCGGACATGCTTTTCCTCGGCGCGGCGCTCGCGGCCACGGTGGTCACGTGGTTCACCTTCCTGCCGTCGTTCCTGTTCATCCTGGCGGGCGGCCCGCTGGTGGAAGCCACGCACGGCAACCTCAAGTTCACGGCGCCGCTGACGGGCGTGACCGCCGCCGTCGTCGGCGTAATCGGCAGCCTGGCCCTGTTCTTCCTCGCCCACATAGCGTGGCACACGCCGGCCGGCGCCACGTCGGCGCAAGTGGACTGGGTGGCGCTTGCGCTCGCCGCGGCGGCGGCGGCGGCGCTGTTGCGATTCAAGCTCGGAGTGATCCCCGTGATCGCGGGCTGCGCGCTGGCCGGCCTGGTGCTGCGCCTCGCGGGCTGGGCCTAGGAAATTTCCCGCCGCGAAAGCGCGGCGAGCTGTATCCTTGTCATACCAATCATGTTTCTTGTATGACAAACCAGTTTTCCCCCGTCACGAGCGGCGCCCGGCTTTCTGACCAGGTCGCCGATCAGCTCGCGGCCGAAATCCGCGCTGGCCGCCTGGCCGCCGGGGAAAAATTGCCAGCCGAGGCGCGGCTGGTGGAGCAGTTCCAGGTAAGCCGCACGGTGGTGCGCGAGGCCGTCTCGCGCCTGAAGTCCCTGGGCTTGGTCGATTCGCGCCAGGGCAGCGGCGTGTACGTCAGCGCCCGCGCGCCCTATGCGCCGCTCAACTTCGAGACGCGCCACACCGAGTCGCGCGAAGCCGTGGTGCAGATGGCCGAGGTGCGGCGTGCGCTGGAGGCCGAGGTGGCCGCGCTGGCCGCGCAACGCCGCACCGCCACCGACGTGAAGCGTCTCAAGCAGTCGGTGCTGGCGCTGGACAAGGCGGTGAAGGCCGGCGGTGACGGCGTCGAGGAAGACCTGCGGTTTCACCAGGCCATCGCCGAAGCGGCGCACAACCCCTTCCTCATCGGCACGCTCGATTACCTGGCGCAGTTCATGCGCGGCGCGATAGGCGTCACACGGGCCAATGAGGCGCGGCGCACCGACTTCGCGGCGCAGGTGCGCGACGAGCATCATGCCGTTGTCATGGCGATCGAGGCCGGTGACGTGGCCAAGGCGCGCCAGGCGGCGGCGCGCCACATGAACAACGCGATCCGACGCATCGAGATGGCGGACCCGGCGTTCTGGAGCCAGGAAGGCGCGCGGCTGGCGCGGCAGCTCGTCGCCAAGAATTAGCGTACAGGTTTCGCCGCGGCGGGCGCGGCCACGCGACAATGTTCCGAAACACCATTCGGGACCATGTCGCATTCCATCAGTTTGATCACCACGCTTGCCGCCGGCTTCGGCTTGGCCCTCGTGCTTGGATTCATTGCCGCACGGCTGGGCTTGCCCGCGCTCGTGGGGTACCTGCTCGCCGGCGTGGCGATTGGCCCTGGCACCCCCGGCTTCGTCGCCGACGGCGCCATCGCCGCACAACTGTCGGAGGTGGGCGTGATGCTGCTGATGTTCGGCGTCGGGCTGCACTTCTCCGTGCAGGACTTGTTGAACGTTCGCAAGATCGCGTTGCCGGGCGCGGTGGTGCAGATCGTCGTGGCCACCGCCATGGGCGGGGGAATAGCCGTGTGGTGGGGATGGTCCCTCGGCAGTGCCCTGGTGTTCGGGTTGTCATTGTCCGTGGCCAGCACGGTCGTCCTGCTCAAGGCACTGGAGAGCCGCGGCATCATCGATTCGGCCAACGGCCGCATAGCCGTTGGGTGGCTGGTCGTCGAGGACGTGGCGATGGTCCTGGTGCTGGTGCTGCTGCCGGCCCTGGCGCCGGCGCTGGGCGGGACGGCCGCGAATGACGAGGGCCGGAGCCTGGCGCTCACCATGCTTATCACGCTCGCGCAGGTTGGCGGCTTCATCGCGTTCATGCTCATCGTGGGT
>JAQZBU010000045.1 GCA_029237735.1 Ramlibacter sp. | reverse complement strand
GCAGTGGCGGACGAACGCACCGCAAAACTTGCATGCCCGTTGCCGGCACACAGCGCCTCGAACGATTCGCGGATGGCCGCTTCGAGGTCGGCCGGGAAAGGCTGCGCTTCGACCCAGGCGCGGATCTCGGCTCCAGCCGCCGCGAGCGCGCGCACATCCTCGGTGTCGAGTGCAGCCAGCCGCGCGTTGATGCGCTGGGCCAGACCCTCATAGGCGAGAAACTGGCGGAAAGCGTGGGCTGTGGTGGCGAAACCCGTGGGTACGCGAACGCCGTGGGGCAGTTGGGAGATCATCTCGCCGAGGCTGGCGTTCTTGCCGCCAACCGCCTCGACGTCGGTCATTCTCAGGTTTTCAAACGGTACGACCAGGGCGGTCGGGCTGAAAAGGGCAGACATGGGGAAACTCCAGAAGTTAAAACTGGGTCTGCGCTCCAGCGGAGCGGCACGGCATGCGAAGCGCAAGGGCTTTGTGCTTGTTGGAATGGGCCGGGGGTTCGCATGCGGTTGGGAATCGGATAATTGACACTATTGTAGGCGGGGCTGCCTTTTTCGGGCCTTGCAGGAATCTGAAAGAACCCATGGCATTGCACACCCGCACCGTATTTTTCATCTCCGATGGCACTGGCATCACGGCCGAGACCTTCGGCAACGCCATCCTCGCCCAGTTCGAGTTCAAGGCGCGCCACGTCCGCATGCCCTTCATCGACAGCGTGGACAAGGCCCACCAGGTGGTTCGCCAAGTGAACCATACGGCGGAACTGGAGGGACGCAAGCCCATCGTGTTCACGACCCTGGTCAACGTGGAAATCCTGGAGGTGATCGAGCAAGGCTGCAAAGGAATGCTGCTGGACATGTTCGGCACATTCGTTCGGCCCCTGGAAATCGAGCTGGGCATGAAGTCTTCCCACCGTATCGGGCGGTTTTCGGATGTGAGCAAGAGCAAGGAATACCACGACCGGATCGAGGCCATCAATTTCAGCCTGGCACATGACGACGGCCAGTCCAACCGCGACCTCGAGCAGGCCGATGTCATTCTGGTGGGCGTGAGCCGCAGCGGCAAGACACCTACGTCTATCTACCTTGCGATGCAGCACGGCCTCAAGGCCGCCAATTACCCGTTGATTCCAGAGGATTTCGAGCGCCAGCAGCTGCCAGGCGCCCTGCTTCCGCATCGAAAGAAGATCTTTGGATTGTCCATCCAGCCTGAGCGCCTGGCGGAGATCCGCAATGAACGCCGGCCCAACTCGCGCTACGCGTCGCTCGAGAACTGCCGCATGGAAGTCGCCGAGGCCGAGGCAATGATGCGCCGCGCCGGCATCCGCTGGCTGAGCACCACGACCAAGTCGATCGAGGAAATTGCCACGACGATCCTCCAGGAAATCCGGCCGGAACGCCTGGAGTATTAGGTTCCCCCCCGAAGCGGCCTTCGGCCGCCTCCCCCTCAGGGGGCGCCACCAGCGGCCCGGCGCAGCCGGATCCGCGGTGGCCCACGAACAGGCGCCGGCTGCGCGGCGCCATAGCTGTTGGCTAACTGACTGATTGATCCAATGGCATTGATCTATCTTGCCCCGACCGGCATCATCCATAGGCGTTCGCAATCAATCATCTCACATCAACAGAGGAAAACTATGTCACTCATCAATACCCAGATCATCCCGTTCCAGGCTACCGCTTACCACAACGGCAAGTTCGTGCCGGTGTCCGAGGAGAACTTCAAGGGCAAATGGTCCGTGGTGGTCTTCTATCCGGCCGACTTCACGTTCGTGTGCCCCACCGAGCTGGGCGACCTGGCTGATCACTACGATGAGTTCAAGCGGCTCGGTGTGGAGGTTTACGGCGTTTCGACCGATACGCACTTCACGCACAAGGCATGGCATGACACGTCGGACACGATCCGCAAGGTGAAATACCCGCTGGTCGGCGACCCGAATCACCAGCTCGCGCGGTTCTTCGATGTGCTGGTCACTGAAGGTGAGGACGCGGGCCTGGCGCTGCGCGGCACGTTCGTGATCGACCCGCAAGGCCGGATCAAAACGATCGAGGTCAACGACAACGGCATCGGCCGCGACGCCAAGGAAACGCTGCGTCGCGTGAAGGCTGCCCAGTACATCGCCGCCCACCCTGGTGAGGTCTGCCCTGCCAAGTGGAGTGAAGGCGCAGAGACGCTCACCCCGTCGCTCGACCTGGTTGGAAAAATCTGAGGAGGCCCCGCCCCATGCTTGATGCCACGCTCAAAACCCAACTCGCCGCATATATGCAGCGTATTTCCAGCCCGGTGGAGATCGTTGCATCGCTGGATGACACGCCTGCATCCGCCAAGATGCAGGACCTGCTCAAAGACATCGCGGAGTCTTCAGCCCTCGTGAAGGTCTCCGAGACCCGCGGCGGCGCCGTGCGCACGCCGTCGTTCTCCGTGAACCGCCCGGGTGGCGTGGACGGGCCGCGCTTTGCCGGTCTGCCCATGGGCCACGAGTTCACTGCCACAACTGCCCGGACGTCGTGCAGGCGCTGAACCTGATGGCGATCCAGAACCCGCGCATCAAGGCCACGATGATCGACGGCGCGCTCTTCCAGGACGAAATCCGCGAGCGCGAGATCATGGCCGTGCCCACGGTGTTCCTCAACGGGACGCGCTTCGGCCAGGGGCGCATGAGCCTGGAAGAGATCCTGGCGAAGATTGACACCGGCGCCGTCAAGCGCGAGGCGGAGAAGCTTGCAGCCAAGAAGCCGTTCGACGTGCTCATTGTCGGCGGCGGACCGGCCGGCGCGGCCGCCGCGGTGTACGCGGCACGCAAGGGCATACGCACGGGCATCGCGTCGGAGCGCTTCGGCGGCCAGGTGCTGGACACACTCGGCATCGAAAACTTCGTCTCGATCAAGGAGACGGAAGGACCGAAATTCGCCATGGCGCTGGAGGAGCACGTGCGCCACTACGACGTGGACATCATGAACTTGCAGCGCGCGAAAAAGCTCGTGCCAGCACCGGGACTGATCGAAGTCCAGCTGGAGAGCGGCGCGACGCTGAAGGCGCGCAGCGTGATCGTCACGACCGGCGCGCGCTGGCGCAACATCAACGTGCCAGGCGAGTATGAATACCGGAACAAGGGCGTGGCCTACTGCCCGCACTGCGATGGGCCGCTCTTCAAGGGGAAACGGGTCGCAGTGATCGGCGGGGGCAACTCCGGCGTCGAGGCAGCCATCGACCTTGCCGGCATCGTCGGTCATGTGACGCTGATCGAGTTCGACACAAAGTTGCGCGCGGATGCAGTGCTGCAGCGCAAGCTGGCGAGCCTGCCTAATGTCACAACGCTGCTGAACGCGCAGACGACCGAGATCACGGGCAACGGGCAACGGGTGAATGGCCTCGTCTACCGGGACCGTGCTTCCGGCGAAACGTCGCGCGTCGACCTGGAAGGGGTGTTCGTGCAGATCGGCCTGGTGCCCAACACGGAATGGCTGAAGGGCACGGTCGAGCTGTCACGGCATGGCGAGATCATCGTGGATGCGAAGGGCCAGACATCCATTCCCGGCGTATTCGCGGCCGGTGACGCGACGACAGTTCCCTTCAAGCAGATCATTATCGCCGCCGGTGACGGCGCCAAGGCCGCGCTGGGCGCTTTCGACCACCTCATGCGCAGCTGATAACTCAGCCGCTGCATGCGACACCTGTTGCATGCAGCGGCCTGGTTTGCGCCACAATGCCTTCGCAAACAACAACGGAGATTCTCCATGCAAGGCGATCCCCTGGTCATCCAGCACCTCCAGGCCCAGCTCAGGAACGAGCTCACGGCCACCAACCAGTACTTCCTGCATTACCGGATCCTCAAGCACTGGGGTTTCGACAGGCTCGCGAAGAAGGAATACGAGGAATCCATCGGCGAGATGAAGCATGCCGATCGCCTGATGGAGCGCATCCTGGTGCTCGACGGCCTACCCAACCTCCAGGACCTGGGCAAACTGCTCGTCGGCGAAAACGTGCCAGAGATCCTCGACTGCGACCTGCGCAGTGAACGCGGCGCGCAAGCCGCCGTGAAGGATGGCATTGCGCACTGCGAGAGCGTGCGCGACTACGTGTCGCGCGAAATCCTCGAGGACATCCTCACGGATACCGAGGAGCACATCGACTACCTCGAAACGCAGCTGGATTTGCTCGCCAAGGTCGGGCTGCAGAACTACCTGCAGTCGCAAATAGGCGAAGGCGAATCCAGCTGATCCGCGTTTTATAAACAAGAGTAATTCTCATTTGACATAGAATCCGGCCTCCACCGGCCAGCCAATTTCCGCACGCCATTCGCGTGCCCAAGCCAGCCTCCCCTTGAAACCGGCCCGCTTTCGCAGGCCCTTTGTCTGGAGGCCATCTTGGCGCACAAGTCCGTCCGTCCCATCCGCGATACTTCCGAGCCGCCGCTGCTCCCCCTCGGCGCGCTCATGCTCGCCGCCTCCATGGGCAGCTGGGCCCAGAGCGCACCCGGCGGCACGCCGGGCATCACCCTGGCGCCCGTCACCGTCAACGGAAGGGCCGACCCGCAAGGCAAGGACTCGCTGCGAGCGACCACCACGACCATCGGCAAGGGCAAGCAGCAGCTGCGCGACATCCCCCAATCCATCACAGTGATCACCGAGAAGCTGATCGACGACCGCAACCTCGACACGGTGAAGGACGTGCTGCGCAACGCAGCGGGCATCACTTTCCAGGCGGCCGAAGGGGGAGAGGAAGACATCCGCCTGCGCGGCTTCTCGCTGGCGGGCACCGGCGACATTTTCCTGGACGGCATGCGCGACCCGGCGTTCTACGACCGCGACACGTTCAACAACGACCGCATCGAGGTGATGCGCGGTTCGGCCTCCATGCTGTTCGGCCGCGGCTCCACCGGCGGCGCGGTGAACCAGGTAAGCAAGGTGCCCCAACTTCTCACCGAGCACGAAGTCTCCACCACGCTGGGCAACCATGACTTCCGCCGCGTCACGGGCGACTTCAACATCCGCACGGGCGAGAACGCGGCGATGCGCATCAACGCCATGGCGACCAAGGCCGACAACAACGGCGCCGGGGCAAGCATCGACAAGAAAGGGCTGGCCGCCGCCTGGCGCGGTGGCATCGGAACCGCGGACGAGTTCCTGGCGTCCTTCTATTACCTGGACAACAACAACGGCATGAACTATGGCCTGCCGTGGATCAAACCCAACGTGGCCAACACCAGCGCGTCGAACACGCTCATCGGCAGCCTTGCGCCGACTGCGTACTACGGGATGGCCAGCGACTACAACGCGGGAAGCGCCAACATCGCGACGTTCAGCCAGATCCACCGATTCGGTGGCGACAGCGAACTGAAGACGCAGGTCCGAAAGGGACGGTTCGAACGTGACCAGCGCGCCGGCACGGTGCGCTTCGCCTCCCCGACCGACCTGGGCAACTTCGGACCGGGAACCGTCTTCAACCGTGGCACGCAACTGAAAATCCAGGACGTTGACACGCTACATGCGCAGAGCGACTTCAGCACGAAGTTCGACGCGCTGGGGGTCAAGCACGTGCTGCTCGCGGGCATCGACGTGGCGCGCGAGGAAAAGACGGTTTTTGCCGCGCGCACCGCGGCGCAGGGCGGCGTGAATCTGGTGAAGCCCGCCACACTGGCCGGAACACCGAATGACGGCGCGTGGATCGATGAGAGCCTGCGGGTGCTGCGGCCGGGCAGCCAGTTCGTTGCCAAAGCGTGGGGGGCGTACATGCAGGACCTGGTGCAGGTCGCGCCGCACTGGAAGCTGCTTGGCGGTTTGCGCTATGACAGCCTGGACGGCCAGTACGAAACCTTCGCCATCCCCGCGGCCGCGCCCGGCCCCGTCACAACTTCCGCCTACCGGCAGAAGATCGCCAACTGGAGCAAGCGCGTCGGCGTTCTGTTCCAGCCCGATGCCCTTCGGTCGTTTCACTTCTCGTATGGCACGTCGTTCAACACCTCGGGCGACACCTACTCGTACAACGCGCAAAGCGCCAACACGCCACCCGAGAGCAGCCAGAACATCGAGTTCGGTGCGAAGCTCGGTTCAGCCGACAGGCGCTATTCCACCCGGCTTGCCATATTCCACTCCACCAAGAAGAACGAACGCAACACCGACCCGGACACAGCGGCGAGTCGCCTGCTCCTCTCCGGGCGGCGTCATACGGCCGGCATTGAAGTGGATGTGGCGGGGCGCATCACGCCGGCGTGGGAGGTCTATGGCTCCTACATGTGGATGCCCGTTGCACGGGTGGACGAAGCTGCGTCCACCGCGACGACGGCCGGCAACCGCGTGGGCGATCGCCCGGGCCTGAGCCCGCGGCACAGCGGCACGGTGTGGAGCACCTACCAGCTCACGCCGCAGTGGCGCGTGGGCGGCGGGCTGAACTTTCGCAGCGGCCAATCTCCCGCCGACGTCACCGCGCCCGCCTGGGAAGCCCCCGCCTTCGTCACGGCCGACCTCATGGCCGAGTACACGATCAACGAACAATACACAGTGAAGGCCAACCTGAGCAACGTGACGGACAAGCTGTATGCCGAGTCGCTCTACAGGGGTCATTACGTTCCGGGCGCGGGCCGGTTGTTCCAGCTGGCGCTCACGGCGCGATTCTGATCGGAGACCGACCATGGTTCTCATCCTTCCGCAACTTCTGAACGAGGCCGACCTGGCGCACGCTCATACCCTCCTCGCCACCGCCCCTTGGGCCGACGGCAGGACTGGCGCAGGCTCGCAGGCCGTCCAGGCCAAGAACAATGAGCAACTCCCCAGGGACTGCGACGCGAGCCGCGAGATCGGCGCGATGGTGCTGCGCGCACTCGACCGCTCGCCGCAGTTTCTCGCGGCGTGCCTGCCGCGCAAGGTCTTTCCGCCCCGCATCAACCGATACAGCGGCGGCGCCAACTACTACGGCAAGCATGTGGACGGAGCCATCCGGTTCACCGAGGGCGGTATGCGGGTGCGCACGGATGTTTCATGCACGGTCTTCCTGTCGGACCCGACGGAGTACGACGGCGGCGAGCTCGCTGTGTACGAAGCCGGAACCACCCGGCATGTCAAGTTGCCGTCGGGCCACGCGGTGCTCTACCCGGCCAGCCACGTGCACGAAGTAACGCCGGTGACCCGGGGCGCCCGGATAGCCGCGTTCTTCTGGGTCGAGAGCATGGTCCGCGCCGACGCGCAGCGCCAACTACTGCATGAGTTCGACCTTGCCCTCACCCAACTGCGCGAATCGGCCGGTGACAGCGACACGACGGTCGCGCTTGTGGGGACGTACCACAACCTGCTTCGCATGTGGGCGGAAACTTGAAGCTCCCAACTGACGTAGGTCAAAAAGGGTGATTGCAAATGCGAGCGATTCGTATTTATAATAGCCACAACAACCTTTTATCAACCAGCCAGCCAAAGCCTGCTCAACCATGATCGTCTGTGTCTGCAACCGGGTCTCCGACCGCGAAATCGCCCGCCACGCGCGTGCCGGTATGAGCTTCGACGACATCCAGTTCGAGCTTGGCGTGGCCACCCAATGCGGCCAGTGCGAGTGCACCGCGCGCGACGTGGTGGCCCAATGCTGCGCAACCTCGCCGGTTGCCGCCATCCAGCTCGCTCCTCAACTCCGGGAGAGCGCAGCGTGGAATTCATCCAGATCCTTGGCTCAAGCCTGATTTTCGTGTTGGGAGCAACCTGGTGGGTTCTCCGTTGACGCCGCGAGACGCAATGAAGGCGCAGCCATTGCCGCGGCATTCCCCGTCCCGGCCCCAGCCGCTGCTAAACAGCAGTGAACTGCTGCGTGGCGCGCGCCTGGTGGAGATCAGCCACAACGGCGAGATTTACCGCCTGCAGGCCACCCGTCTGGGCAAGCTGATCCTTACCAAGTAATCAAAGCGCCAAGGCGGCGATGCCCGCGCGCGCAATCTGCGCATCCTCGGTCGACTTCACCCCGCTTACGCCAACTGCCCCCAGACACTGCCCATCCTTGAGGATGGGGACGCCCCCCTCGAGCATGCCCTTCAGGTCGGGGGCGCTGAGGAAAGACGTGCGGCCGCCATTGATCAGGTCCTCGTAGACTTTGCTCTCGCGACGGCCAACCGCGGCAGTATTGGCCTTGGCGGGGGCGATGTGCGAGGAGATGGGCGGCGCGCCGTCCAGGCGCTGCAGCCAGAGGAGGTGACCGCCATCATCGACGATGGCAATGCTCACGGCCCAGTGGTTTTTGAGGGCTTCGGCTTCGGCCGCCGCGGCGATGGCCTTGACATCGGCCAGTTCGAGCGCAGGTTTGGTTTTCATGGGACTATTCTCGATGCGGGTACAGGTGAGCACCGAGCATAAACGCTGCATGGCAGGTCCCAGTAGGGCCCTTGTGGTCTTTTGTCCTTGAACCAACCTAGAATGCGCCCATCTAACGGCCTTAAGGCAAAAGGAGATCAAGCCATGAATGAGCAAGTCCGAACCCTCGACTACGGCTACGCCGCGTCGGCGGAGCAGCGCAACAAAGTTCTACGCAATACTTACTGGCTTCTGGCCCTGAGCTTGATCCCCACGGTGCTGGGCGCATGGCTGGGCGTGGCCACGGGCATGATGCGCGGCCTGGGAGGCGGCCTGGGATTAATGGTCTTCCTGGGCGGCGCATTCGCGTTCCTGTTTGCGATCGAAAAGACGAAGAACTCGGCCGCCGGCGTGCCGGTGCTGCTGGCCTTCACATTCTTCATGGGCCTGATGCTGTCGCGGCTGCTGGCGATGATCCTCGGCTTCCAGAACGGGACCAGCCTCGTGATGACCGCCTTTGGCGGCACGGCAGGCGTCTTCTTCGTGATGGCCACGCTCTCCAGCGTAATCAAGCGCGACCTGTCGGGCATGGGCAAGTGGCTGTTCGTCGGCGCGCTCGCGATCATGATCGGCGCGATCATCAACGTTTTCGTCGGTTCGACCACCGGCATGCTGGTGATCAGCGTGATGGCCATCGGTATCTTCAGCGCGTACATGCTGTATGACCTGAAGCGCATCATCGACGGCGGCGAAACCAACTACATCAGCGCCACCTTGGCCCTGTACCTGGATATCTTCAACGTGTTCCAGAGCCTGTTGATCATCCTTGGCCTCACGAGCGGCGACGAGTAACGCCTTCAAACACCGCGATCAAACACCGCGATCGACTCCACGTGCGCGGTGTGGGGAAACATGTTCACCACGCCCGCCGCCGTGCAGCGGTAACCTGCCTGGTGCACCAGCAGCCCGGCGTCGCGTGCGAGCGTGGCCGGGTTGCAGCTCACATAGACGATGCGCTGCGGCGCGGTCCACGCGCCGCGCAGCTCGGGCTGTTGATGCAGGTCCGCTAGCGCTTTGGCCAGGGCGAAGGCCCCTTCGCGCGGGGGATCGACCAGCCAGCGCTGCGCCGGGCCGTCGCGAACGAGCTGCTCTGGTGTGATTTCGAACAAATTGCGCGCCGCAAATGCCACCGGCGATAGCGCGCGGCCAATGCGCGGCGCGGCCTTGTTCAGCTCGTGGTTCTCGCGCGAGCGAGCCACCAGCGTCTCGCTGCCTTCGATGCCCAGCACCTCGCGTGCGCGGGTTGCCAGCGGCAACGTGAAATTGCCGAGGCCGCAGAACCAGTCGATCACGCGGTCATCGGGCTGCACATCCAGCAAGCGCAGAGCCTGCGAGACCAGAACCCTGTTGATGTGCGGGTTCACCTGCGTGAAGTCGGTCGGCTTGAATGGCATCGTGATGCCGAACTCCGGCAGCGCATAGGCGAGCTGCGCGCCGCCTGCATCGAGCAAGCGCACCGTGTCCGGTCCCTTGGGCTGCAGCCACCACTGCACGCCTGGATGCGCGAGCGCGAAGGCACGCAGCCTCGCGATGTCGCCCTCGCTCAAGGGCTCCAGATGCCGCAGCACCAGCGCCGTGACATCGTCACCGCACGCAAGCTCGATCTGCGGGCAAGTCTCGATCGCGTCCATGGAACCGATCAACTCGCGCAAGGGAAGCAACAGGCCGCTCACGTGGGCGGGTACGACGTGGCACTCGCGGATGTCCGCGACGTAGCGGCTCTTGCGTTCGTGGAAACCAACCAGCACCGTACCCTTCTTGCGTACGTTCCGCACCGAAAAGCGGGCGCGCCAACGATAGCCCCAGGCAGGCCCCTCGATCGGACGAAGCACCGTCTCGGGCTTGACCTTCGCGAGGTGCCAGAGGTTATCCTCGAGCACACGCTGCTTGATCGCCACTTGCGCGCCAACGTGCAGATGCTGCATCTTGCAGCCGCCACAGGCTCCTGCGTGCAGCCCGAAATGCGGGCACTGCGGCCGCACGCGTTGGGACGACTCCCGGTGGAGCTCCGTGAGCGTGGCCTGTTCCCAGTTGTTCTTGCGCCGATTGACCTTGGCGGAGACCAGCTCGAAGGGCAGCGCGCCTTCGATGAACACCACCTTGCCGTCGGGACGGCGCGCGACTCCCTGCGCATCGATGTCGAGCGCGTCGACCTCCAGCCAGCCCTCGGGCAGCGCCGGCGTCTTTTCGATTTCGTCAACTTCGTCTGTCATGCCTGAATTGTCTCAGGCCGGCGTTCTTCAATCCCAAGCCGCGAGGTATTCCTGCCAGTGGGGCTCCAGCGGCGCGAGATTGCCCAGCGTCAGCTTCACGAAATCGATCTCCTGCGCGTACTCGGCCTCGGTCAGGCCGCCGCGCATCTTCTGGAAGCGGCAATACAGCAGGTAGGTGTTCATGACATCGGTTTCGCAGTAGCGGCGGATGTCCTCGAGCTTGCCGTCCAGGTACGCGGAGTAGACCTGCGAGCCGTCCATGCCGAGCTTGCCCGGGAAGCCACAGAGCTTCGCCATCGCGTCCAGCGGCGCGTTGGCCCGGGGCTGGTACATGGAGAGCAGGTCCATCAGGTCCAGGTGGCGCATGTGGTAGCGGCTGATGTAGTTGTTCCACTTGAATTCGCGGTCGTCATCGCCCATGTCCCAGTATTTGTCGGCGACGACGCCGTGCCGCAATCCACGGTAGTGCAGCACCGGCAGGTCGAACCCGCCGCCGTTCCAGCTCACCAGCTGCGGCACGTGCTTTTCGAGCGTGTTGAAAAAAGTCTGGATTACCTTGCCTTCGCTCGCGTTGTCGCGGTCCACGAACGAGTGCACACGCAGTCCTTCCGCGTTGCGGAACACGCAGCTGATCACCAGGATACGCTGCAGGTACAGCGGCATGAAATCGCCCTGCCCTTTTTCCTTGCGCTCTTCGCACCAGCCTGCGTAGACCTGCTCGTCGGTGGTGTCGGGCGCGGCGCCGCGCACCGCGCGCAGCCCGGCGACGTCAGGGATGGATTCGATATCGAAAACAAGAACAGGCCAGGACATACGGGTTCCGTGTTGCGCGCGCGGCGTTGGGCGCGAGCTTACACGCTCGACGCGTGACGCCCGGCGCCGGGCCTAGAAAAGCGCCTCTTTGCTGATGCCGCTTCGTACCATGTGCCGCCGCAGCTTCAGGAGCGCCTCATTCTGGATCTGGCGCACCCGCTCGCGGGTGAGGCCGAGGCGGTCGCTGAGTACTTCCAGCGTCTCGGGTTCGCGGTCGTGAAGGCCGAAGCGGCCCTCGAGGACTTCCTTCTCGCGGTTGGACAAGGCGTCGATCCAGTTGTTCAGGAGTCGCTCCACCTCGTGGTTCTGGGTGACGCCCGTGGGATCGATCGCGAGCTCGTCGGCCATCGAGTCGCCGAGCGTGTGTTCGTCCTCGGAGCGGTCCATCGCGGCGTCCAGCGACTTCGGGGCCTCGGCCATCGCCAGCAGCTCGGCCACTTCCTGCACCTCCCTGCCCAGGAGCGCCGCGACATCCTCGACGCGCACGCCCTCTCCTTCGAAGCCGTTTCGCTGCGCAGCGAACGCCGGGTCGTTCTCCAGCATGCGCCGCGCGCGCAGGACCTGCTGGAGTTCCCGCACGACATGGACGGGCAGCCTGATCACGCGCCCCTGGTTCATCACGGCGCGCTCTACCGACTGGCGTATCCACCACGTGGCGTACGTGGAAAACCGGAATCCCCGCTCGGGTTCGAACTTGTCGATAGCATGCATCAGGCCGAGGTTGCCTTCCTCAATCAGGTCTGACAGCGGCACGCCGCGGCCCAGATAGCCTTTGGCGATGCTCACGACCAGCCGCAGGTTGTGCTCGATCATCGATTGGCGTGCGGCAAAGTCTCCTGCGCGTGCGCGCGTTGCGGCCTCGAACTCCTGCTCGGCCGTGAAAAGCTCGGTGCGGCGGACTTCCCGCAGATACAGAGTCAGCGTATCGCTCGACTCGCCGGCGATTTCCGCGGGAATGTCGCGCGGATTGGGCTCCTCGACCCGCTCAGTGTCCGCAGACCCACTCACGAACGGGATGGGCATGGGCACACCGCGCTTGTCAGTCGCACCCGGAACGGCAGGCTTGCTATTTCCGTTGCGCCTGTTCATTGCTACCTCGGAGGTAGGTACCGGGCAGGGTCCACGGGCTTGCCCTGGCGCCGGATTTCGAAGTGAAGCTTGACGCGGTCCGCGTCGCTGCTGCCCATCTCCGCGATCTTCTGGCCTTTGCGCACTGTCTGATCTTCCTTCACCAGCAATGTCTGGTTGTGCGCGTACGCGGAAAGATAAGTGTTGTTATGTTTCAGGATGATCAGGTTGCCGTACCCGCGCAAGCCGGCGCCGGCGTAGACCACGCGGCCATCCGCGGATGCAAGCACCGGATCGCCGGGCTTGCCGGAGATGTCCAGGCCCTTGTTGCGCTGTTCGTCGAACCCGGCCACCACGGTGGCACTGCTGGAGGTCGGCCACCCCCAGGGAAGTTCTTCCTCTCCAGCGGGCACGGGCGTCGGCGCCACGGGCGGCAGGCTTGCGATCGGGCCAGGCGTGCTGATGCGCGGCACGGTGGATGCAGGCGCGGGCGCAGTCGCAGGAGCCGGCGCGGACGCGCTGCCGCTCGGCACCGCTGTCCCCGGGACGACGGGCCGCGCCACCGCGACTTCAGTTCCCGCGGCGCCCACTGGTGGGATCACCCGCAACACCTGGCCCACCTCGATGAGGTTCGGGTTGTCGATGTTGTTCCAACGCGCGATGTCGCGCCAATTCTGCCCACTGTCCAGCGAGATACGGATCAGCGTGTCGCCGGGCCGCACGGAGTAATAGCCTGGCTTACCCGCGTTTTCCTGCCCCGGCACAGGCTTGATGGGCTCGACCGGAGCGGGTTGTTGCGCGCGGGCGGCGCTGCGATCCTCTACCGGTGCGGGCGCGCGCGAGCCGGATGCGCAACCGGCCAACACGACAGTCACCAGTGCCACAGCCCACATCCACCCCTTGTTGCGCAACTCGAGCATCTTTTGTTTTCCTATCAAGCGATGCCCGATTTTAGGGGGACAAAGTGAACCGCCTCAAGCACAGTTTGTTTCAGTTCGCGGGCTGTTTTTTCGATTACTACGAGTGCTTGCTCACCGTTGGGCATCACGGTAGGCGCTACGATGCGCCCCCCCACCGCGAGCTGTTCGGCCCACGCCTGAGGTACAGCGTTGCCACCCGCCGCGGCGATGATCCCCGCATACGGCGCGCCTTTCACATAGCCCACCATGCCATCGCCGAACAGCAGATGCACATTGGGGAGGCGGAAAGGCCGCAGGTTGTCGCGCGCCTTCTCATGCAGGCCGCGCAAACGCTCGATGCTGTAGACCTCGGTGGCCAGCAGGCTCAACACCGCTGCCTGGTAACCGCAGCCCGTGCCGATCTCGAGCACGCGGCCCAGCTTGCCGGCCGCATCGTTGCGGCCGCCCAGCAGCAGCTCGATCATGCGCGCCACGACGTTCGGCTTGGAGATCGTTTGTCCCAGGCCGATCGGCAGGCTGGTGTCCTCATAGGCCTGGTTCACCAACGCGCTGTCCACGAATCGATGACGCTCGACCTTGCCCATGGCGGCTAGCACGCGCGGATCAGTGATGCCCTGCGCGGTGAGTTTTCCCACCATGCGAGCGCGCACGGCCTGCGAATCTAGGCCGACGCCGCCCGGCGTAACACGTTGGCCGGCATCGGCGCCAAAGCTTGCGCGAGCCGGCGCGGGCGAGCCGCTCTTGCGCACAGGGGCAGGCCTGGCGGACGGCAGCTCGAGCCGTGCCGGGAAACCCGGGCGACGCGACATCAGTTGCCCGCCCGGTTCGCGAACCGCAGCGACCATTGCTGCAGGCCCTGGTGGTCGGTGAGGTCCACCTTCAACGGCGTCACCGAGACATGGCCCTGCGCCGTTGCGTGGAAGTCGGTTCCTTCGGCGTCGTCCTTCGCGGGACCCGCCCCACCGATCCAGTACATCATGTCGCCGTGCGGGCTGGGCTGCGAGATGACTTTCTCCGCAGCATGGCGCCGGCCGAGCCGGCACACCTTGAACGGCTTGAGTTCTTCGAATGGCACGTTGGGAATGTTCACGTTGAGCAGCCATGGGGCGGCGCCCTCATCGCGCTGCGCGATCACCTGCTGCACCAGCTCGCGCGCCTTGCGCGCCGCGGCGTCGATGTGCGACCAGCCCTTCTGCGTTTGCGAGAAGGCAATGGCCGGGATGCCGAAAAGATAGCCTTCCATCGCCGCGCCGACGGTGCCCGAATAAATCGTGTCGTCACCCATGTTTGCGCCATTGTTGATGCCGCTCACCACCAGGTCGGGCCGGTAGCCGAGCAACCCAGTGAGCGCCACATGGACGCAATCCGCGGGCGTGCCATTGACGTAACGAAAGCCGTTGCCCGCGAGGTGCACGTACAGCGGCGAATGCAGCGTGAGCGCGTTGGACTTGGCGCTGTTGTTGTGCTCAGGCGCGACAACCTCGACTTCGCCGAGGTCCTTGATGGCATCGTACAGCGCGACGATACCGGGCGCCTGGTAGCCGTCGTCGTTGGAAAGCAGGATTTTCATCGGCGTAAGGGAATGAAAGATTGTAGGTGCAGCCGCGTCGCCCCAGAGACAATCGCGCGTATTTCGTGCGCCTATCATTGCGCCTCTTTTTGAACCGGAGAATCGGCATGCATGCCTGGCTTTGCGAGAACCCCACCGGCGTCGATGCGCTGCAATGGAAAGAGCTGCCCACGCCCGCACCAAAGACGGGCGAAGTGCTCATCGAGATCAAGGCGGCCAGCCTGAACTTCCCCGATCTCCTGATTGTCCAGAACAAATACCAGATGAAGCCGGCGCTGCCCTTCGTCCCCGGCTCCGAATACGCGGGCATCGTGGCCGCCGTCGGCGAAGGCGTGACGCAGTTGAAAGTCGGGCAGAGCGTGGCCTGCCTGTCGGGCACGGGGGGCTTCGGCACCCACACCATCGCTCCCGCGGCGCTGTGCATGCCGCTGCCACCCGGGTTTCCGCACGTGGACGCCGCGGCGTTCATCATGATCTACGCGACGTCCTACCACGCGCTGGTGGACCGCGCGCAGCTGAAAGCCGGTGAAACCGTCCTGGTGCTGGGCGCTGCCGGCGGCGTCGGCACCTCGGCCATCCAGATCGCGAAGGGCATGGGCGCGCGCGTCATCGCCGCGGCCTCCACCGACGAAAAATGCGATCTGTGCAAGTCCATCGGCGCGGATGCCACCATCAACTACACCCGCCAGGACTTGCGCGAAGCGGTGAAGGACCTCACCGGCGGCAAAGGCCCCGAGGTGATCTACGACCCGGTAGGCGGCGACGTGACCGAGCCCGCCTTTCGCTCCATCGCCTGGCGTGGCCGCTACCTCGTCATCGGCTTCGCGGCCGGGCCCATCCCCTCACTACCCCTGAACCTGCCGCTACTCAAGGGCGCGTCCATCGTCGGCGTGTTCTGGGGCAGCTTCGCCAAGCACGAGCCCAAGGCCAACGCGGCGATGATGATGGAACTGGCGCGCTGGTACGCCGATGGCAGGATCAAGCCCGTCATCGATCGGACCATGCCCATGGCCGAGCTGAAAGCGGCGTTCGCGCACATGGGTTCGCGCAGCGTGAAGGGCAAGCTCGTGATGGTGAATTAGCGGGCCCGCTATAATCCAGCACTCTACGGTGGCTGTAGCTCAGTTGGTAGAGTCCAGGATTGTGATTCCTGTCGTCGTGGGTTCGAGTCCCATCAGCCACCCCAACCCACAATAAGAAAAGCCCGCTTCGTTTCGACAGCGGGCTTTTTCCTTGGCCGGGACGCCTACTGCGTCTGTCCGGGCTGCTCGAGGCCCGAGGGCTTCGGCGCCAGAATCTCCACCTTGAGGCGTTGCTTGAGCAGGTTGTAGTAGGCCAGGTTCTCGGCCGAGCCCCACGCCTGAACATACTGGTCCCGGTCCTGCCTGGCGACCGCTTCGGGCTGAGCCTCGCGCGGCAGGACCTTGTTGACCTTGACGACCGCATAGCCCTGTTCAGCCAGGTCCACGCCGGCGAGCGTGGGCAGTGCCGCGGGATCGGCACGCAGTGCCGCCTCGACCACCGGCGCAGGCTGCTTCTGCGTTTCCTGGCGCGACAGCACAATCGCCGCAGGCAGGTTGGCCGTTGCAGGGTTGGCCTTCCAGGCCGCGAGCTTCTCCATGCCATCCTTCCTGGCGAGCTCGGCCGCGCGGGTGGCGACCACGCGCTGGCGCACCTGGTCCTTTACTTCCGCGAATGGCATCGTACGGGCCGGCGTGTACTGCGCGATGCGACCGGCCACGAGCGTGCTCGGCGCGATCTCGACGGCTTCGGTGTTGCGCTTTTTCTCGACGCTGTCCGGCGAGAACAACGCGCCGAGGAACTTCGCGTTGGCCAGCGCGGCAGGCGCGCCCGGAACAGGCGTGCGGCGCACGTTCGCTGCTGTGCGGATTTCGAGCTTGAGCTTGTCGGCCACGGGCTTCAGGCTGTCCGCCTGCTCGTACACGCCGTTGCTGAAGGTGTCGGCAACCTCGGCGTACTTGCGCTGAGCCTGTTGCTTCTTCATTTCGGCCTCGAGTTCGGGCTTCATCTCTTCGAACGTCCGCTGCTTGGGCGACTTAATGTCGGTGACCTTGATGATGTGATAGCCGAACTCGGTTTCCACCACGGGGCTGATTTCGCCCTTCTTCAGCGCGAAAGCGGCATCCTCGAACGCCTTGGTCATCGCGCCGCGTGTGAAGAAGTCGAGGTCGCCGCCGTTGGCGGCCGAGCCGGGGTCCTGCGAGTTCTTCTTGGCCACGTCGGCAAAACTCTCGGGCGCCTTCTTTACCGCGGCGAGCAGTTCCTCCGCCTTCGCCTTGGCCTTGTCGCGCTCGGCGGCCGGTGCGGCCTTGGGTGCGGCGATCAGGATGTGGCTTGCACGCCGCTCCTCCTGGCCACTCATTCGCGAGGCGTTCTGCTCGTAGTAGGTCTTCAGGTCCTGCTCGTTGATCGCGACGGTCCTCATCACCGTGCCGAGGTCAAGCACCATGTATTCGATGTTGGCCTGCTCCGGCGCCTGGAACATCGCGGGGTTGGCCTTGTAGAACGCTTCCAGTTCGGCATCGGTGGGGCTCACGCGGCCTGCGTAGTCCGAGGTGGCGAAGCGTGCGACCTGCACCTCGCGCTTCTCGAAATAGGCATTGAGCGACAGGGCGGCCTGCGCGGGCGTTGCGAAGCTGGTTCCGCCCACGCCTGCCAGGACCTGGCGAGACGAGAGCTCGGCCAGAAGCCCAGCCCTGAACTGCTCAGGCGTCTGCCCGGTTGCCGACATGAAACGCTGGGCATCGAGCTTGCCGTTGGCGTCGTAGAACGCGTCGAGGCTCTTGTCCGCGGCGAGCAGTTGCCGCAGCCGCTGGTCGGAAATTTGCAGATGCATGTCGTCGGCGGCGGCCGCGAGCACGCGATCGCGCACCATGCGTTCGAGCGTTGCGTAGCGGGCCGCGGGCGATTCGAGCATCTTGGAATCCAGCGTCGGCATCTGCTGGCGAAGGCGATCCACCTCCTGCTTGTGCGCGGCGTCCCACTCGGCCTGCAGGATCTCGCGCCCGCCGACCTTTGCGACGGCCTCGCCGCCTTCCTTCATGTTGTTGTAGCCGTTGATACCGACCAGCACGAATGACGGCACGATCAGCAGGAACAGGACGAACTGCATGATCTTGGTGTGCTTGCGAACGAAATCGAACATGCTCTGACTCGGTAGACTAAAAAACAAAGAAGGCGAACAACTGTTCGCCTTCGCTTGGGTGGTGGGTGCTGACGGGTTCGAACCGCCGACCTACGCCTTGTAAGGGCGCCGCTCTACCAGCTGAGCTAAGCACCCCACCGTATACAGCCGTTCAGTTCAGCGCATCCTTCAGCGCCTTGCCTGGACGGAACTTGGGAACCTTGGCGGCCTTGATTTTAATCGCTGCGCCGGTGCGGGGGTTGCGACCGCTGCGGGCGGCCCGTTTGCCCACCGCGAAAGTGCCGAAACCGACCAGCGAGACCGAGCCGCCTTTCTTCAGCGTGGTCTTCACGGCGCCAATCATCGATTCCAGCGCACGGGTGGCGGCGGCCTTCGAGATATCGGCATGCTTAGCGATGTGCTCAATCAGTTCAGTCTTGTTCACAAGGGGCCCCTCGTAGAGAGAATTAGTTGATCGGGAGTGTCTCTTCAAAAATTATTGTCTCCCCATCCTGCGGCTCTTGACGTGCCTTGTTGCGAGGATGCGGGAGACTTCTTTCGCGGCTTCCAGCCACCGGCCAATTAAAGCCACGGACCCAGACCGTGTCAATACGAAAGGCGGCTTTACAACAGCGCGGAGGCGGATTCTAGTCGCTTTCAGCGAGATTCCATGCGGGTTGCGGGCCGATTATGTTGCGGCAGTGCGCAAACTTCTGGAGCAGCAATACGCTCAAATCCTTACAGCGACGCGGCTATCGCGCGGCCCAGATCGGTGGTGCTCGCCGTGCCGCCGAGGTCGGGCGTGCGCGGCGCACCGCTCGCGGGAGCGAGTGACTTTTCAATCGCGGCGAGCACCGCGTCGTGCGCCTGCTTGTGCCCGAGGAACTCCAGCATCATCGCGCCGCACCAGATCTGGCCGATCGGGTTGGCGATGCCGCGGCCCGCGATGTCCGGCGCCGAGCCATGCACCGGCTCGAACAGCGAGGGAAATTTCCGGTCGGGGTTCAGGTTCGCGCTGGGTGCGATGCCGATCGTGCCGGTGCACGCCGGGCCCAGGTCGCTCAGGATGTCGCCGAACAGGTTGCTCGCCACCACCACGTCGAAAAAGTCCGGCCGCTGCACGAAGTGCGCCGTGAGGATGTCGATGTGGAACTTGTCCACCTTCACGCCCGGGTAGGCCTTGGCCATCTCCGCCACGCGCTCGTCCCAGTAGGGCATGGTGATGGCGATGCCGTTGGACTTCGTCGCCGACGTCAGGTGCTTTTTGGGCCTTGATTGCGCCAGATCAAAGGCGAACTTCAGCACGCGATCGACGCCGATGCGCGACATCACTGTCTCCTGCATGACAATCTCGCGTTCGGTTCCGGGATACATCCGCCCGCCGATACTGGAGTACTCGCCCTCGGTGTTTTCCCGGACAATGTACATGTCGATCTCGCCGGGCGCCCGCGCGCTGCCGTCGCGGCGCACCACCGGCGCGATGATGCCGGGCATCAGGCGCGCGGGACGCAGGTTCACGTATTGGTCGAATTCGCGGCGGAAAAGCAGCAGCGAACCCCACAGGGAAACATGGTCCGGGATTTTCTCCGGCCAGCCCACCGCGCCGAAGTAGATGGCGTCATGCCCGCCGATCCTGTCCTTCCAGTCATCGGGCAGCATTTTTCCGTGCTTCTCGCAGTAGTCCCAGCTGGAAAAATCGAAGTGGTCGAAGGCGAGGTCGATGCCGAATTTGGTCGCGGCCGCCTCCATCACGCGGATGCCCTCGGGCATCACTTCCTTGCCGATGCCGTCGCCGGCGATGACTGCGATACGTTGCTTGCTCATGATGGGTTCCTCAAAAAATGCAGGGCTTCTTCAAGCAGAAGGGACGGCGCCTCTTCCGCGATGTAATGGCCGCACGGCAGGCTGCGGCCGGTGACTTGCGATGCGCGTTCGCGCCACAGCGCGAGGACGTCGAAGGAATGCCCGACGGCGCCATGCTCGCCCCAGAGCACGCGCAGCGGCTGCGCGATTTGCTTTCCCACGGCCACGTCGGCGCGGTCATGCTCCAGGTCGATGCCGGCACTTGCGCGGTAGTCGGCGCAGATTGCCTGCGCCGTGGCGGGGATCTGGATGCAGCGTTCGTACTCGGCCAGCGCCTCGGGCGCGAAGGCTTCCAGTCCCGCGTGACGATGGCCCATCACGCTGCGAAGGTAGCGCACGGGGTCCGATTCGATCAGTGCTTCGGGCAGGGGTGGGGGCTGCACCAGGAAGAACCAGTGCCAATACACCATTGCAAATGCGAGTGAGGTTTGTTCGTACATCGCCAGCGTTGGAGCGATGTCCAGCAGCATGAGCCGCGTGACGGCATCCTGGTGATCGGCCGCCAGGCGATGCGCGACGCGGGCGCCGCGGTCATGTGCCAGCACGGCAAAACGCTGAAAGCCGCATTCACGCATTACCGCCGACGCGTCCAGTGCCATCTCGCGCTTGGCGTAATTGCGGCTGCCCTCCCCCGGCTCCGGCCGCCCGGAATCGCCGTAGCCGCGCAAGTCCATCATGACGACCGTGAACTCGCGAGCCAGCTCATCCGCGACAAGGTGCCACATCGCGTGCGTCTGGGGATGGCCATGCAGCAGCAGGAGGGGATCGCCCCGCCCGCAGCGGCGCACCCTCAGTCGAACGCCATCGCGCAGCACATCGAGCGTTTCGAAGGATTGCAGCATCCGGCGATTCTGGCTTGCGGGGGCACCATGCGCAAGCAATAATCTGGCAATTGATTCTTTCCATAATGGCAATTCATTCTCACCTGCTCGACCGCCTCGACCTGGAGTTGCTGCTCGCCGTTCGCGCGCACGGCAGCCTGGCGGCGACCGCGGCAGCGGCAGGCGTGGTGCCCTCGGTGGTAACGAAAAAACTGGCCGCGCTGGAAACTCGGCTGGGCTTCAAGCTATTCCAGCGAACCACGCGGCGCGTCGTGCCCACGGCCGAGGGAGAGGCGCTGTGCGAACGCTCGGGCCAGCTGTTGCAGGCCTTCGCGCAGCTCGAAGCCGACCTGCAGGAGCGCCGCAGCGAGCCGATGGGTGCCATCCGGCTGGCGGCCACGTTCGGCTTCGGGCGCCTCTGGCTCGGGCCGGCGCTCGCGGAATTCCAGGCGCGGCATCCGGCCCTTCAGGTGCAGTTGCAGCTGACCGAACAGCTGCCCAACCTCGCCGTCGAAGGCTATGACGGGGCGGTGTGGCTCTGGTCCGTTCAGGGGCGGCGCGCCTCGGAGTGGGTGGGCCGCCGCCTGGCGCGTAACCAGCGCGTTCTAGTAGCCGCGCCGCGGTACCTGCGCGAGCACGGCGTCCCGCAAACGCCCGACGAGCTCGCACAACACGATTGCCTCATCGTGCGCGAGAGCGACCAACGCTTCGACGTGTGGGCGTTGCGCAAGGAGCGCGACAAAGCCGACACGCGCGTGCGTGTCCAGGGGCCTCTGTCGAGCAACTCAGGCGAACTGGTTCGCGACTGGTGCCTGGACGGCCGCGGCATCATGTTGCGCAGCCTGTGGGACATCGCACCCCAACTCGCCTCGGGCCAGCTCATACGCGTGCTCCCCGGCTACGCGATGTGGGATGCCGACATCCACTGGCTCGCCCCGCACCGCGCACAGACCCCCAAGCGCGTGCGGCTGCTGATTGACTTCCTCGCGGAACGCTTCAAGGGCGAACCCTGGAAGCTCAGGGCCGCGGCGAAGGTGAGCGCACCACGAGGCTCACGCCCAGCGCCGTGAGGACGATGCCCGCGATCGTGAAGACGGTGATTGCCTCGCCGAAAAGGGCCCACGCCATCAACGCCGTGCAGGGCGGCACCAGGTAAAGCAGGCTGGTCACCGCAGTCGCCGCGCCGCGCTGGATCAGCAGGTATAGCAGCGAGCTGCCGCCCAGCGTAAGCGCCAGCACCGACCACGCCATGGCGCCGGCCAGCTGCCCGTTCCATTGCATCGCTTCAACCTCCAGCAACGCCAGCGGCAAGGTGACGACGAATGCGGCCGAGAGCTGCACGAGGCTGGCCGTGCGCACGTCGCAAGGCTCCAGGAACCGCTTCTGGTAGAGCGTGCCAGCGGTGATGCTGAGCAATGCGCCCAGCGCCAGCAGGAAGTTCAAGCCGCTGATTTCTCCCACCCCGAGTTTTTGCCACACCACGAGTGCAAGGCCGCCAAAGCCCAGCGCGAGGCCGGCCCATTGGCGTGCCGACACTTGCCCCCCGCGCGACGAAACCCAGATGGCCGTCAGCAGCGGCTGCAACCCCACCAGCAAGGACGCAAGACCCGCGCCCATGCCGAGTTTGACTGCCGCCCACACCCCGCCGAGATAGCCCGCGTGCATCAGCACCCCTGTCACTGCCAGGTGCCGCGCCTGCCGGGTGCTGTGCGGCACCAGCGGCACGCCGGCGGCCATCGCCCAGGCGATGAAGCACAGCACCGAAAAGAAATAGCGCACCGCCAGGAATTTCATCGGCGGCGCATACGGCATGCCGTAACGGGCGACGATGAAGCCCGTACTCCAGATGAGGACGAACACGGCGGGCATGGCGCGCACCAGCGCGTCCTGGCGCGAATCGGAATTCATGTCCCTGACCTACTTCACTCGCTTGCGGATTTCGGGCAGGGCCTTCTGGAGGTAATAAACCATCGACCAGACCGTCAGGATCGCGGAGATCCAGATCAGCCAGGTGCCCCAGACATGGGTGTCGATTAGCCCCAACAGCCGGCCGTCGAACAGCAGGAAGGGAATCGCGATCATCTGAAAGGTGGTCTTGACCTTGCCCAGCATGTGCACCGCCACACTCTTGGCCGCGCCGATCTGCGCCATCCATTCGCGCAGCGCGGAGATCGCGATCTCGCGGCCGATGATGATCAGCGCCACGAACACGTCGGCCCGCTGCAGGTGCACCAGCACGAGCAGTGAGGCGCAGACGAGGAATTTGTCAGCCACGGGATCAAGGAAGGCGCCGAACGACGAGGTCTGATTCAACTTGCGTGCAAGATAGCCGTCAAGCCAGTCCGTCAGCGCGAAGGTCACGAACATCACCGTGGCGATGAGGTTCTGCAGGCCGGGATTCCACCCCAGGTAGAACACCCCGACGATCAGCGGGATAGCGACGATGCGCGTCCAGGTGAGGATGGTCGGGATCGTGAAGAACATGGACCCGATTCTGGCATGGACCGGGCGGGGCTCAATGAAGCGCGCGATAGATCTCCTCGGCGAGCTCCCGCGAGATGCCTTCCACGCTGGCGATGTCGTCCACCCCGGCGGCCGCGACCCCGCGCACGCCGCCGAACCGCTGCAGCAGTCGGGCACGCTTCTTCGCACCAATGCCCGGAATGTCCTCCAGCTGGCTGCCGCCCACCCTCACCCTGGCGCGGCGCGCACGCATGCCGGTGATGGCGAAGCGGTGTGCCTCGTCGCGTATCTGCGCCACGAGCATCAGGGCAGCCGAATCGCGCCCCAGGTACACCTTCTCACGCCCGTCGGCGAACACCAGCTCCTCCAGGCCCACCTTGCGGCCCTCGCCCTTCTCGACGCCGATGATCACAGCCAGATCCAGTCCCAGCTCGGCGAACACATCGCGCGCCATGCTGACCTGCCCCTTGCCACCGTCCACCAGCACCAGGTCGGGCAGCCGGCCAGCGCTGCCGCCCGAGCCGCGCGGCGGGGTGGCGTCCGGCGGGTCGCGGCCGGCCTCGGCAAGCTTGCTGTAGCGGCGCATCAGCACCTGCCGCATCGCGGCGTAGTCGTCGCCGGGCGTAATGCCGTCGATGTTGTAGCGGCGGTACTCGGAGTTCTGCATCTTGTGGTGATGGAAGACCACACAGGAGGCCTGGGTCGACTCACCCGCCGTGTGCGAGATGTCGAAACACTCGATGCGAAATCCATCGAGGTCGTCGGGCGACAGATCGAGGGAGTCCACGAGGGCGCGCGTGCGCGCCTGTTGCGAGCCTTCCTCGGCCAGTAGCCGGGCCAGCTGGATGTCCGCGTTCTTCTGCGCCATTTCGAGCCACAGCCGCCGTTGCTCGCGGGGGTGGTGCACGGCCGCGATCCTGATCCCCTGCTGCTGCGACAGCGCCTCGATCAGCTCGCGCCCGACGGGCTCGCTCGTGATGAGCGCGGGCGGCGCCGGCACGCCGATGTAATGCTGCGCGATGAAGGCTTCGAGCACCTGCACTTCGACCGGCACAGCGGGCGCGGCGTCGGCCCCTTCGTCGGAGCTGATGTCGAACTCCTGCACGGCCGCGGCGTCCTCGATATGGCTCGGGAAGTACGGCCGGTCGCCCAGGTGCCGCCCGCCCCGCACCATGGCCAGGTTCACGCAGGCTTTTCCCCCCTGCACCTTCACGGCCAGGATATCGACGTCCTTGTCGGAGATGGTTTCGACCGACTGCTGGTGAAGCACCTTCGACAGCGCGCCCATCTGGTTGCGCAGTTCAGCGGCCTGCTCGAACTCCAGCTTCTCGGCGTGCCGCATCATCCGCGCTTCCAGGGCGGCGAGCACGGCCTGGGTTTCGCCGCGCAGGAAAGCCTCGGCATTCTGCACGTCGTGCCGATAATCCTCCGGCGCGACCAGGTTGACGCAGGGGCCCGAGCAGCGCTTGATCTGGTAGAGCAGGCAGGGCCTGGTCCGGTTCGCGAAGACAGTGTCCTCGCAGGTGCGCAGCCGGAACACCTTCTGCAGCAGCTGGATGGATTCCTTGACCGCCCAGGCGCTGGGGTACGGGCCGAAATAGCGGTTCCTGCGGTCGACCGCGCCGCGGTAGTACGCGACGCGCGGAAAGGATGCGGCAGCTGGCAACTCGACGTCGGCGCCCGGCTTGTCGGTGCCCGTTATCTTCAGGTAGGGATAGCTCTTGTCGTCGCGGAACAGGATGTTGTAGCGCGGGTTGAGCGTCTTGATCAGGTTGTTTTCCAGCAGCAGCGCCTCGGCCTCCGAGCGCACCACCGTGGTTTCCATGCGCACGATCTTGCCGATCATGTGGCCGATGCGCGTGCCGCCGTGGTTCTTCTGGAAGTAGCTCGACACGCGCTTTTTGAGGTTGCGCGCCTTGCCGACGTACAGCACGCCCCCGTCCGCGTCGAAATAGCGGTACACGCCCGGCATCGCGGGCAGCGCGGCGACCTGCGCCAGCAGTTCTTCGGAATGGCTCTCGGACATACAGGCGCTATTGTGGCAATCTCCGGCAATACCATTGGCCCCTCATGCTCTGGGACATCTTCTGCAAGGTCATCGACAACCACGGCGACATCGGCGTGTGCTGGCGCCTGTCGGTCCAGCTGGCCGAGCGCGGCCACGCCGTCCGCCTCTGGGCGGATGACTCGTCGGCGCTCCAGTGGATGGCACCCCGCGGGCACGAGGGCGTCGAGGTCCGTCCGTGGGGCCCGCTCACTGCCCCGGCCGAGCCTGGCGATGCAGTAATCGAGGCTTTTGGCTGCGAACTGGACGCCTCCTTCCAGGCCGCCATGGCTGACAAAGCGCGTCGTCAGGGGCGCCAACCCGCGTGGATCAATCTCGAGTACCTCACCGCGGAATCGTTCGCGCGGCGCAGCCACGGGCTGCCGTCGCCCGTCTTGGCCGGGCCGGCTGCGGGCCTGACCAAGCATTTTTTCTACCCCGGCTTCACTGAGGGCACCGGCGGGTTGCTTCGTGAGGCCGACCTGACGGACCGGCAGGCGAACTTCAACGCGGCGCAATGGCTGCAAGGCCAGGGAATCGCCGCTGGCGATGCGCGACGGGTCAGCCTGTTTTGCTATGAACCTCCCGCGCTCGCGCAGCTGCTTGCCCAATGGGGGGCGGCGCCGCATCGTACGCACCTGCTCGTCACGCAGGGCCGTGCTGCCGCGGCAGTCCGTGCGGCCAACGAAGGCAACGACCGAGCACTGCCAGGGTGGAACCGGTTCTCACGCCTTGCCATCTCCTTCCTGCCCCTGCTCGCGCAGTGCGATTACGACCACCTCCTCTGGTCGTGCGACCTCAACTTCGTTCGTGGCGAGGATTCGCTCGTGCGGGCGCTGTGGGCGGGCAACCCCTTCGTATGGAACATCTACCCCCAGGAGGATGACGCCCATCATGCGAAGCTGTCCGCCTTCCTCGATTGGCTGGACGCACCCGGCTCGCTCCGGGATTTCCACAGCGTGTGGAATGGCGCAGCCGGTGGCGCGCTGCCCCCGGCAGAAGCGCAGGCCTGGGCCGGGTGCATCCGCGCTGCCCGCCAACGCCTGCTGGCGCAGGAGGACCTAGTGACGCAGTTACTTGCCTTCACTGCGTCACAATCGGCATCACCATGAGGCTGCTGCTGGTTGAAGACGATGCGATGATCGGTCGCGCCATGCGCCAGGGTCTCGGCGATGCGGGCTTCGTCGTGGATTGGGTGACCGAGGGGCGGGCGGCGGAGCTCGCGCTGGGCAATGGCGTGTATGACCTGGTGTTGCTGGACCTCGGCTTGCCCGGCAAGGACGGCATGGCCCTGCTGCGGGACTTGCGCAAGCGCCATGACCCCATCCCCGTGCTGATTGTCACCGCGCGCGACGCCGTGTCCGATCGCATCGCCGGGCTCAACGAGGGTGCGGACGACTATGTGCTCAAGCCCTTCGACCTCGATGAACTGGTCGCTCGTGTGCGGGCATTGCTGCGCAGGCGTGCGGGCAATCCCGGGCCGCTGCTCGAATGCGGCAACCTGGTTCTGGACCCCGTGAAGCGCGAGGTGCGTTTGCAGGGTGAAGCGGTTTCACTGTCGGCCAAGGAGTTCGCGCTGCTGGAAACGCTGATGCAGCGGCCCGGCGCGGTTCGGCCAAGGAGTTCGCGCTGCTGGAAACGCTGATGCAGCGGCCCGGCGCGGTGCTCTCGCGCGAGCAGCTGGAGGACGCGCTTTACGGCTGGGAGCGCGAAGTCGGCAGCAACGCCGTGGAAGTGCACCTGCACAACCTGCGGCGCAAGCTGGGCCCCGATGTCATCCGAAACGTGCGCGGCGTGGGCTACAAGGTCGTGGCGCCATGACTGCGTCCATCCACCGCCGGGTGCTTCTGTGGGCGATGGGCGCCCTGCTGGTAGGCGCGACGATGCTGGTGGGCGGCTCGTGGTGGGTGCTGATGCACGAGATGGGCGAAGTTTTCGAGGACAACCTAAAGCAGGTGGCCCTCGCCGTGGCCAACTACCACCGCACCGACAGCGCCGGGCGGCCGTCCCGGCTGGCCCAGCCGCTGCCTCGCGTGTACGAGGAGCATGGCCAGTTCGAATTCGTCACCGTGGTCTGGTCGCGAGAGGGCAGGCGCATGCACAGCTCCGATGAGAGTGTCGCCCTGCCCTTCCTGTCGCGCAGCGGCCTGAGCGAGGTGACGGTAGGCGGTGCACCTTGGCACCTGTACACGATCGTGCTGGACGACGCCATCGTCCAGGCCGCGCAGCGCGGGAGCGAAAGGCAGTCGCTTGCGCGCGAAACCGCGTCGACACTCGTGCTGCCTGCCCTGATGTTCCTCGCTGTCATGGCCGGCCTGCTCACGTACGCGCTGCGGCGTGGCCTGGCGCCGCTGTCGATAGCCGCAAGCGAGGTGACGGCGCGCAGCGCCCCGTCGCTGCACCCGATATCGCTGGCGGACCATCCGGTGGAACTTCACTTGCTGATCGGCGCGATCAACGACCTCATGGCGCGGCTGGGCAGCGCGCTGTCCATGCAGCGGCACTTTCTTGCGGATGCGGCGCACGAGCTGCGCACGCCCATCACCGCGCTGCGGCTGCAGCTCCAGCTGCTGGAGCGAGCGGGGGATGCCTCCCAGCGCGCGGCGGCATTGGCGGAGTTGCGGGCCGGGATCGACCGGGCGCAACACCTGGTGGAACAGCTGCTGCAATTGTCGCGGCTGGGCCCCGAAGCGCCGGCGCTGCAGCGCGAATCGGTCGATCTGGCGGAACTAGCCCGCTCCACTGTCAGCCGGTTCAGCCCGCGGGCGGATGACCTGGGCATCGACCTCGGCGCGGCGACGGACGGCCCCGTGGTGGTGAGCGGTGATGTGCAGCAGTTATCCGCGCTGCTGGACAACCTGGTGGAGAACGCATTGCGCTACACACCGCGCGGCGGCAAGGTGGATGTTTCCGCTCTGCGGCGGGATGGCCGTCCTTGCCTGTCCGTGCGCGACAACGGCCCCGGCATCGCGCCCGCCGAACGCGAGCGCGTGTTCGACCGTTTCTACCGCTCGGCGCAGGCAGGCACGGCCAACGGCAGCGGCCTGGGCCTGGCCATCGTCAAGGCAGTGGCGCAGCGCCACGCCGCCGAGATCACGCTGGCCGACGCGCCTGGCGGGGGCTTGGAAGTCACAGTGGTGTTCCATCGCTAGGCTCGCGGCACGGCGCGAACAGGTCCATGCCGCGTTCGTACGCCGTGGTTTCGATGTCCAGCACGCCCAGCAGCGAGTGAAACAGGTTGTCGTGGCTGACGGGGTTCCCGGCGTGCGCGCGCATGCACTTGTCGCTCACGTGAAAATCGCGCCGGAAGGCCGGCGATAACCACATCACGAACGGTACGTTGAGCTGCACGTCGGGTGCGATCGAGTGGGGCACGCCGTGCAGGTAGAGGCCGCGCTCCCCGAGCGATTCGCCATGGTCGGACACATACAGCATGGCGGTGTCGTGCGTGGCCTGGGTCCGGTCGAGAAAATCGATGAGCTTGCCCAGGAAGAAGTCGGTATAGACCAATGAGTTGTCGTACGCGTTGACGATCTCGGCCTGGGTGCAATGGCGCAAGTCTTCGTTCTCGCACGCCGGGGTGAACTTCTTGAACACCGCCGGATACCGCTTGAAGTACGAAGGCCCATGACTGCCCAGTTGGTGCAGCACCAGGAAAAGATTGCCCCGCGTATCGCGTGCCAGCGTGTCGGCGCCCTGCAGCAGGATTTCGTCCAGGCACTGGCCTTCCGCGCACAGCGCTTCCACGTTGGCGTGGTCCAGCTGCTCGGCGGGCAGGCCGTCGCACACTCCCTTGCACCCGCTCTGGTTATCGCGCCACAGCACCTTGAAGCCGGCTCTTGCGATCACATGCAACACCGATTCGTGGCTGAGGATCTTCTCCTCATCGTAGTTTCGGCGTCCAAAGGCCGAGAACATGCATGGCAAGGACACTTCGGTCGAAGTGCCGCATGCCTGCGCATGGGGAAAGTTGACCACGTCCAGGGTGGACAAACGGGGCGTGGTGGGACGCTCGTAGCCGTTCAATGCGAAGTCGCGGGCCCTCGCCGTTTCGCCAATTACCAGAACGAACAGCGTCGGTCGTTTGCGGGATTGCCATGCGGCCCCGAGCTTCGCATCGGCGCCGACCTGAATACGCGGCTGATTGGGCCGCTTCGCCTGACCCCATGCATTGCCGATACTGGCTGCCACGACGTTCCCGGGAGTCAGCAGGTGCCTGACCTCCCTGTGGTTTCGCATCAGCGAGGCAAAATCCGCGAAAACCAGCGCCAGGCTGGCAGTGCCTGCCACCACCGCCGCCGCGATCCAGCCCAGCCGGACCAGCGCTGCGCGACGCCAAGGCCGGCGCTCCAGCCGCACCCACCAGACCAGCGCCGAGGGAATCACGCCCCACACGAACAGGTGAAACACCAGATCCCAGCCCAGGAGCTCACCCGCTTCCTTGACGTTGGTTGCAAATACGTTGCGCAGCATCGCGCGGTCGAAATACACCCCATATCGATCCATGTAGTAGCCCGCCGCCGCCGAAGCCATGAGCAGAACCGTGAGCAGCGGTTTCGCCGTGTGGCGGTTGGCGACGATCGCCGCGGCCGCGAAGTAGAACGCCGTGAATGCCGCGAGGACCGCGGAGGCAAAAATCCACGTCGCCGGCTCGGCGCCCGGGCGTTGGTCGAGCGCCGCCCGCCAGAACGGGCCGTTCCCGGCCAGCATCATGAAGAGCGCAACGGACAGCAGCAGCGTTTCGACCTGCATTGCCGGTCGGGCGCGTGCCGCGGGCGCGGCGGGGAGTGTCAACGCCATGCGACCTCCCTTTGGGGCACATGGGCGACGAACCGAACTGCGGCATCCAGCGTCCAGGCGGCCACCCAACAGAACCACGCGGTCCACAGCGTATGGCTCATGAAGTGCGCGCCCCGCAACTGCTGCGCCGCCCCTAGCACCATTCCGGCCGTGGCGACCACGCCGAGGCACGCGCGAGCCAAGGGTTGCGACACCGGCCGCAGCGCGAAGTAGCCGCCAAGAAAGGCGAACGCGGCTGACGCGTGGCCGGCCGGAAAGCACCGGCCGGGGCCTCCATCGGCACGCCCCCATGCCCAGTGGCTGAGGTACGTTCCGACCCCGCCGAACTCGGTGAGGTCCCAGGGGCAGCTGGTGCGGCTCGAGTACTTGAGCAGGTTGATCAAGGCCACGCCCACCAGCAGGCTGGCCAGCCAGTTGATGCGCGCGCCACGCGACAAGCGCCGTAGCACGCCTGCGGGCCACCAGATGCCCACCAGCAGCCAGGCGCCCCCGAGGAATGCGGCACGGCGCATCCAGTCGTGCAGGAGCACGGCCGCAACCCAGTTGTCGCGCAGCGCGAATCCCCGGCCATCGGCCATCAGCCGCGCCAGCGGGAGGTCGAGGCCGCTGGCGTCCCAAGCGAGCAGCAAGCCGAGCGCACCCAAAGTCCACGGCCAGACAGCCGCCATCGGCGCCTTGCCGCCATGCCGCATCCCGTATTGCACGAATCCCATGCACCTGAGTCTGTGCCTCGGTCCCTTAAGCCAGCCTGAAGCTCTGCGGCTTCACGGGGGCCCTATGGGCAAAACGCGCTAAAATTCAGGGCTTTGCGCAATTTCAAGGGGCTTTGCGCGCAGCGCGGCCAACCTATCTAAATCGTTATGAAAATCGCTCAAGACATCCGCGCCGGCAACGTCATCATGCACGGCAAGGACCCGATGGTCGTGCTCAAGACCGAATATTCCCGTGGCGGGCGCAACGCAGCCACCGTGCGCATGAAGCTCAAGAGCCTGATCGCGAACTTCAACACCGAAGTCGTGTTCAAGGCCGATGACAAGATGGACCAGATCGTCCTGGACAAGAAGGAGTGCACCTACTCCTATTTCGCCGACCCGATGTATGTCTTCATGGACTCCGAGTACAACCAGTACGAAGTGGAGGCCGAGAACATGGGTGACGCGCTGAACTACCTCGAGGACGGCATGCCGGCCGACGTGGTGTTCTATGAGGGCAAGGCCCTGTCGGTGGAACTGCCCACCAGCGTGGAGCGCGAAATCACCTGGACCGAGCCGGCCGTCAAGGGCGACACCTCGGGCAAGGTGCTCAAGCCCGCCAAGATCGCCACCGGCTTCGAGATCGGCGTGCCGATTTTCGTTGCGCAAGGCGACAAGGTCGAAATCGACACGCGCACCGGCGAGTACAGAAGGCGCGTCTGAGGGCGCGGCTACGATGAGGCTCCGCAAGGAGCCTTTTTCTTTTTTTGTCCATGGATTTCGATTTCGCGCAGATCGCCGTCCCTTTCCGCATGCAGCCCGGCCTGCGCCGTGTGGCCGCGGACGCGGTTCGGCTAACACCGCTCGCGGCCGAGTCTGCCCTGCACGCCGAGAAGCTCGCTGTCATGGTTGCCGGCCAGTCGCGCCATGCGGCTGCTGGCTTCGATCCCGGCCCGGTCCTGCAGGCGATCGCCGCGCAGGGGACTGGGTGGCGCCCTTCAGAGACCGCGCTGGAACTGGCTTTCGAAGAAGATTTCGCAGTCCTGGACGGAGCGGACGGCACCCTCCCCTGGCTGTGCGTCTGCGTGCCTTCGCACTGGGCGCCCGAGGACAAGCTGGGCCTGGATTTTGCCGCGCTGCACGCGCCGGTCGCAGATAACGCCGCACTGCTGGCGGCGTCGCGCCAGCTGGTGGCCCTGGCGACGGGCGGCGATTGCTGGGAGCGCTGGGTATGGACCATCAGTCCATCGGCACGCCACGACCAGCACCCGCGCCGCCATGCGCGCACGCCCTGGCCATCGGCTCATGACCCCGAAGCCTTTGCGCGGCAGTGCTGGCTGCGCGCGGAGCGCCAGGTGTTCTTTCCGGTAGGACAGGGCACGCGGCAGGCCGTGTTCTCGATCCGGGTCATGCTGCAGCCGCTGACCGAGGCCGCTCAGCCGGGCGACAAGGCGCAACGACTGCACGACTCGCTGGCCTCCATGTCGCCGGCAGTGCTGGATTACAAGAATCTGGCAGCGGCACGCGATCCACTGCTGCGCTGGTTGCAGGCCCGCGCCTGATGGATCTCGCGCTGCGCATCGCACAGGTCATCGTGCCGGTGATCTTCATCGTGGCGGTGGGTTTCTTCTACGGCCGCCGGGCACGGCCGGACCTCACGTCGTTCAACCGCATCGTGCTGGACGTGCTTGCCCCGGCACTCGTCTATTCCGCGCTGGCGGCCAAGGATTTCCGCCTCGGCGACCACGCCGTGCTGCTTCTTGGCGGCGCCTTGCTGATCCTCGTCAGCGGATTGGCGGCCTGGCTGGTGGCGCGTGGCACCCACACGCAGCCGCGCACTCTGGTGCCGGTGGTGATGTTCAACAACTGCGGCAACATGGGCCTGCCGCTCGCGCTGCTTGCATTCGGCCCCGAGAACTTCGGCGCCGCCGTAGCGCTCTTCTCGATCAGCAACCTGATCCACTTTTCGCTGGGGGCGCGCATCACCAGCGCGCATGCGCGTACGCGCGACCTGCTCCTGAGCCCCTTGATGATCGCGACGGCCCTCGGCTTCGCGAGCGCGGCCACCGGCGTTCGCCCGCCGGACGTGCTGTTCACGGGCCTGAAAATCATGGGCGAGGCAATGTTGCCGCTGATGCTGTTCGCGCTTGGCGTGCGCCTCACGGCATTGCAACGGCGCGACGTGCCGCGCGGCCTGCTGGGCGCTTTCGCGCGGCCCGTGATCGGGCTGGCGATCGCCTTGCCGCTGGCCTGGGCGCTGGATCTGGCGGGAGCCTCCAGGGGCCAGTTGATCCTGTTTAGTTCGCTGCCGCCCGCCGTGATGCAGTTCCTGCTCGCGGAGCGCTATCGCCAGGAGCCGGAGAAAGTTGCCGCGATGATCCTGCTGGGCAACGTGCTGGCAGTGCTGTTCGTGCCGCTGGCCCTCGCGCTCGCCCTGTAGTGTTTCAGGGACACTGGTCGCCCGGCCCACCTTCTGGTTCAAATCTGCCCCCGATTGGCCGCAGAATAACGGCATGGCTTCCTCCACCCGCAACATTCATGACCGCCGCCTGGCCGATGCCTGGGCAACGCTGCAGGCCCACTCCAGTGCCGGCCTGCCGCTGGACCCGGACGCCAGCCGCCTCGCTTTCGCCGACCCGGAATTTCTACTGCGCCGCGAGACCCGGGGCATCCGCTTCCAGCTTGAGCTGCTGAAGCCCGACCTCGAGCAGCAGGCGATGGGCATCGAGAACACCATCGTCGTTTTCGGCAGTGCGCGCTTTCGCAGTGAGGAAGAATCCGCGTCCCTGGTCTCGGCGGCCGAAGCCAGCGGCGACGAGGCGCTGGTCGGCCGTGCGCGGGCCCTGGCGCGCAACGCCCATTACTACGAGAAAGCACGCGCCTTCGGCAAGCTGGTGGCGCAGTTCAGCGCAGGCAAGGACCCCGAGGACATGCTGTTTATCTGCACCGGCGGCGGTCCCGGCATCATGCAGGCTGCCAACCGGGGCGCCTACGAGGGCGATGGCGTGAGCGTGGGCCTGTCGATCGCCTTGCCGATGGAGGAAAGCGCCAACCCGTACGTCACGCCCGCGCTCTCATTCAAGTTCCACTACTTCGCGCTGCGCAAGATGCACTTCATGATGCGGGCCAAGGCACTCGTGGCGTTCCCCGGGGGCTTCGGCACGCTGGACGAGCTGTTCGAGGTGATCACGCTCGTGCAGACCCGCAAGGCCAAGCAGGTGCCCATCGTCCTGTTCGGATCGGACTACTGGAAACGCCTGGTGAACTTCGACGTGCTGATTGAGGAAGGCGTGATCTCCGCGGCCGATCTCGATCTATTCCAATACGCGGACGAGCCCGAGGCCGCGTGGGAGATCATCAAGGGGTTCTATCGCCTTTGAGGCCGACCGCCAGCCGGGTGCCCGCGCCGACAGCCAGCCCCACCGCCCAGAACACGCCTGAGATGCCGATCACCGCCCCCGCGACGCCGAACAGCAGGGGCATGGCGACGCTCGATGCGTTGATGGCCATGATTCGCAGCGCGATCGCCTCGCCATGGCGCGCCTCGGGTGTGATCTGGTGCAAGGTGCTCATGATCATCGGCTGCACCGTCCCCAGTGCGACGCCAAGCAGCACCGAGCAAAGGCCCATGGCCAGCGCCGAATGCAGGAACGGGTAGATCGCGAACAACACGGCGGTGGCTGCCATGGCGCCCGAGATCAGCGCCCATTCCTTCAGGTAGGCAGCGATCATGGGCAGCAGCACGCGCACGAGCGCGGCCGCGACCGCGAAGCCACCGAGGATGGTGCCGATGACCGAGGCCGACATCCCGCGTTCGTGGCCCAGCACAGGCACCACGAAGGTGTGTACATCCCAGCACGAGGCCAGCAGCCAGTTGACCAGCAGCAACCGGCGGAACATGGGCTCGCGGACCAGGTTCCAGGCCGGGCCGTGAGGGTGGCTCGCGGTGCGCGCTTCCGGTGGAAGTTCTTTGGTGGACTGCACCCAGAACCAGCCCACCAGTGGAAACGCGGCCATCAACAGGAACGCCGGGCGGAACCCCGCATGATCGATCATCAGTCCTGCGAAGAACGGCCCGATGAAGTTGGACACTGCCGGTCCGATCGCCAACCATGAGAACACCTGCTTGAGCTGCGTCGGGTTCTCGGCGGCGCGGCCGACATGGCGCTGCAATGCGATCGATGCGGCGCCGGTTGCACCGCCGGTGAGCAATGCACTCGCGCACAGCACCGGGAACACGGGGAAAGCCACCGCGAGGCCGGCACCGAGTGTCGCGGCAATGACGGACAGTGTCATCGGACGCTTGAGCCCGTGGCGGTCGGCGAAGCGGCCCGCCGGCAGGGCCAGGAAGACCTGCGTCAACGCGTACAGCGCCAGCAGCACACCCACCGCCGCTTCGCTGTAACCCTGGCGCAGCGCCAGGAGCGGCGCCGCCATGCGTGTGCCCGCCATGCAGGCGTGCAGGAAGATTTGACCGGCGATCAGGCGAGCGAGTTCAGGACTGAGTCCGCCGGCCATCAAACCGAATCATCCCCTTCGGCCAGCGGCGGCAGGAGCGCCTGCGCCTGGGCTTCTGGCAGCGCTTCCACGACCTTCAGCGCGCGCCGCATCTGGTTGGTGCGGGTGGTCGCGGTTTCCAGCGTATCGGACGCCTTGCGCACTTGTTCGCGGATTTTCTCGACCCAGGTGCCATAGCGCTCGAATTCTGTCTTGACGGCCCCCAGTACCTTCCACACTTCCGAAGCCTGCTGCTCCAGTGCCAGCGTACGAAATCCCATGTGGAGGCTGTTGAGCATCGCAAGCAACGTCGTCGGGCCGGCCAGCGTGACCCGGTAGTCGCGCTGCAAGCTGTCCATCAGGCCGGGGCGGCGCAGGACTTCGGCGTAGAGGCTCTCGATCGGCAGGAAAAGGATGGCGAAATCCGTGGTCTGCGGCGGGCACAGGTAGCTGTCCGCGATCGATTTCGCCTCGGTACGGATGCGAGCCTCCAGCGCGCGCGCGGCAATGTCGGCGGCAGCCGGGTCGGCGCGGTCCTGCGCGTCCAGCAGGCGCTCGTAATCGTCGCGCGGAAACTTGGCATCCACCGGCAGCCACACGGGAGTACCGTCGGCGCTGCGGCCAGGAAAGCGGATCGCGAAGTCCACGCGCTGATTGCTGCGGGGTTTCGTCTCCACCTGTTTGCCGTACTGCTCGGTCGTCAAAACTTGTTCCAGCAGGGCTTCAAGCTGCACTTCGCCGAACATGCCGCGCGTCTTGACGTTGGTCAGCACGCGCTGCAGGTCGCCGACGCCCTGCGCCAGCGTCTGCATCTCGCCCAAGCCCTTGTGAACCTGCTCCAGCCGGTCTGCGACCTGCTTGAAACTCTCGCCCAGGCGCGTCTCGAGCGTGGTCTGCAGTTTCTCGTCGACCGTTTTTCGCATCTCGTCGAGCTTGGCGGTGTTGGTCTGCTGCAGGATGGCCAGCTGCGCCTCCAGCGTTCCGCGCACCTCGGACATCCGCCGCGCGTTCGACTCGCTGAGGTTCTGCAGCTGCA
>JAQZBU010000044.1 GCA_029237735.1 Ramlibacter sp. | reverse complement strand
CCCCACCAGCTTGCCTGTTATGGGCCCCAGCGTGAGGCCAAGGTGGCCGTGCCCGAAGGCTAAGAAAGCGTTGGACACTTTGGGTGCGGGGCCGATGACGGGGAGCGAATCCGGAATGGAGGGGCGGAACCCAAGCCAGGTGCTGTCGGGGCGCAGCTCGATGCCGGGCATCAGCCGTTGCACGTCGGGCAGGCTGCGCAGCACGAGATCGAAATCGGGCTTGGCTTCGAGGCCCGCGAACTCGACGCTGCTGCTCACGCGAACGGAGTCCGCCATCGGCGCAAGCACGACAGCTTTCTCGGCCCAGTAGAGCGGCGCCTGCAGCTTGAGCTTGCAGCGGCTTGCATCCAGCATCATGTGGTAGCCACGCTCGGTGTCCAGCGGAATGCTGCATCCGAGTTGAGCCGCAAGCTGCTTCGACCACGCGCCTGCTGCGAGCACGACGGCGTCAGCAGCGATGGATTCGTCGCCCATGCGCACTGTCGTGACACGCCCACCTCGGGTGTCGAAGCCGTGTACCTCATCTTGCCGCCAGTCGATGCCCATGCTCAACAGGTGCTCGCCGAGCGCGCGCACATACGTCTGCGGATCGCCCACGTGTTGACAGTCGGGGTGAAACACTGCCCTCGCGAAGCGTCCCTGCAGTGCGGGCTCGAGACGCGCGATGGCGGTGGCGTCGAGCTCGTCGCACGCGACGCCCCGTTGGCGCATCAACTCGAAATCGCCCTGCGATGCCGCAAAGCTGTTGTCCGTCTCGAAGGCCTTCAGCCAGCCGCTGCGCACCATCGTGTGGCGCACGCCTGCGGCGCTGGCGAGCTCCTCGTGTGCGGCAACTGACTCGTCCAGGATGGAGGCGAGCGCCAAGGAGAGCTGCTCCACCTTCTGCGGCGAACTCACCAACAACATCCGCCACAACCAGGGAAAGAGCCGCGGGAAGTACGCCGCCCGGATATGCAGTGGGCCATCGCGCGACAGCAACATGCGAGGCACGGACTTGATGGTGCTCGGCGTGCCGATCGGAACGCACTCGGAGACCGCGATCACCCCGGCATTGCCGCTGCTGGCCCCGCCGGCGACGCCCCGGGGGTCGACCAGGGTGACATCCCAGCCCCGCATGCGAGCATGCAGCGCGGTGCTCACGCCGACGATGCCGGCACCGACGATCACGACACGGCGGGGCTTAGCAGTTGCCATCGGGGGACACTCGCTTGCTCCACACTGCACCGCTGACGCGCTTCCAGTTCTCACCGAGAATCCCCGCGATGTCCTTCTGCGGGTACCCGGCCTTGTGCATCAGATCGCGGACACCCTCGATCTCTTCGGGTGGAAGGAAGCGGGATTCGCGCACCCCGGGCCATAGCTGCGGGTGGGTACGAACCTTCTCCCACAGCGGCTGTGCGTCGCGCACGAAGTCCAGGCCGAGGCCAACGTGTTGGGCACCGACAAGTTCGCACACATAGTCGATCTGGCGGAACATGGCCGCGGGTGAAGCTTGCAAGTCATCCAGATAAGTGCCGAAACCGCTGATGCCGACCACGCCGCCGCTTTCGGCACACCTGCTGATCTGGTCGTCCTTGAGGTTTTTGTAGGAGGGCTCGATCGCATCCACGTTGCCGTGGGAGAACACGAACGGCGCGTCGCACACTTCCATCGCGTCCATCGTGGTGCGATAGCCGGCGTGCGTGCCGTCCACGATCACGCCTGCGCGGTTCATCTCGCGCACCAGACGGTGTCCGAACGCGGTCAGGCCGGTGTCTTGGGTGCTGGTCGCGCTGCAGCCGGCTTCGTTGTCGGCATTCCACACCAGTCCCATCTGCCGTACGCCCCGCCGGTGGAATTCTTCGACGGCCTCGAGCCGCCCTTCAAGGCAAGCCGTGCCCTGGAAGTTCAGTTCGAGCGCGAGCTGCCCCGCGGACACTGCGACATCCACATCGGCGATGTCATGCACGACGCGGTATTGCGATGGATGCTGCTCCACCATGCGTGCCACAGACTCCAGCCCCAGCATGGCAGCCGCACGCCCACCGTTATCACCACCGATCGTGAGGCCGACCACGTTGTATCCGGCGCGCTTCAGGCGCGGAAGGGTCACGTCGTCCCGGAACCAGGCGTTCCAGGCCAGCGTCTTGTCCCACACCAATTCTTTCAAGGCTGCCTCCTGCGATTGAATTTATCGTATCCGAATATTTTTCTCTCCGCAAGGGGCTTTGCTCTTATACTGCCTGCAGCTTGGAGAATGCAATGATGGAGACTTTGGCGACCGATGCGCCTGGCATCCCCTTCTGGGACCGCGCGCGGACTGCTGCGGCAGTTCCGTTCGCGCCGCTCGTCGACGCTCTTGCGGTCGCGGCTGTCGAATACCTGCGCGGGGAGATACGCAGCCCGGAGCGCCTGAGCGTGCCGCTGGCAGGCGAAGGCGTTTCGCTCAGCATGCCGGCGAGCGCCGCCGACATCGCCATCCACAAGCTGGTGAACGTCCAGCCTGCGAATGCCGCAGCCGGGCTGCCGTCGCTTCACGGCGTCGTGACGGTGTCGGACTCCTCCACTGGACGTCCCATTTGCTTCCTCGACGGGCCGGAACTGACCGGGCGGCGAACCGCGGGAATATCGCTGCTCGGCATACGAACCTTCCTCGGGTCTTCGCCCTCGCGGGTACTCTTGATCGGCACGGGCGTGCAGTCGGGGCATCACGTGGCCGGGTTGCATGCGCTGTTCCCAGGCTGCGCCATCCTCGTGCGGGGGAAGAACCCTTCGAGCGAAGCGTCTTTCTGTAATGCGTGGCGCAGTGTTCATCCGGCCATTGCGCCCTGCCCCGCCGCGATACCCGCCGATGTTCAGGTCGTCATCGCCCTGACAACGAGCAAGCAGGTTGTGTACGACGAGGCGTCGTCGCCGTCCCGCCTCGTCATCGGCGTGGGGGCCTTCAAGCCCGACATGGCGGAAATCGGGGCGCGGACGCTCGGCGGCAGCAGCATTTATGCGGACGATCCGGCAGGAGCGAGACATGAAGCAGGTGATCTGATGCGCGCCAACGTCGACTGGAGCAAGGTGATGCCGCTCGCGCGGGCGCTCACCGAAAGACCGCGCGCCGGCGCCGTTGTACTCAAGAGCGTTGGAACCGCGGCGTGGGATTTGGCGGCAGCCCGTGTGGCGCTGCGTTCATTCAACTCATGGCACTAAGTTTCGGATACGCAACTTTCGGTATTCGGCGACAATGCGGGCACTGATGAACCCGGGACCCAGACGCACATGAGCAACGCAGCCGTTCGCATGAAGCCGAACAAATCCGTCACGCGTCGCAAGGCCGCGCCTGCTGTCCAGCCTCGGAAGCCGCGCAGCGCAAGGCCGCCCGACGTGCCGGTGGCCAACGATGGAGACTCTGGCGGCCTCGGTGTCCTGGCTCGAAAGGCCCGGCGGTTGCGCGCAGCCGCCGGGATGACGCTTCAGGAACTGAGCGCGCGCAGTGGCGTTTCCCAGTCGGCACTGTCGAAGATCGAGAATGGCCAGCTGTCGCCGACCTACGAGAAGATCCTCGCGCTTTCCAAAGGCCTCGGCGTCGACGTTGCGGAACTCTTCAGCGATTCGGGTGCGGGTGCGCCCGTGGGCCGGCGAGGCGTCACCTTGAAGGGTCTCGGCGTGGTTCATTCGTCGCCGCAATACGACTACGAGATCCTTTGCCCTGACGTGTCGAGCAAGCAGTTCCTTCCGCTGCTCGCCACGGTCAAGGCGCGTAGCGTGCAGGATTTCCCGTCGCTGCCGCGGCATGAAGGCGAAGAGTTCGTGTACGTGGTGCGCGGAGAAATCACGCTCCATTCGGAGTTCTACGAACCGCTGAAGCTTGCCGAGGGCGACTGCTGCTACTTCGACAGCAGCATGAAGCACGGGCTCGTCTCCGCGGGACGGCAGGATGCAGTCGTGCTCTGGGTGTGCTCCAAGAACGTGACTCTCAAGGGGCGGCAAACGCCCTGACGCCACGCGGCCGCAGCCGGCACTCGACCAGATGATGGTCAAGCAGAAGCTTACTTTCGACAAGGCGCGAACATTCGAATTTTCCGAACTGGCGGCGATGCCCCGCAGGGCCATCAAGCCGACACTTGAATACGACAGCAAGCGGCAGCCCGTCAGCGAGCGCTTCGCCTTGTGCCCTTGGGGGCTGTATCACATCGAGGTGCTGGCGAGTTGAGGGGGAGACACTTGGAAGGCCGGGCATCGGAATGGTGTCGCTTCTGGCATTCGATTCCGAATACATCGGGCGGATGGCCTTGATCCCCGGAGCAAACTCTGGCGCTCCAATGTTCGTAAACAATGACGCATGTCAAGGAATTGGGAATCGCGCGGCATAAAGTGATGCACGCCTACCGTGTGGCTGATCACCATGAACTTGCTTCGGTGTCGCTTGTCAGGGACTTCGGGCCGCATCCGCGCCCTTGTGGTATCTCTTGGTATCGCGGTGGCGTGCGCTCCTGTCCCTGCATCCGCGATGGGTCACTTTGCATGTTCTGTAGTCGAGAACATCAAGTTGCCAACCGAGCGACCCGGCCACCAAGACTATCTCACCCATTACACATGCAAGGTCACGAGCGGGCAGCTCGACGGCTTTCTTGTGAATGTCAGCACCCGATGGGAAATCAACGGGAACAAAGGGAAGCTGCTGGGTTCGGTCGGCCATGCAAGAAAGAGCAATGGCACTGTCATGTACGAAACGCGTGAGGGCACGATGAAGAACGCGAGCATCGGCGATGAGCTTGCCACGGGCTGGGAAAGTACTGCTACAGCGACGGTCAAGGGGGCGACCGGCTCGGCAGCGCACCTGAACGGTAAAACCTTCGTCATGCATGGACGGGCCACCTCGGCCGGCAGATTTTCGATGGAAGCTGTGCTCGTGAAATGAACACGTCACGCGGCGCGTTGCGGCGCTGAAAATCGGGGCCCGGTCAAAGTGGCATTGAGGCGCTTGCCGATTCGGGCGAAGGATACGGTCCAAAACCAAAGCGCTGACGGGGGTTCTTGACATTCGTCAGAACGAGGAGCTAAAGGTGTGCATGGTCGAGCACCCGTGATTAGTATTGCCGCCCATGAGTCAAGCCCTCAAGCGGGTAATCGAGCTGTGGCGCGAGGCGGATACCGACGCGCGCAGCGCCGAGCACCTGCTCACGCAAGCCTATGACGACATCTTCTCGAAGCGCGGAACCACTGTCGCCCCGGAACTGATCGATCAGGTCGCGCGCATGCGAGCCCGCTCGAACGAGCTGCTGATGGAAGCACTGGCCATGTTGAAAGCCAGGAGAGCTACTTCCATCTTTCCAACGCACGAATGAGGCTTCTTCACCAGGATGGTCTTCAGCCGCCGCCAGAGAACGCGTCCCCGAGGGCCGCTGCTGGGGCCGAGCCACGGACGGCGCTATAAGCGCCACGAGTTCGGCGCATAGATTTCCCTGTGCCTGCGACGGCCGAGGCCCAATCGCGGTCTTTGCTATCGCTGTGCGCCCTTCCGGAGCGGCCTCGAGCGAACCGGGAAGACCTACTGCGCGCCGATTGACACGGCAAAGTCCAGCTTCTCTTCCACGAACGGCGACGGGATGTAGGACAGCCCGAGCTCGATTTCCTTCAGCTCGTTCGCTCCAAGGCTTCGGTCGGGAAGTCCGCGTCGACGGTCTGCGTCACATCCTTACCCGGATCGAGCCGGTGGGACGCGTTGTACGAAGAGCTAATCGATAGGGTAGGCGCGGTGCGGTCCCCTTTGATCGGGATAGGCTGGGCCTGCACATCGATGTACTGGATCTTGCCTGCGATCAGTCGGACCGCCTGGTTCGCAGAGATGTTTTTCAGGACAAGCTTCCCGGTGAGCTTCGCGGGATTGACGATGCGGCCGGTGCCCTCCTCGACACGCTCCGTGACTTTCATCTCCGTGAGTTCGCCGGTCACGACCCGGCCGTAACCTTGACCGAGGCGGGCGTCACGGTGTAGACCTTACGGCCGGCGTCGCTGCCGACTCCTTCATGGAGCACCCAACTGTGGTCGCCGCGAGAGTTGCAGCCAAGGCATACGCCGCAGCCAATCTGAATTGCTTCTTCGTAAGTACCAGTGAATGTGTCATGGTTTCTCCCTAGTTAACATCCAGTTGAAAATTGCGATTGATCTGGTTTCCCTTTTCCGTCGGTTGCTCGGACCGTGGTGGCGGTCGCACGCCGCCAGATATGTGTCCCCGAAGCGTAAGGTCCGGCCGGACAAATCATCCCCGTCCGCCGCCTCCGCGGAAAGCCTCAAGGGCCGCGTTCACCATTCCTTCGGCTCCGCCGCTTTCTGAGAATGACTGTCGAAGAGACGCCGCGTCGTTTCCGGCTGTCGCGGCTCTGGATATATGCTCCATGGCGCGAGTCGCACCGCATGCTTGGGCGTGCTCGCTGAGCTTGGCCGCGGTTGCGATGATGTCCTCGCGCAGCGACAGCGCCTCGTACGTTTTCGGGTGCACAAGCGTGCCTTCCAGACCGAACCGGCACGCCTGGAATCGGTTGTAGTTGTAGACGAGGTAGTCGCTTTCATCCGGCAAAGAGTCCCCCCCGTGCAGGAGGTAGCGGCACAAGGTCTGCAGATAACAAGCCAGGGCCGCGGCGCGGTCAACCGTCAGCGGCGTGTCGCAAACGCGAAGCTCGATGGTGCCGTACTCGGGCTTCGGTCGAATGTCCCAATAGAAGTCCTTCATGCTCTTGACAACGCCTGTTCGCTCCATGCGAGCGAAATAGCCGTTTTCGAATTCGTCCCAGCGCAGCGTGAAATGAGCACGCCCGCTGAGCGGAAACGCGAAGACGGAGTTCAGCCGCGCCGAGTTGAACAGGGTGTCGTGACGTTGGACGTAGGGGGAGGAAGCGGACAAGGCAATGAAATGCGGCACATACCGGTTCAGCGAATGCAGCAGGAACAGAGCCTCGTCGCCCGACGTGCAGCCGATATGGACGTGCTGCCCAAAGATGGTGAATTGCTTGGCCAGGTAGCCGTATAACGCGGACACCTCCTTGAACCGTGGCTTTGAAAATATCTTGCGTTCCGACCACTGTTGAAAGGGATGGGTGCCACCGCCACAGATCCCAACATTCAGCTTATCGCCCGCGGCAACCAGCGCATCCCTGATCTGGTGCAACTGCCCCAGCAGATCCTCGTGCCGGGTATGCACGTCGGTGGAGACTTCGATCATGCTCTCGGTGATTTCCGGAACAACGTTGCCCGGAAACCGGCGACGGACGAGCAGCTCCAGCATGTCCGGGCTCGCATTGATCAGATCAAAGTCGCTCAAGCTGACAAGCTGCAGCTCGAGTTCGACCCCCAGCGTCAAGGACCGGGATGACTTGAACGTCTCCAGAGGCATGTCAGCTCTTGCGTATGTTCGGCGCGAGATGGTCCAGAGCCTGCTCCTGCGCCTCACCCGCGGCCCGCAGGGCGTACTGCGTCATCAACGGCCCCAGGATGTCCAGCAGTAGAGTTGCCGCTGCCAGGGGCGCCAGCGTGTCAATCAGGTCGATGCCCACGTACCGGGTGTCCTCGAGCAACAGGATGACAAACACTGACATCGGCATCATGGCCAGGCCGGTGAGGACACCCTTGCGCCAGGAGACACCGCTCAGCCGAGCCAACGCGGTGGAGCCGGCGATCTTTGTCGCCATCCGCACTCCGACGAGGGCGAGCCCCAGGCCCAGGCCAGTGATCACGCGCGGCCACTCGATCGTCGCGGCCACGTGAGCAAAGAGAACGACGGCGAGCAGGTCGCCGAGCGCGCCGAAGTTCCGCTGCGTCTGATTGAGCGTAACCCGCCGGTGCCGAGCAACGAGGCCGAATGCCAGGCAGGCCACCAGTGGCGAGAACTTGAGCACGTAGGTGACGGCCACCAACACGACGACCGCGATGGCAAAGGCGATGGTCGCGTCGTGACTCAGACGCCCTGCAACTCGAAGCACAGCAGGCACCCCCGCGCCAAAGGCTGTACCCAGGCCGGCAGATACCAGGAGAGCGACCACACTGTTGACGATCGCCTGAACCAGATTGCCGGAGCTTTCGAAGGTCCAGAATCCGACCACGACCTTGAATGCGAAGAGTGCCAGCACGCAGTTGACTGCCGCGAGGTGCAAGACACGTTCAGTGACCTGCCCCGAGCTGCGCTGTTCATTGACCACGCGCATCAGCGACGCCGGTGACGTCGCCATCGACAGGGAAGCGAGCAGCAGCGCGGTCAGGGTCGGAGAGCCCCACGCGCGCGCAATCACGTAAACGCATGCAAAGGTCAAGAGCGACTCGAGCAGGGCCGTGGTTGCGAGCCACCGGTTCGTTCGCAGCCAGCGCAGATTGATGCGGTAGCCGAACTCAAAGAGGATCAAGCCGAACGCGATGTTGGCCAGCATCGTGCCCGTAGTGTCATCCGCGGTGGGCAAGATGCCGAGTTGCGCGCTTCCGCTGGCGAATCCGACCAAACCATACACGCTGATTCGCGGAAGGCCCAGTCGGTGCCCGAACTCCCCTGCGATCCAGGCGAGCGCGATGACGAACGGCCAGGCGAGAGTGGTGACTGCGGGAAAAAGCTCGAACATTGATATCCGGCACTAGCGCGCCGGCGCGGTTTTGGCGATCGCTTGCCGGATCTCAGTCAGCTTCGACTTCAATCGTCGCTGGTTCACGGGTCCGACCCGCAGTAGGATTTTTTGTCCGGCGGTGAGCGATTCCAGCGAGGAGTCCACGAATTCATACCGAACCCATGGCCGAAGCGACGGTATCGGCCCCTTGACTTCCACCAGCTGCACCGCAAGCGGGTAGTCGGCCGCGGGCGTCGCGAGCAGGACATCGATGATCTCGACGAGCCTGTCGTTGAAATACCGCTTGGGAAATCCCAACTCTTCATAGGCCTGCTGCAACAGCGGGTACATGCGCTTGTACAGGGAGACGGCACGACCGACGTCGACCGTCTCGACAAGCAGCACGAAGGGCGTGTAACGCGCGCTGTTTTCCCTGGCAATGGTCGTGGCTCCATTCGATTCCTCGACCGTGAACTTGCCGGGTGTGGAATTGACCGGCCACATGGTCGCGGGCGCGTGCGCTCGCCCGAGATTGTCGACCGTGGCGGCCACGCGCCGGGGAAAATCATCGGTCTGCACGAAGGAAGCCACCGCACGGCGGCCGAACAACTCCACCAGCGCCGTCGTCAGATCGGCTGCAGCCAATGGCGCCGCCGGTGAAGTTTCCACAGGGTGCTGGACCGAAGGCTCCGAGCTGGCTGGTTCTTTCGCGACTGGTGCTGGCGGCGCAACCTCCTGAGGGGGTGCCGTTCCCGCCGGCGGGACCACCCGCTCGCTGCGCCACCACACGGCCACACCTATCGCGGCGACGACGGCAACGGCGATCAGGGCTTTGCTTTTGCCTGTCATTGTGACGCTCGAACGAATGCCCCACCAGGGGCAGCCCGCGTTTCGATCCCCGACAACGTAAGTTGCACCTTCATCGGACCAATGTAGCACCTGCAGGCTGCATTGCCGCACGGGGTATGACCAGGCGCTCGCGAACCTAGGGTGAGCCCTTACGGGGGAGCGCTTTTCATAGGGATCGCCCGACTTGAACTCCTTGCTTTGCGCAGTAAGGTTCGGTCGCTCTGCCGCAAAACCCTACGAGCGGTGATTACGCGGCAATGCAACCTTAGACAGAGTCGCCAGCATGCGGCGAACGTGATATTTGCCAGATCTGAATCATCTGCTTCACAGGACTATTTGATAAATGAACACAAGACGTACGTTCCTGGGCTTGGCCCTTGCTATCGCGGTCGCAAGTTGCTCCACCACAAAGCTCGAAGATGCTGCAGCGCCGGACAAGCAAATCCAATCAGCAGATCCGCGCGGCCGTCCCGCCGCGAGCACCGAAAGTCAGGTGGCACCCGTTTCGGCTGAGCGAGCCCCGGCTGCCGCCGTGGGTCCGACCGGCGTATCGCGGATCGTGTACTTCGACTACGACAGCTATGTGCTCAAGCCGGAATTCCAGTCGTTGATCGAAGCCCACGCCAGATTTCTCAAGACCAACGGCCGACACCGGATTTCCGTCGAGGGCCACACGGACGAGCGTGGCGGGCGCGAGTACAACCTGGCATTGGGTCAGAGGCGATCAGAAGGGGTTCGCCGAGCCTTGGGCCTGCTCGGAATAGCGGACAACCGAATCGAGGCGATCAGCTTCGGCGAGGAAAAGCCGGCCGTGCCGGGACATGAAGAGGCCGCGTGGTCGCGAAACCGACGCGCTGAAATTGTCTATCGATGATGGCGGGGTTTTCTTATCCAGCGCGCTGGCGCGCCTCGTTTGTCGTTGCCTTGACGGCGCTGTGGGTCGTGGCCAGCCCAACCGTGTTGGCCGGGCTTTTCGACGATGACGAGGCGCGCCGCGCAATCCTCAACTTGCGCGAGCAGATGGAAGCGCAGCGGCAGGCCTTGGCGCATCAGAATGACCAGTTGAGTCGCGTCGGCGAGGAAAACAGCCAGCTTCGCCGGGGGTTGCTCGAGCTGCAGGCGCAAATCGAGGCGCTGCGCGCCGAACTCGCGCGGCTGCATGGCCAAAACGAGCAGCTGCTTCACGGGTTGGCCGAAGTGCAAGACCGGCAGACAGATGTCGCGCAAGGCATGGAAGAGCGTTTGCGCAAGCTGGAGCCTTCGAAGGTTTCGCTGGATGGCCGCGAGTTCATCGCCGATCCCGCGGAGGCCCGGGAGTTCGAAGCCGCGGTTGCGATTTTCCGCCGAGGTGATTTCCCGACGGCGCAAGCGGCGTTTTCTGATTTTGTGCGACGTTACCCGCAAAGCGGCTTCAAGCCGACGGCACTTTTCTGGCTAGGCAGTGCCCAATATGCCCGTCGCGACTACTTTGAGGCGATCACCAACTTCCGCGCGCTGCTGGCGATGGCCCCGGATCACTCGCGCGCGGCCGAAGCGGTGCTCTCGATCGCGAACTGCCAAATCGAGCTGAAGGATAATTCAGCCGCGCGTCGCACTTTGGATGAGCTCGTCAAAGCATATCCGCAGTCGGACGCGGCAGTCGCCGCGAAGGACAGGTTGGCTCGGATCCGCTAGCGCAAGAGTCAAACACTCGCGCGATCACTCCGTGTCCCCGGACCCGTAAGGGCGAACCCGCGCCACACTGGAGACAACGACGAGCCGGCGGTGTCGCGTGGCAAACTCTTTTCACCTGATCACCTGTCTGTGCATTTGCGGCGCCTGGCGACAGCGCCAGTTGGCGAGCCGAAGATTTTTGGAGGCCGATGTGACTATGAGGGAAGGGGACACAGGACCGCACACCCTGAAGGCGCGGCTGCTTGCGGACTTGGTCCGCGCGATGGAGGCCGGCCACGTGCTGCAAGCGTCGACGGTGGCAGTGCTGCTCGGTCGCACTGCTGACGAGCTGGTGAACCAGTCCCTGGGGATCACGGGCGTACAAGACGGGTCCGTGGACGAGCGCCTCCAATTGCACCTGCGCAATGTGGTGGCGGTGCTCAGCGTTGCCGAGCTGCACTACGGTGACGTTCTGCAGGCGGTGCACTGGTATCTCACCGGCCAGCCCGGGGAAGGTGCACAGGAGACTCCCGAAGCGATGCTAGCTGCAGGGAGGCTGAATGACGCGTACTGTCTTTTGCTCAGGGCCAGGCGTTCACTCACCCAGCCGTGAATCGGAGGAAAGAGCGCTTCGGCTGTACGGGAGAGCCGGCCACGGGACCGCGCGGATGCCGTCCGCCCGATGAGGTTCACTTCGGCCAACCTGTACCTGCAATCCTGAAGTGATTGCAGAATGTCGTGATGAGTAGCCAGTCCACCGGTGTTCCCCGGGCATTAGCCAGCGTCTCCGCATTGGGCCCGGCGCGCGCGGTTGCGTATATCGCGCTCTATGTTGCCCTCGCATGGGTCAGCTTCGTGCACCCCATGCGCGGCCTGGGCATTACGCCCTGGAACCCGCAGGCTGCCCTTGCGGTGGGCCTGCTTCTGTGGCGCCCACGCAGCTGGTGGCTTGTCTGCTTCGCAGTCGTGTCGGGCGAAGCCTTTGTCCGTGCGGAGGGCATGCCGTGGAGCGCACTGCTCGTCTCATCGTTGATGCTCACAGGAGGGTACGCCGCCACGGCGGCGGCGCTCTCAAGGTGGGCTCGCGTCAAGTCGATCATCACTAGGCGCGAGGTCGTCCTGTTTCTCCTGATCGTGGGAGTAGGAGTGTTGCTTGTGGCCGTCCTGCGTGTCGCGGGGCTGGCTGCATTTGGTGAGGTTCCGCCGGACCGCCTCCTGGCGGCAATTCATCGAGGTGCTATCGGTGATGGCGTCGGGCTGCTGGTGACGCTCCCCCTGCTTGTTGTTATCGGAAATCGTGAACGCCGGGCCGCCACGCGAGCGATGTTCGGAACCGTGGCATGGTGGCTGATCGTCGCCGGCATTGTGCTGGCCACCGCGGGCGTCTTCGCACGCCCCACCGAGGACCAATTCAAGTTTTTCTATCTGCTCTTCCTCCCTGTAGTCTGGGCCGCCGCTCGCTTCGGTGTCACGGGGGCAGTCTGGTCAGCGGTGATCGTGCAGATATCGATGATCATGGCCATTCATTCGGCGGCATATCGGCCACTCACCGTTTTCGAGCTCCAGCTGCTGGTGGCGGTGCTGGCAACGACGGGGCTGCTGCTTGGGGCGACTGTGGACGAACGTGAGGAGGCGGGCCGCACGCTGCGCGCGTCGCTGCGCCTTGCCGCGGCCGGCGACATGGCTGCCGCGCTCGCGCACGAGCTGAATCAGCCCCTCACCGCGATGAGCACATACGCCCTAGCCTCGCAGGTTCTCGCCGAACGTATCGGGCGGGATGACGACGCACTGGCCCTCGCGGACGTCACCGGCAAGCTGGCGGATGAAGCGGGCCGGGCCGCGGAGGTCGTGAAGCGGCTGCGCAACTTCTTTCGTGACCGGGCCACCGAGCTGCAGCCGACTGCGCTTCGGCCCTTTCTGGACGAAACAATGCGGGCGCAGACAGCGCGCGCGCTCGCTTTGAACGTGCGTCTGACCTGGTCGTGCACGCCAGCGGAAATGGCGACGGTCTGGCTCGACCCAGTGCAGATTGGCGTCGTCGTGCGAAACCTGGTTGCCAATGCGCTCGAAGCAGCTTCGGAAGAGCTGGAACGCAGCGGCGCCCCGGCGTGGGTAACGCTGGATGCGAAGCAGGAGGGCGCGGACATGGTGATTGCGGTGACCGACAGCGCGCGCGGCCTCGATGGTGGAGAAGTTGAGCTAGTTTTCGAGCGACGCACATCCGGGAAGCCCGGCGGCATGGGAGTCGGCCTGGCGATCAGCCGTTCGATCGTCGAGGCTCATGGAGGCCGGTTATGGGCCGAACCGGGACGGGGCGGCCAGTTCCTCTTCACCCTGCCACTCAGCTCGCCTCCCGCCTCATGAATGGCCCTGTCCACCGGCAAACCGTCTTCATCGTGGATGACGACGCCGCGGTACGCGATGCGCTCGCCTTACTCCTCAGCCTGCGTGGGTACGCGACGGCCGTTTTCGCGTGCGCCGAGGACTTCCTCGGCGCGCTGGCACCGCACTGGCGGGGCGTCGTTGTCGCAGACATCAGGATGCCGGGAATGTCAGGTCTGGAGATGCAGGAGGCGCTGGCCAGGCATCCGTCGCGATTGCCCGTCATCATCGTGACCGCGCATGGAGACCTGGCGGCCGCACGCCACGCGTTCAGGTGGAACGCCGTAGATTTCCTGGAAAAGCCGTTTGACCACGGAAAGTTGCTGCACGCGATTGACCGCGCCATGGGCGGCTTGCCGCCCGATGCGGCTGCGATCGGGAGCCGCCCCGCGGCGTCCGCGCTTTCCGGACGCGAACGGGAAGTGCTGGCGCTCGTCGTTGACGGCGTGGACAACAAGGCCATCGGCGAGAAGTTGGGGATCAGCAACCGGACGGTCGAAGTCCATAAGTCGCGCGTGATGAACAAGCTGGGCGCACGGAACCTCGCCGAACTTATTCGAATCGCGAACGCCACAAGTCGCTCCAAAGATTCGACCTAGGGTGCGCCCTTACGGCCGCACCCTAGCCTTGCAACGATCGATTGGTGAAAGAATTCCCGTCAATAGGACGAGCGAGCTTTGAAGCGGCTTCGGCCGCTCTTTTTTTGACTCGTGGTAACGGATGCTGATCACCTTCGTGGTTTTGTACCTGATCGCTTCTGTAGCGATCGGCCTATTTGCAGCGAAGCGCGTTCACAACACCGCTGACTATGCGGTGGCCGGACGCAGCCTGCCGCTGGCGATTGTGATTGCGACCACATTCGCGACCTGGTTCGGATCAGAGACGGTGCTGGGCGCCTCGGCGCGCTTTGCCTCGGGAAACCTTGGAGCCGTAGTGGAGGACCCGTTCGGCGCGTCCATGTGTCTGATCCTGGTCGGCCTGTTCTTTGCCAGCAAGCTGTACTCCAAGGACCTGATCACGCTCGGTGATTACTATCGGCAACGCTACGGCAGGGCCATCGAGATCCTATGTTCGCTCATGATCATCATCAGCTATCTCGGGTGGGTGGCGGCGCAGGTGACTGCATTGGGGCTCGTCTTCAACATCCTCTCGCAGGACGCGATCTCCGTGCCGGTGGGAATGTTGATCGGAACCGCCGTGGTCCTGGTGTACACGCTGTACGGCGGGATGTGGTCCGTTGCGCTCACGGATTTCGTCCAGATGATCGTGATAACGCTTGGGCTGATCGCTATCGCGCTCTTCGCCGCTGACCTCGCGGGCGGCGCTGGCAAGGTGGTGGAGTATGCGGCTACGCAGGGCAAGTTCCAGTTCTTTCCGGAGGGCGGCGCCAGGGAATGGGTGTTCTTCTTCGCTGCAGCGATCACCATGATGCTGGGCTCGATTCCACAGCAGGATGTCTTCCAGCGCGTGATGTCGTCGAAGGATGCGAAGACAGCCGTTCGCGGCCCCATCATTGGAGGCACTCTTTACTTTCTCTTTGCGCTGATTCCGATGTTCATCGTCACAGCGGCGGTGCTCGTGCTCGGCGAGTCCGCGACTGCCATGCTGAAGGACGATCCGCAGAAAGTATTGCCCACGCTCGTAATCGAGAAAATGCCGGTTGCCCTTCAGATCGCGTTCTTTGGAGCGCTGCTGTCCGCGATCATGTCGACAGCGTCTGCAACGCTGTTGGCACCGAGCACCACGTTCGTGGAAAACATTCTGCGAAACATCAGCCCTGGCATGAGCGACGCGGCAACGCTCAAAGCGATGCGGCTGTCGGTCCTCGTGTTTACGGGCATTGTGCTGGCGTACGCCATCACGATGCAAGGCACGTCGATCTACGAGCTGGTATCGGGTGCCTATCAAGTCCCGCTGGTCGGGGCGTTTGTCCCCCTGGTGTTCGGGCTTTACTGGGGCCGCGCGACCACCCAAGGCGCGCTCGCGTCCGTCGTCCTCGGGCTGGGCACATGGTTGGTGTTTATTGCTGCGCCGGTATTGTCGGAAGCTTTCCCTCAGCAGCTCGCCGGGCTGCTTGCGGCGCTGGCCGCCATGGTCGCGGGTTCGTTGATGCCGCAGTTCCTCGCCGACCACAGAGGGCATGTTCATCACTACAAGGGCACCAGCACGCGCCGGTACCCCGCGTGACCCTGGCGGCGCACTCGAGGAATCTTTGAGCGGTCATGCGTGCGTCCAATTCAATGGGAGCGGCTCGTCTTTCGGCGGCTGGCGCACTGGGTCCTACGCGATCACATCGCGGCTCGCGTTCAGCGGGTACCGTCTCGAGTGAATAAAGCCCGCCCGGGGCCAAGGCTTCGGCCGCCCAAATAACCAATTCCACGACGAAAGAATAAATTCAGATGAGACCGCTTCTTTTCGCGACGCTGGCGACCCTGCTTTGGCTCTCTGGCTGCGCCACGCCACTCGCGTATAAGCCCATCGCCGCGTCGGCGCCGGTCAAACCCACCGAGTCGGCCGCGATAGCCGAATTGGTTGTGCCGGCGGTGATTCCCGCCGGCCCGCTGCAGTCGATCACTGCCTCCGACGCGGCTTCGCTGGCCGTCGTTCAGCTGGAGCCGCCAGCCGACCTGTGGGAACGCATCCGCCGCGGCTTTGCGATTCCCAACCTGGAGAGCGACCTGGTGCGCCAGCAGGAGCAGTGGTACGTGTCCCGCCCGGACTACATCCAGCGAATGACGGAGCGCTCGCGCAAGTACCTCTTTCACATCGTGGAGGAACTGGAGCTCCGGAACATGCCGACCGAGTTGGCGCTGCTGCCCTTCATCGAGAGCGCGTTTAATCCGCAGGCGGTATCCAGCGCCCGCGCGGCCGGCATGTGGCAGTTCATGCCCGCCACCGGCAACTACTTCGAACTCAAGCAGAACGTATTCCGCGACGACCGCCGCGACGTCCTGGCCTCAACGCGTGCGGCACTGGACTACCTGCAAAAGCTATACGGCATGTTCGGCGACTGGCACCTGGCGCTGGCCGCCTACAACTGGGGCGAAGGCAGCGTCGGCCGCGCCATCACGCGCAACAAGAAAAGCGGCCTGGGCATCACATACGTCGACCTGAACATGCCCAACGAGACGCGCTTCTATGTGCCCAAGCTGCAGGCCGTAAAGAACATCGTGGCCAACCCGGAGAGCCTGGGCGCCGAGCTGCCGCTGATCAAGAATCACCCCTACTTCCAGAGCGTCACCGTCACCCGCGACATCGACGTGGAACTGGCCGCCCGGCTGGCCGATGTGTCGGTGGACGCCTTCAAGGCACTCAATCCGTCGATGAAGCGCCCCGTGATCCTGGCGGCGGGCACGCCCGAGATTCTGCTGCCATGGGACAACGCCAAGGTGTTCCAGCGAAATTTTGAAGCGTATACGGAAGGCCAGTATGCAAGCTGGACCGCCTGGAGTGCGCCGGTCACGATGAGCGTGTCCGAAGCCGCGCGCCGTGTCGGCATGAAAGAGACCGATCTGCGCACCGTGAATACCATTCCGCCGCGCATGCTGATCAAGGCGGGGTCGGTCCTGATCGTTCCGCGCTCGGCCAAGATGCAGAACGACGTGGCCAGCCACGTCGCCGACAACGGGCAGCTCAAGCTCGCGCCCGAACGGGTGACGCGCCGCACCACGGTCAAGGCCAGGAAGCACGATACCGCGGCTAGCATCGCCAGACGCTTCCGGCTTAGCCCGGGCCAGGTCGCCAACTGGAATAGGGTTGGCGCATCTAACGCTTTCAAGGCAGGCCAGCCGGTGGTAGTCTATCTTCCAGTCAGGACGGGCGCGCGCAGCCGCACACGCGTCGGCGCCAAGCGGCACCACCGCGCGTCCATGACGCACACAGTGAAGCCGGCGACCCGCGCCCCCTTCAAACGTGCATCGAAGCCGATGCGTCGCTAGTTTTCCAGGCAATCCAGTAGAAAGCGTAACCACGCGCGCGGGACGAGCTCTGATACAGCAGGGCTGTCGCGCTAGAAGACTTAATGCTCAAGGCTGCTGTACCCAATTACCGGATTACAGAAGAGCTTCAAGAACTGCACGATGGGCGTGCCGCCAGAGGTCTTCTTGGCGCCCTCTTTCGACGACATATACCGCAGGGATCCGTTGCTCTCCGTGAAGGATTCAACGCGGATGGCCAACAAGTCGCTCCAGCGGAGGGTTGATTGCCGCTGGTACCATCGCTTCTGAAGGCACGCCCCCCCGGCCGCTCAGTACGCACTAACTCCCGCGCCGCTGGATCAAAGGATGCGATTGAACCACAACAGCGACAGGCCGGCTGACAGCAGGGCGAGCGCCGCCGCGGCCATGGTGAACAGCGCCGTGGTTTCGGTTTCTCTCTTTTCCACCGCCAGGCGCGAGCTCAGCGTTTCATAGATCTTCGTGAGGTCGACCGCGGTTCCGGCGTAGAAGTATTCCGCGCTTGTCTTGTTGGCGATCGCCTTGAGGGTTTCCTCGTCCAGGCGTACACGCATCGACCAGCCTTCGAAGCCGATGATTTCGCCATCTGCGGTGCCGACGCCCACAGTGTAGACCCGGATGCCGCGGTCCGCCGCCATCTTGGCCGCCTCCAGTGGGTCCACACCCGTGGTGCGCTGGCCATCGGTCAGCATGACGATGGCAGCGGACGTGTACGAGCCCGGTTCCACAGTCGCGAACTCCTTCTTTTTCTTCTTCTCGGAATCGATCACGATGCCGCGCTGTCGCTCGCGCCCGGTTTGCATCGCCTCCAGCTCGACGCCGTCGTCAGGAAAGAGCGCGGCCAACGAGATCACGATGGCATTGCCAATCGCGGTGGCCCGCTGGAGCTGGAAACTGTCGATCGCCGCAGCAAGGTCCTCGCGATTAACGGTGGGCCGCTGTGCCACCTGCGCCGAACCGGCAAACGCGACGATGCCCACCTTGATGTGGCGCGGCAACTTGGCGATGAAAGACTTAGCGGCATACTGCGCCGCCACCAGCCGGTTGGGTTGCACGTCGGCCGCTCGCATGCTGCCCGACACATCCATTGCCAGGATGATGGTCTGCTGGCTCGACGGCAGCGTGACCACAGCCACCGGCCGCGCCGATGCCAGCAGCATGGCCGCGAGTGCCACCAGGAAGAGGAGGGGCGGGATATGCCGGCGCATGGTCTGGCCTGCGGCCATCGCTTCCTTGACGATCGACAGCGATGCGTAGCGCAGTGCCATCTTTTTCTTGCGCCGCAGCAGCGAGAAGTAAAGCAGAACGAGCAGTGGCAGCGCAAGGAGCAAGTAGAGGAATTCAGGCCAGAGGAAATTCATGTGTCTCCTCCCAATTTCAGACGGCGCGCAGCCGGTGACGGGCAGCCCCGCAGTCGCGAGCGTTGGCGCCAATTGCGACATCGCGACTACGGCCACCACAGCAGCGGACAGCTCCAGCGCGTTCACGCTGCACGTACCGCAGTCGGGATAGCGGAGTTTCCAGAGCGACCCGAGCCGGTTCAATAAAAGCTGGCCTGCGCATGCATGCACCTACCGAGACTGGGGAAACGAGGAGCGTTGGAGCAAAATTGCACGGTATCACGCTTTCCGCGCGTCTGCATGGACGGCGGGCTCCCGCTAGAACGGGCACAACCCCCGGGACTGCTCCATAGCCCATCCTCATTGACAGGGCCTGGACGCTCTCGCCTGCAGCCAGCCAGCGCGCATATGCATTGGCACGCTCAACCGGCCCCAGGCTGGTGTCCACGCGACCGTCCACTCGGCGCGCTCCTGTGCCGTCGCACCCTGTGCTCGGCCAATAACAATTCATATGGATCAGGTTGGATTCACCCCATGAGCACAGCGTACTTGCACGCGTGATTCATACTTTGGTCGCTCCTCGTCTGCGGGAGTGTGGCGCTGGCAGATCGGCACCTGCCACTTCGCGTGAGTGGCCGTCGCCGCGGAGGACAGTGCCTTCATCGCAAGGCGGTTTTCCGGTGTGGCTCATGGGAAGGCGGTCGCGCTCGGGAGGCCATGGTCTTTCCCGCCAGTCGACCTGTCACGGCATCCCGAGTTCATGGAGCGTCTCGATCATGCGGTTGCGGCCTTCAACGTAGCTCGGACGGCGGCCTGCGCGTGCCCTGCAGCTCGATGTCCTAGGCTTTGTAGCCGCGAGACCGCGCCAGCAAACGTCAACTTTCAGAGTAGACCGGTCCACCGCCTCGGAAATTCTCAACCACCACTCTTGGGCCGAAAGCAGTCGTCCAACCATTCCGTACCGCGTGCGTATTGTCGACTCTTCCCCCTCTCCCCAAGCGCATTTCGCCCTCCCCTACTACGGCAGCGCATGACCGGCGGGTTGACACTCCGCCGGTGCATGCGTTACTCTGGCCAACGTCTGCTTACGGGCCCAAAGCAGACGTCACATGCGAGCGGCTCGATCCGTGCTGTAAGGTGTCCAGAAATGGCGAACAGCCCCGTTGGACGGGGCTTTTTAATTTGGCACAAGTGGCAGCTAATCGAGCGGGAAGTGTCACCTAGCATAAGACTTTCGTGTACCACGCCGAAAACGCTACCCATTACGACAATCTCAAGCGTGATGGCAAAAAATTCGCTAGCCGCTTCGCGGTACCGCCCGCGCGGTAAAACCGTTCAAAGCCTCCATGGTCACTCAACGCAGCATCGCCAACACACCGGCAAGCGATGCCAGTGCAACACAGACTGCACAACCCGCTATAAAGCGGGACCTTGCCCCGGCAGGTGCCTTCGCTAGTTGGCGGCGTCGCCCCTCTCCAATCAACAGCATGCCGGCGGAAATCGCAAGAAGGGCGACGCCAAGGAATTCGACAGACCGATCGACCGCCACAACACCGAGGCGAAGCACTAATAGCGCAGTGACGATCATTGCCAAAGCGGTCCGGGTCCAGGCAAGTGCCGTGCGTTGAGCCTGCAGGCCCGCGCTCACCGTGCTCATCACTAGCGTGCCAGCACGATCGCTGCGCTTGCCGACAGCGTCAGAATGCAGATCGACAATACCGGCAAGAGCCTTGAATACGGCAGTGGGCGCGAATGCCTCATCGCGATCTCATTAGCCTTCCAGCGCAGGTAGGCGCCCGCTCCCAGTATCGCGGCGAGTAATGCGAGCGCGACGCTGGCACCCGCGATGAAGGCCGCTGGCTGGATATGGGAGGCGAACTCATGCAAGAGGATTGCGCCCGCGAGAATGGCAAGCGCCGTTCTGACCCAGGCGAGAAATGTCCTCTCGTTGGCGAGCGAGAAGCGGTAGTCCGGCTCTTCGCCCTGCTCGTGCCATTTTTGACCTTGCTCCATCAGGAAACAACCTGGTAATAAAGGTTTTGGGGATGGCGCGCCTGGGCGAAGAAGAACCACCGCTCTGCCAGCACGCCCGCCAGCTGGATCGGCACTGCGACGAGCCATGCCGCACTCCATCCACTGGCCACCGCAAGAACCACAAGCGCGAGCGGCAGCGCGAATGCGCACAGCTGGAAGATGACCTTCATTCGCCGGAATGCGGCGACCGACGCATGGTGAAAGAATTCCCGTGTGTTGAACGAGCCCCCGGTCATGCCCATCGACTTCTGGACGATACCGGGCGACTTGATCCCCGTGGCCGACTGGAGTGTGGACTTCGGCTTCAGCCTGGCATTGCGGCGCAGCGCCAGCACCCGTGTCAGCCATGCGAGCGTCGTGATGGCGAACGCCCAGGCGCCCAGGTGCGCGGCGAATTGAGGCTGGCCCCACGCCACGCCCAGCGCTCCCGCAAGAACCAGCCCCGACGCCAGCCCGATGACGGTGTAGTTCACGATGGTCAGCGGATGCGCCCACTCCTGGATGAACCGGATGCACGCGTAGATCATGGCCGTGCAATACCAGAGCAGCGCGGACACGGCAATGACGGCCAGCGGAAGGAGCGGCGTGACATCGCCGGGGCTCGCGGAGAAGGTCAACACGCCCGCCCATGTTCCCACGAGCAGGATGAAGACCGGCAGCACGATGACCTCCCGCGACATCCAGGATGTCCGCCACATCATCGCGGCGCGCCACGCCCGCAGGGGACGTCCCAGGTGAAAGAAGGAAGCCACCAGCGAGACGATGGCGAGCGCCACCGCCACCCAGAGCGATCGCGCGACGAACGTGTTGTCCAGGCCGGCGCCAAGGAGCTGCGAGAGCGCCAGCACCACGGCCAAACCCTGCGCGGCGCCTGCCAGCGTGGTGAAGATGATGATGGAGAGTGCGGGGTTCATCAGGCTTCCAGGACAGGTTCGGGTGCATCGGCATCATCGGCCGGCATCTGCAGGTGGCCGGTCTCGACGTTGATGCCTACCTCGCGGCCGCTCACGCTCACCACCGCTCGCGGCAGGTAGTGATTGGCCGGTTGCGTTTCCCACTCGGGCATGAGCTGGTAGCCGCCGCGCTCCCTGATGGCCTTCGAGACTTCTGAATTCGCGTCCTTGATGTCGCCGAAGAGGCGCGCGCCGGTGGGACAGGCCTTCACGCAGGCGGGCTTCCTGTCCTGCGGCGGCAGCAGCTCGTCGTAGATCCGGTCGACGCACAGCGTGCACTTCGTCATGACCTTGCGCTCGGCATCGAGCTCCCGCGCGCCATACGGACAGGCCCAGCTGCAGTAGCTGCAGCCGATGCACTTGTCGTAGTCGACGAGGACGATCCCGTCCTCGGCACGTTTGTAGCTGGCGCCTGTCGGACACACCGGCACGCAGGGCGGCTCCTCGCAATGCAGGCAGCTCTTGGGGAAATGAACCGTCTGTGTATCCGGGAACGTGCCGGCTTCGTAGGTCTGCACCCGATTGAAGAAAGTGCCGGAGGGTTCGGCGCCATACGCATTCAGATCCGCGAGCGGTCCCGCCGCACCGGAGGTGTTCCACTCCTTGCACGACGTGACGCAGGCATGGCAGCCGACGCACACGTTGAGGTCGATCACCAGCGCCAGCTGCCTGGCGAGTGTTTCCTGGGTTGCCGCGGTACTCATGGCATTCTCACGGTTGGCTGGACAAAATGGTGGGCGTTGACCTGGGGACTGGTTTCGGCTTCATCCTCGGCCGGCGCAGGCCGAATCCGCACCCGCACGTCATACCAGCCTGCCTGCCCCGTCACCGGATCCGAGTTGCTGATGGCACCGCCCTTGAACGGCAGCTCTTCGGTGATCAGGTGATTGAGCAAAAAGCCTTTGCGGGATTCGTCCGCCTTGGGCTGCAGGCTCCAGGCGCCGTTGGCCTTGCCGATCGCGTTCCACGTCCACACGGTGCCCGGCTCCACGGCCTCGCTGTAGCGGACCATGCAGCGGACTTTGCCCCACTGACTCTCGAGCCAGCACCAGCCGCCGTCCGGGATGCCCGCACTCGTTGCAGTCGACGAATTGACGTACAGGTAGTTGTGGCTGTGGATCTGCCGCAGCCAAGCATTTTGCGAGTCCCAGGAGTGGTACATGGCCATCGGCCTTTGCGTGATGGCGGCCAGGGGATACGCCTCTGCATCGGTGCACGCTTCCTCCAGTGGCGGATACCAGAAGGGCAGCGGGTCGAAGTAGGTATCGATGCGGCCCCGCAGATGTTCGGGGGGCTGTCGCCCGCGGCTCTTTCCCTGCGCGGCAAGACGGAAACTCTGGAGCGTGTCCGAATAGATGGCCAGCTGCACGGGGTCGTTCCTCTGGCGCCAGCCCTTTTCCATCGCAAAGTCGAGGTAAGGGCGATTCCAGTTGCGCATGTACTGCTGGTCCAGCGGCATGTGGTACTGGAACACGCAGTTGTTCTTGGCGTATATCTCCCACTGTTTCGGGTTCGGATCACCCTTGAGGTGCTGCGAGCCGTCCTTGCCGCGCCACCCCATGAGGAAGCCGACACCCGGCTGGGGCTGGAAGTTGACGACGAAGTCGGGGTAGTCCTTGAACTTGCGGCTGCCGTCGGCAAGCGTGAATGCCGGGAACTTCAGTCGGGACGCGAGTTCGATCAACACTTCCTGGAAGGGCCTGCACTGCCCGGTCGGCGGCACGACGGGCACGCGGACGGAATCCACCGGCCCGTCGAATTCGGAGATGGGCCTGTCCAGCATGCTCATCACGTCATGCCTCTCGAGGTAGGTCGTGTCCGGCAGCACCAGGTCCGCGAAGGCGACCATCTCGCTCTGGAATGCATCGCACACGACGAGAAACGGAATCTTGTATTCGCCCCTCTCATCACGCGCGTTGAGCATCTCACGAACGGCCATGGTGTTCATTGTCGAATTCCATGCCATGTTGGCCATGAAAATCAGCAAGGTGTCCAGGCGGTAAGGGTCGCCGCGCGTGGCGTTGGTGATGACGTTGTGCATCAACCCATGCGCGGAGAGCGGGTGCTCCCATGAGAACGCGTGGTCGATCCGAAGAGGGGTGCCATCCTCATGGATGGCAAGCTCTTCGGGGCTCGCGGGGAAACCCAGCGGCGCCGCATTGAGCGGCGTGTTCGGCTTCACCATCGACGGGTCATTGAACGCCCGATAGTTCGGCACGATGTGCCGCGGGTACGGCGCCTTGTGCCGAAAGCCGCCGGGCGCGTCGATGGTGCCCAGGATGCTCATCAGCACCGCCAGCGCCCTCACGGTCTGGAAGCCGTTGGAGTGCGCAGCCAGCCCCCGCATCGCATGGAAGGCGACAGGCCGGCCCTGCGTGGTCCCATGGCGCTTCCCCCACGCGTCCGTCCAGGGGATGGGCAGCTCGAAGGCCTGGTGCAGCGCAGTTTGCCCGAGCTCCTGGGCCAACTTGCGAATGCGGGCTGCGGGAATGCCTGTGATGGTCTCGGCCCACTCGGGGGTGGTCGTTTGCACGCGTTCACGCAGGAGCTGAAACGCCGGAGCAACGCGGGTGCCATCCGACAGGGTGTAGTAGCCTTCGAGTGCCAGCGCACGCCCTTCCTCGATCCCTTCCGGGTAGGCCGTTACGACACGGCTGATGGCCATATCCCAGGCCAGCTTGTTATGCGGGTTGCGGCCGTCCCCGGGCGGGCCGGCAGCGGGATCGAAAGCGAACAGGCCTTCACGCTCGCCCTCGTCCAGCACCAC
>JAQZBU010000180.1 GCA_029237735.1 Ramlibacter sp. | reverse complement strand
CGCGCGGCGCTGGCCGATGCCGCGCATCTGCTCCAGCAGCGCCTTGACGTTGTTGTCGTCGCCCTTGGGGTAGCCGAACTGCGTCGCGTAATGCGCCGTGTGGACGCCGGGGCGTCCGCCGAACGCATCGACACAGAGGCCGGCGTCGTCGGCGATGGCGGGCAGCCCGGTGTGCCGCGCGGCATTGCGCGCCTTGGCCAGCGCGTTCTCCACGAAGGTGCCGAAGGGCTCCTCCGCTTCCGGCACGCCCAGCTCGCCCTGGCGCACGAGCGTCAGCCCCAGCGGCGCGAACATCGCCTTCAGCTCCGCGAGCTTGCCGGCATTGTTGGAGGCGAGCACGATCCGGTCCATCACGCGGCCAGCGCCTTGCCCTGCAGTTCGACCAGTTCGCCGATGCCCTTCTCGGCCAGGCGCAGCAGTTCGTCCATCTCCGCCCGGGTGAAGGCCGCGCCTTCTGCGGTGCCCTGGACTTCCACGTAGTGCCCCGCGCCCGTCATCACGACGTTCATGTCGGTGTCGCAGGCGACGTCCTCGACGTACTCCAGGTCGAGCAGCGGCGTGCCGTCGACGATGCCCACCGAAATGGCGGCCACCGGCCCGAGCACCGGCGATTCGGCCAGCTTGCCGGAAGCGAGCAGCGAGTTCACCGCATCCTGCGCCGCGACGAACGCCCCGGTGATGGCCGCGGTGCGGGTGCCGCCGTCGGCCTGCAGCACGTCGCAGTCCAGGGGATCAGGCGCTGGATCTCCTGGGTGCGGCCGCTCTGCTTGCCGCGCGCCGCCTCGCGGTCGCCGCGGGTGTGCGTGGCGCGCGGCAGCATGCCGTACTCCGCGGTCACCCAGCCCTCGCCGCTGCCGCGCTTGTGCGGCGGCACCTTCTCCTCGACGGAGGCGGTGCACAGCACCCGGGTGGCGCCGAACTCGATCAGCACCGAACCTTCGGCATGGATGGTGAAGCCGCGCGTGATCCGCACGGGGCGCAGCTGGTCGGCGGCTCGGCCGGCGCGTTGGAAGGGCATGGGGGAAGGGGTCAGGGACTAGGAGGGCGTGATTTTGCACCCTGGCCCATGACCACTGGCCCCTTGGCGTCATCGAAGCCCAGCGCCCGCGTGGCATCCCGGAGCCTGGGCCCCTCCACGAGCACCTCGCGCGGAAGGGGATGGCTGATGAAGTGCAGCGGGCTCGCGGTCAATCCATACGCCCCGCTGCCGTGGATCGCGACGAGATCTCCCTCCTCGAGCCTTGGCAGCAACACCCCGCTCGCCAGGCGGTCGATGGAGGTGCATAGCGGCCCCACGAGGTCGATCTTCTCCGACGCCTCCCCACCGCCCACCCGATGCATCCGATAGTTCCGGTGGATGACCATGCCGAAGCGACCCGCTGCCGGCAGGTGGTTGTTCAATCCACCGTCACAGATGCCGATCCGGCTGCCGCGCGACTCCTTGATGGAGATGATCCGGGTGAGAAAGTATCCGGCCTCGCCGACCAGGAAGCGGCCCAGCTCCAGGGAGAGCGACGTCTGCTGGAAGCGCGCATCCCCGATGAAGCCTTCGAGGTCCGGCGCAACGCCATCGGCCACCTGGGCCAGATCGAGTCCGCTGTCTCCGGGGTGGTACGGGATACCCAATCCCGATCCGAACACGAGCCTTTGCGGAGCCAGGCCGAAGTCGGTACAGACTGTCCTGAAGGCCTCCAGGAAAATCCGGTAGTTCTCGCAAATCGCCTCCGGCTTGAGGCACTGCGTACCGGAATAAATATGAAAGCCGGCTACTCGCAAGTGCCCAAGGGCGAGAATCCGGGGGAGCTCTTCGGCAACCGACTCGATGTCCAGCCCGAATGGACTGGGCCGACCCGCCATCTGGTCGCCGAATCCCTTGGGAATCCGGGACGGGGAAAGGCGGACGAGCACGCTCTGGACCCGGCCCAGGGCTCGCGCGACCCGGTCTGCGACGACAGCCTCCCGCACGCTCTCCACCACGAGCTCGCCCAGCCCGTCCGCGATGGCCTCCTCGATCTCGAAATCCCGTTTGCCCGGACCGGTGAAGCTCGCGCGCCCGGCAGCCCAACCCGCCGCGCGGGCCAGCCGGAACTCTCCAAGGGAGGACACGTCGATCGACTCGACCCTTGGCGCCAACCAGCGAAGAAGCTCGGGGTTGGGGTTGGACTTGGCTGCGTAGCTGAAGCTGAACCATCGGCCCATGCGGGCCCTGAGTTCGGCGAGGCGCTGCTCGATGGCGTCTGTCAGGTAGACAAAGGCTGGCGTTCCGAATTGATCGGCGACGCGGCCCAGGACTGCGTCAAGGGATGGCTCGTCAGCGGTGCGCGTCGACATAGGTCGCGATCCGTTCGGGCGTGTCGAAGTTCTCCAATGTCACGTCACCGGCGGATACAGTGATCTTGGCCCGTTCCTCGACAAACGCAATCACGTTGAGCATGGCCACGGAGTCCAGGAGGCCCGTCGAGAACAGGGGCGTTCCGGGGTCGAGGGGCTCCTCGACATGGAGCTCGTTGCGCAGGAAATCGATCAGGTCTTGGCTGTTCATTGTCATGAGGCAGGTTCCTGGAGGCCGGCGGACGCACGGGCCTTGCATCGCGAGATGACCAGAGGGCGATCCAGCTTGCCGCTGGAGGTCCGGGGCATGGGGCCCGGCCAGGCATGGACGCGCCGCGGAATCATGTAATGAGGCATCACACGGCGGCAGTGAGCCATCAGGGCTGCCTCGCTGAAGTCCCCGAGGGGCGTCAGCGCGACATGGACGACCTGGCCCAGGTCGTCATCCTCCACCCCGAAGGCCACCACGTCCGTGACCAGGCCGCTTCCGGACACCAGGTCCTCGACCTCCGTCGGACTGAGGCGAAAGCCGCTCGTCTTGATCATGTCATCCATGCGTCCCACGAACCAGAGGTCGCCATCCTCATCCACCCGGACGAGGTCGCCGCTGTAGACCACCGGGGTGTCGCCGAGAAGGTCGGCCAATTCAGGGCATGGCCGGATCTTCTGCCGCGTCAGCTCGGGTTGGCGCCAGTACCCGAGACTGACCAGGGGACCCGCGTGCACGAGTTCGCCCTGCTCACCCGGCGCCGCTCGCCCGTGACCGTGCTTGATGACAAAGACCTGCGCGTTCGGGATGGCTTGCCCGATCGAGCCCATCTTTCGCGTGAATTTCTCCGGCTCGAGAAACGTGGAGCGGAAGGCCTCCGTGAGACCGTACATCAGATAGATGGCGACTCCGGGAAACACCGCCGGCATCCGCTCGAGGATATGGGGGGCGATCTTGCCGCCCGTGCTGGTGATGTACCGCAGCGATGGCAGAGGCGAGCGGGCCTCATCCAGGAAGCGAACCACCTGGCTCCAGAGTGGAGGGACGCCCGCAAACCCGGTGACCCCGTGGGCCTGGACCGCTCGAATCAGCTCCGAGGCAAGGGCGACGGGCTGGTGAACCACGGTCCCACCGGTCCTCAGCATCGTCGTGAGCTGGTTCAGCCCGGCATCGAAGCTATAGGGCAATACGCTCAGCAGGCGATCGTCCTCCCGGAGCTGGAGGTAGGAGATCACCGAGTCCGCTCCGATGCAGATGTTCGCGTGCGTCAGCATCACGCCTTTTGGAGAACCGGTCGAGCCCGAGGTGTAGATGATCATGGCCAGGTCGGAGTCCCGGACAAGCTGCTCACGAGCCTGGCCCGTGGGCGCCAGGGCCGACGCATCCTCACACCCCTCCGGTACGGCCACGCCTTTGGCGCCCATCACCAGAATCCGCTGGACGGATCGGGGCAGGACGTCCAGTTTTCGCAGCGCCTCCCGACCGGTGATCAAGGCCCTGGCTTCGCAGTCCGTGGCGACATACGCGAGTTGCTCGGCCGTCCACTGGACGTTCACATTGACGACGACGGCGCCGATCTTCCAGGCTGCAAGCATCGCGGCCACCTCGAAGATGCCCTTCCTGGCATGGACGATCACACGGTCGCCCGCGGCAATCCCTGCTGCGGCCAGGAAGTCCGCAATGAGGTCGACTTCCTCGCCGAGTTGCCCATAGGTCGCCGACCGACCCGAGTCCGCATCGATCAGCGCCACCTTCGACGCCCGAAGCGGCAGGTTGTCGGCGAACAAGCGATACACGCTCTGTGCCACCGTGATCACGTCTCCTTCACCTGGACGGAAGCCTGGCCTTTCGGCGGTTGCCGTCCCGGCGGAACAAAGGGTGTCAATCGCTTGTAGATCCTGCCCGGAGAGCCGATGACAACCGAGTCGGAAGGGACGTTGGTCGTCACGGAGGTGTTGGCGCCGATGCGTACCCGATCACCGATCGTGATGGGCCCCAAAACGGTCGAGTTGACGCCGATGAACACGTCATCCCCGATGACCGGGGCGCCCGGTCCCATGTTCGTGCCGATCGTGACGTTGTGCATGACGCCGCATCGATCGCCGATCACGGCATCCGGGTGGATGGAGAGGGACCCTTCGGCATGGACGATATGGAAATCCTGGCCGATGGTGGTTTGGGGAGGGATCCAGACCTTGGTGACATTGAGGATCAGGACCTTCATCAAGCCATAGAGCTTGTTCCCGAACCACCGCAGGACCGGGTTCCTCCGCTGCCAGGCCCAACGCCCGTACCGATAGATCAGGAGCGACACGAAGGCCGGTTCCGTCAGCGAACTTCCGTGCCGGCGATAGTCTTCCGCAATCAACGTGAGCAAGGATTGGTCTTGCGTTCTCTGGGGAGGCATGGGTTCGTGCGCTGATCCACCTATCTCTGATCAGAAAGTAGCACGAGTTGGGGCGTCACGTGTGATCCATGCTTGACGCCACTACGGGTGAACCCGCATCGGCGCCCAGCATGGGTGGCTGGCAACAGCCGGGCATGCAGCCCCTGCCGGCTAGACCTTCTTGGCAGCCGACCGGCGGATCGCCTCGTTGATCTCGGCGATGGAGCGCTCGATGGCGGCGTCGTCGAGGTCGTCCACCAGCGTGTCCAGCACGCCGGCCTGGATGGTGGAGGCGAACACGCCGTCGCTGATGCTGTCGGTGGAGATGCCGCGGGTGGACTCGAAGGTGTCCGGCGTCTCCCATTCCAGCGCGATCACCGTCACGTTGTCGGAATGCTCGCCGCCGTTGCGCAGCGCGCCTTCCACCAGGTCGGGCACCGCCTCGGCCACCGGCTTGGTGCTGAGCTCGCGCACGATCTCGATGTCTTCCAGGCTGCTCCACAGGCCGTCGGAGCACAGCAGGATCTTGTCGCCCTGCTGCAGCTGCACCGGCCCCGTGACGTCGAACACCGGCTTGGTGGGCGAGCCGAGGCAGGTGAAGAGGATGTTGCGGTTGATCCGGTCCATGCGGATCACGCCGGCGTTCTGCTGCTCCAGGTACGAGTGGTCGCGCGTGCGCGTCAGCAGCTCGCTGCCGCGCACGACGTACAGCCGCGAGTCGCCGCAATGCACCCAGGTGGCGTGCTGGCCCTGCACGATGGACGCCACCAGCGTGGTGCGCGGCGTGTCGAGCATGCCCTTTTCGCTGGCGTAGCGGATGATCTGGTGGTGCGCGGCCATCAGCGCCGAAGACAGGAACTCGGTCACGTCCTTGACGACGGGCCGCGCTTCCTTCTGGTACAGGGCCGAGATGGTCTGCAGCGCCAGTTGCGCGGCGACTTCGCCTTCCGGGTGGCCGCCCATGCCGTCGGCCAGCAGGAACAGGCCGGACTCGCGCGTGTAGCAGTAGCCCATCCGGTCTTCGTTCTTCTCGCGGCCGCCCTTGCGGCTGACCTGGAACACGGAGAATTTCACTTGGCTTTCGCCCCGAAGCCGGTGGCCTTTTTCATGTTCTTCTTGGTGTCGGTCACCATGTTGTCGAACTGGAGGCGCATCTTCTCACCGACCGACAGCTTGGTATAGCGCCGTTCGCCCTCCCGGCTCAGTTCCTTCTGCAGGGCAAACACCGATTGCGGGCGGGACAGCGGATCGAGCGACATGCACCATTCCACCACTTCGATCAGGTTGTCGGAATAGACACCGCGCAGGCGGCTCAAGGCGAGCGCCAGGCGGTCTTTTTCCAGTCGCTGCGGCGCGTCGTTGGGCGGATAGCCCTGCATGCAGGCGTAGATGCAGGCGCCGATGGCGTAGATGTCCGTCCACGGGCCCATCGAGGAGTCCCGGCGGTACATCTCGGGCGCGGCGAAGCCGGGCGTGTACATGGGCCGGATGAAATTGCCTTCCTTGGACAGCACTTCCCGGGCGGCGCCGAAGTCGATCATCACGGCGCGGTTGTCGTCGGTGATGAAGATGTTGGCCGGCTTGATGTCCAGGTGCAGCATCTTGTGCTGGTGCACGATGCGCAGGCCGCGCAGGATCTCGTCGAACAGCGAGCGGATGGTCGACTCGCGGAAGACCTTCTGCTTCTTCAGCTCGCGTGCGGTGATGATGAAGTCCTGCAGGGTGGCGCCCTCCAGGTAGTTCATGACCATGTACACCGTCTCGTTCTCGCGGAAGAAGTTCAGCACGCTCACCACGGAGGAGTGCGAGATCTGGGCAAGCGACCGGCCTTCCTCGAAGAAGCTCTTGAGGCCGAGGCGGTACAGGGAGAGTTTTTCGGGGGCCACCTGCGGCAGCAGCTCGCCGGGAGGCCGGGTGGCCAGCGAGGAAGGCAGGTATTCCTTGATGGCGATCTGCTGGCCCTCGTTGTCCACCGCGAGGTAGACGACGCCGAAACCACCCGCGGAAAGCTTGCGCACGACCCGGTAACCACCTATGACGGTGTCCGGCGGCAAGGGTGCGGGTTTGACCTTTGACATAATTTGAAGAATGTTCGGGCCTGCCGAAGCCCCGTGCGTTCCTCGAAATCCCCCGCAACGAACTTCAAAGATCCCTCTGCATGGCAGTTTACAGCATGACCGGTTACGCCTCGGC